>NZ_JBIRYI010000011.1:95017-214113 GCF_044389675.1 Promicromonospora kroppenstedtii | reverse complement strand
CACCCTGGATCGAGCACTACAACACTGAACGCATCCACTCCAGCCACGGACGCCCACCCGCAGCCCGAGTGTCACCAACCTGACGGCTCAGTACACCTAGGCCTTCGCCGCGGCCGGCTGTCCTGGCGCGTGGGCCGCTGCCGCTGCCGCTGCCAGCCGACTCCTGGGGTTCTGTTCGGGCCACGATGTTGCATCGTTTCAACGCCGGCCGTGCGGGCAGGAGCTCGTGGTCTGAACAGAACCTCAGGCGGGAACGGCGACGCACGCGCCATGTGCGAGTCGCGAACCAGGCGGTGACGTCCAGGTCAGGGCTTCCGCCGCGGCGGAGCCACCACCCGAGCAGCTCCGACGCGACGGGTGTCGGTCCCCGGGCGGAACCGGTCTTGAACCCGGCGACCGCACATGCGATGCTGCTACAGAACGAACGGTCAGTAAGTAGCGACGACGCTACCCCCGGCACGACCCGAGGTGATGAGGCCATGCCAGCACTGCGGCGCGTGGAGGACCGCGCGGACCGCCTGCACGTGCGCCTGGACCGCCCGGAGGTGCGCAACGCGATCGACCGCGCGATGGTCGACGAGCTGCACGCGGTCTGCGCCGAGCTGGAGGAGCGCCCGCGCCTGCTGCTGCTGTCCGGGACCGAGAAGGTCTTCGCCTCGGGCGCCGACATCGCGGAGCTGCGCGAGCGCGGCCGCGAGGACGCGCTGGCCGGCATCAACTCCCGGCTGTTCGTGCGCATCGCGCGGCTGCCCATGCCGGTGATCGCGGCCGTGGACGGCTGGGCGCTGGGCGGCGGCGCCGAGCTGGCCTACGCCGCCGACTTCCGGCTGGCCGGTGTGAACGCCCGGTTCGGCAACCCCGAGGTGGGCCTCGGCATCATCGCGGCGGCGGGCGCGACCTGGCGTCTCAAGGAGCTCGTGGGTGAGGCCCTCGCGCTCGAGATGCTGCTCGCCGGCCGGGTGCTCGACGCCGCCGAGGCCCTGGCGGCGGGGCTGGTCAGCGCCGTGCACCCGTCGGCCGGACTGGTCGCCGCGGCCGACGCGCTCGCCGACCGTATCGCCGAGCAGGACCCGCTCGCGGTCCGCTACACCAAGCGGGTCTTCCGGGCGCCGCGGGACGCCCACCCCGACGTCGACGACGTCGCGCAGTCCGTGCTGTTCGAGTCGCCGGCCAAGCGCGAGCGGATGACCGCCTTCCTGGAACGGAAGAAGCCATGACGCTGCCGCGGACGGTCGGTGTGGTGGGCGGCGGCCGCATGGGCGTCGGGATCGCGCACGCGTTCCTCCTCGCGGGGGCCACCACCGTCGTCGTCGAGCGGGACGACCAGGCGGCCGCGCGGGCCCGGGCCGGGCTGGAGCGCGCCGTGGCGGCGAGCGTGGAGCGGGGGAGCACCCCGCGGACCGCCCCGGAGCTGCTGGGCCGGGCGCGCGTGACCACCGCCCTGGCCGACGTCGCGGAGGCCGGACTCGTGGTCGAGGCCGTACCCGAGGACCTCGCGACCAAGGTCGACGTCCTGGGCCGTGTCGAGGCGGTGCTGCCGCCGACGGCCTGGCTGGCGACCAACACCTCGTCCCTGTCGGTCGACGCGCTGGCCGGCCACCTGGACCACGCCGAGCGGTTCGTCGGGCTGCACTTCTTCAACCCGGTGCCCGCTTCGGCCCTGGTCGAGATCGTGCGGGGCGCGAGGACCGTGCCGGTCCTGGTCGAGGAGGCGGCCGCCTGGGTGGCCGACCTCGGCAAGGCCTCGATCGTCGTGTCCGACTCGCCGGGCTTCGCGAGCTCCCGGCTGGGCGTCGCGATCGGTCTGGAGGCGATCCGCATGGTCGAGGAGGGCGTGGCCTCGCCCGCCGACATCGACACCGCGATGGTGCGCGGCTACCGGTTCCCGGTGGGCCCGCTGCGGCTGACCGACCTGGTCGGGCTGGACGTGCGGCTCGGCATCGCCGAGCACCTCGAGCGCAAGCTGGGGCCGCGGTTCGCCGTGCCGCCGCTGCTGCGGGAGATGGTCGCGGCGGGCCGGCTGGGGCGCAAGGCCGGCGAGGGGTTCTTCCGGTGGGACGAGTGACATCACCTGAGCACGAGACACGTTCGGACAGTGGAGAGGAAGCGTCATGACCGCGACGGAGACCCCGGTTCGCCAGCTCGACAGCTACGTCCTCGGGGCGTGGCAGCGCCCGCCGTCGGACGGCGACGGGCAGGTGGTGCGCGACGCCGCGACGGGCGAGCCGGTCGTGTCGGTCGCCGCCGGCGGCATCGACCTGGGGGCCGTGGTCGAGTACGGCCGGACGGTGGGCCAGGCGGCGCTCGGCGCGCTGACGTTCCACCAGCGGGCGCTCCTGCTCAAGCGGCTCGCGCAGCACCTGACCGGCGTCAAGGACGGCCTGTACGAGGTGAGCCTGCGCACCGGCGCGACCCGGCGGGACAGCGCGGTCGACATCGACGGCGGCATCGGCGTGCTGTTCACCTACGGGTCCAAGGGGCGTCGGGAGCTGCCCAACGCGCAGGTGCTGGTGGACGGCCCTCCGGAGAACCTGTCGCGCGACGGCTCGTTCGGCGGCCAGCACGTGCGGCTGCGGCGCCCGGGCGTCGCCTTCCAGGTCAACGCCTTCAACTTTCCCGTCTGGGGCATGCTGGAGAAGTTCGCGCCGGCCTTCCTCGCCGGGGTACCGACGATCGTCAAGCCGGCGTCGGCCACGGCCTACCTCGCCGAGGCCGCGGTGCGCGCGATCGTCGACGCGGACCTTCTTCCGGAGGGGTCGCTCCAGCTCGTCAGCGGCCCGGCCCGCGGGTTCCTGGACTTCCTGGACGTGCGCGACGCCGTGGGTTTCACCGGCTCGGCCTCCACGGCGCGCGTGCTCGCGGTCGACGACGCCGTGATCCGCCGGGGCGTGCACCTCACCGCCGAGACGGACTCGCTGAACGCCGCCCTGCTCGGCCCCGACGCGGAGCCCGGGAGCCCGGAGTTCACGGCGTTCGTCGCCTCCGTGGTCACCGAGATGACCGTGAAGGCCGGGCAGAAGTGCACCGCGATCCGGCGGGTGATCGTCCCGGCGGACCGCCAGGACGCCGTGGTCGACGCCGTGCGCGAGCGGATCGCGCAGCGCGTCGTCGTGGGCGACCCGCGGGCCGAGGGCGTCACGATGGGCGCCCTGGCGAGCGCCGCGCAGAAGGAGGAGGTGCTGCGCAGCGTCCGCGAGCTCGTCGCGGGCGGCGGGCAGATCGTGGTCGGTGACCTCGCGGAGCCCGAGGTGGTGCACGCGGACGGCACGCGGGCCCCCGCGCCCGACGGCGCGTTCGTCGCGCCCCTCCTGCTGCGGTTCGATGACGCCGACGCGCCCGCGGTGCACGACGTCGAGGCCTTCGGCCCGGTCGCCTCGGTGATCGGCTACCGCGACCTGGACGACGCCGTCCGGCTGGCGAACCTGGGCGGCGGCTCGCTCGTGGCGACGGTCGCGTCCGCCGACCCCGACGTGGTGCGGCACCTCGTGACCGGGATCGCGCCGCTGCACGGCCGGGTGCTGGTGCTCGACCGGGACGACGCGCGCTCCTCCACCGGCCACGGCTCGCCCGTGCCGCACCTGGTGCACGGCGGCCCGGGCCGCGCCGGCGGGGGCGAGGAGCTGGGTGGCGTCCGCGCCGTCGAGCACTACATGCAGCGCACCGCCGTGCAGGGCACGCCCGCAGCGCTGACCGGGCTGACCGGCCGGTGGCGGGCGGGGGCGCCGTCGCGCACCGACGCGGGGCATCCCTTCCGCCGGTCGCTCGCGGAGCTGCGGATCGGCGACGCCGTCGAGTCGGAACCGCGCGAGGTCACGCTGGACGACATCACGCACTTCGCCGAGTTCACCGGCGACACCTTCTACGCGCACACCGACGAGGAGGCCGCCGCGGCCAACCCGTTCTTCCCCGGGCGCGTGGCCCACGGGTACCTGCTCGTGTCCTTCGCGGCGGGCTTGTTCGTGGATCCGGCTCCAGGCCCGGTGCTGGCGAACTACGGCCTGGAGAACCTGCGGTTCCTGACGCCGGTCTCGCCCGGGGACACGATCCGGGTGCGGCTGACGGCGGCCCAGATCACCCCGCGGGAGGACGAGGAGTACGGCGAGGTGCGCTGGGACGCTGTGCTCACCAACCAGCGCGACGAGCAGGTGGCGACCTACGAGGTGCTGACGCTGGTGGCCAAGGAGTAGGCCCCCGGGCCCAGAGGTTTTTGGGCGCACGGTTGGGCCGCCGGGCCGTCGTCCTCTACCCGGCTGGTCCATACCGTGAATGAATGACCAGTGACGACGAGGTGAACGCCGGCCGTCGCGCAGGGGTGCTCCGTGTTCTGCGTCCCGGACGCGAGGACGGGCAGGCGCTCACCGAGTACGTCGCGGTCATCGGTCTGCTGCTGCTGGTGGTGGGCATCGTGTTCGCCGCGGCCACCCCGGTGGCCGCGGACATCGGCGAGCAGTGGCTGTGCGCGGTGGACCCCATCGTCAAGGAGGAGGGCGCAGACCACTGCGTCGACGACGACGGCGATCCCGGGGAGCCCGAGGACTCGCCGAGCCCGGGGGACGACTACAGCCCGCCGTCGGGCAGCTGCGAGGACGACGTCACCTTCGACTTCGTGGACAAGCCCGACTCCCAGTGGGACACCGCCGTCGTGCAGATCGACTGTGTCTGGTACCCCGGCCCGACCATCTGCTTCTCGGCGAACATGCCGGACGGGCACCTGGACCGGGACACCGAGGACCAGGTGTACCTGGAGGAGGAGATCCAGGACTTCGTCGACTGCGTGCTCGACGGCCGGGGCGGGCCCAAGGACGACCCGGACGACGAGTCGTGCGTGAACACGATGCCGACCAGCGAGGAGATCGACGAGGACGCCCCGCCGAGGGTGCAGGTGGGCTGCCGTGAGTACCCGGTGCCGAAGGGCTGCGAGGCCGAGTGGGCGGCCTACGAGGACGCCGAGCCCGGCAAGGAGCGGGCCGCGCGGTCCGGGGAGCTGGCCAACTGCATCACCGAGAAGTACAAGTCGATGGAGCCGACCTGCGTGGTCCAGGCCACCGGGCACGTGGACAGCTCGGAGATCCAGTTCCTGTTCTTCCGGTGGGGCGACAGCAACGGGACGCTGATCGAGAAGCTGGGCGACGGGCGTATCCGAATCCACATCCTGACCGGGGTGGAGATGGGCGCGGGCGCGAGCGGCAGCGAGGTGGGCGGCTCGCCGGTCAGCTTCGACATCGCCGGCATCACGGGGTACGGGACCGACAAGACGTACGAGTTCACGGACATGACCAAGGCCCAGGAGTGGATCAACTGGTACAAGCGGTACGACATGGCCAAGTCCATCGTCTACAGCGGGGGCGGCCGCAACTGTCCGCCGCCGATGAGCTACTGCCCGCCGCCGCCCGACCACATGCCCGACGTCGGCGACGTGCAGGACCTCCAGGACGAGGAGCCCGAGCACCACGAGCTGGCCGAGGCGGACAGCGACATCAAGAAGGTGAAGCTCAAGGGCGGTCTCAGCCTGACCGGCAAGAACGGGCCGTTCTCCCTGACGGGCAGCGTCGAGGGGGGCTACGAGGGCGAGGTCCAGGTCGAGGACCGGCGCTGGTCCGACGGCAGCCGCACGGCCACGTACACGTCGTCCGACATCGGAGGGTTCCTGATCGGGGCCTCGCTGGGCGGCAAGAAGCCGTTCACCAAGGACAAGGACGGCAAGGAGACCAGCTCCGGCTCGGGCGCCGGCTCGGGCTCGGTGGGCATGGAGTGGAAGGGCACCACCAGCACGACGGCGGCCTGGGACAAGGAGGGCAAGCTCTCCAAGCTGATCATCTCGATGGACGAGCAGGTGATGCGCACGCTGTACAAGGCGGGCATCGACCTCTCGGTGGCGTTGCCGTACGGCTTCGCGGTGAACGGCGGGTACAGCACCTCCGAGGAGGAGGGCACCATCTCCAAGCGCGAGCTGATCATCGACTTCAACCAGTACCCGGAGCTGCGCGAGAAGCTCGGCCCGAAGATCGACGAGGTGTTCCCCCGGGACAAGGAGGGCAACCTGATCAAGGACGACGTCGAGATCGACGGGCAGAACGAGGAGGGCGGCGAGCTGTTCGAGGCCGCCGAGGACTACGCCAACGTGCGCGAGCTGACCTACGACGCGACGCGATCGACCGAGGGCGGCAGCGGCGGCCTGACGTGGCAGGGGCTCGACCTGTTCAAGGTGTCGTTCACCTCGGTGGACGAGGAGCAGATCCTCTCGGAGTCGTCGTTCGAGGTGACCGACGTGGACGGCAACAAGCAGAAGGTCTCGCCGGCGCCGCAGTGCAGGGCCAAGGACTTCGAGCAGCCGCCCGCCTACTACAGCGACGACTTCTCCGACCCGCCCACGCAGATCGGGCAGCAGAGCCACGACATCGGTACCGAGTACGTGGACAACAAGTCACCCAAGTTCACCGAGGGCACCTACCCGGGCACGGACTACGACGGCGACGTCCCGAAGGACCGGGCCGAGCGGGTGCACTCGCTGCTGGACGAGTACTCCGCGGCCTTCCCGGACAAGAACATCCTGGTCGTGAAGGACTTCGGCAACTTCAACTTCAGCGGCCTGTTCGGGTTCGTGCACCTGGCCACGGTCGACGGGATGGACGTCATCGGGATCAACCAGGGCACGGTGAAGAACAAGGGCGACGGCGGCTGGATCAACTGGGGGTTCACGGGCAACTACGACTACGACCCGGACACCAAGACCGTGAAGTTCAAGCAGCCGTGAGCGGCCCGTGTTGCCGGGGGTCGCCGTGGTGGTCGCGGCGGCGACGCCGGTGGCGGCTGACGTCGCGGACCCGATTCGGCGGCAACTACTCGTACGACCAGGACGACAAGACCGTGGAGTCCAAGGAGCCGTGGGCGGGCGGGTGAAACCACCGGCGGTTCTGGGCCCGTGGCCCCACTGCGTGGTGCCGCGGGCCCATGACCTGCGCAGATGGGGTGGATCTGTATCCCCGGAGGACGGCTTGCGGACAGGTGTGGTTCACCGTCCGTCCCTAGTTTGCGGACATGAGCAGTCGGGATCGCGAGGCCGGGCAGGCACTGACGGAGTACGTCGCGGTCATCGGTCTGCTGCTGCTGGTGGTGGGCATCGTGCTGGCGGCGGCGAGCCCGGTGGCGGCGGACGTCAGCGAGCAGTGGCTGTGTGCCGTCGACCCGATCGTCAAGGAGGAAGGGCAGGAGTGCGCCGGTGAGGACACGGGGGGTGGTGGCGGTGGTGGCGGCGGAGGGGGCGACTACCCGCCGCCCACGGGTGACTGCGACGAGGACGTCACGTTCGACCACGTCGACCGCGCCGACAAGCCCGAGGACACCGCGGTCGTCCAGATCGGCTGCACCTGGTACCCCGTGCCGACGTCGTGCGACGAGAAGCGGCCGGACGGGCTCGAGGACGGCCGGTACCGGGCCGAGGACCTGCGGGAGTACGTCGACTGCATCACGACCGGCCGGGGCGGCCCCCAGGACGACCCGAACGACGAGTCGTGCGCCAACGCACTGCCCACCAGCGAGGAGATCGACGAGGGCGCCCCGCCGCGCGTCCAGGTCGGCTGCCGGGACTACCCCGTGCCCAAGGGCTGCGAGAAGGAGTGGCAGGCCTATCTCGATGCCGAGCCCGGCAAGGAGCGCGCCGCGCGCTCGGGCGAGCTGGCCAACTGCATCACGACCCGGTACACCACCATGGCGCCGCCCTGCGTGGTCGAGACGACCGGGCACGTGGAGAGCGAGAACGTCCAGTTCCTGTTCTTCCGGTGGGGCAACAGCAACGGGACGCTCATCGAGAAGCTCGGCGACGGTCGCATCCGCATCCACGTGCTGCGGGGCGTGGAGATGGGCGCCGGCGTGAGCGGCAGCGACGTGGGCGGCTCGCTGATCAGCTTCGACGTGGCGGGGATCACGGGATACGCGAAGGACAAGACCTACGAGTTCACCGACATGCAGGCGGCCCAGAAGTGGATCGACTGGTACAAGAAGTATGACGACGTCAACGGCAAGCAGAACAGCTGCTCGGGGGCGATGGTCCAGTGGACCGGCGGGTGCGGCAGGAACCCGTACGTCGAGGAGGCCGAGAACCTGCGTGACGAGGAGCCCGAGCACCACGAGCTCGCCGAGGCCGACAGCGACATCAAGAAGGTCAAGCTCAAGGGCGGCCTGAAGTGGGGTCCGAAGACCGGTGACATCGCGCTCAAGGGCATGGTCGAGGGCGGCTACGAGGGCGAGGTGCAGGTCGAGGACCGGCGCTGGTCCGACGGCAGCCGGCAGGCGACCTACACGTCGTCCGACATCGGCGGGTTCCTCATCGGCGCCGAGCTGTCCGGCAAGCAGCCGTTCACCAAGGACAGCAACGGCGCGGTCAAGGGCAAGGGGCAGGTCGGTGCCGAGTGGCGCGGCACCACGAGCACGTCGGTGCTGTGGAACAAGGACGGCGAGCTGTCCCGGCTGATCATCTCCATGGACGACCAGGTGTTGCGCACGCTCTACAAGGCGGGCGTCGACGTCGACGTGGTGCTGCCGTACGGCTTCAAGGTGACCGGCGGGTACAGCTCGACGGGCGAGTCGGGCACGCTTTCCAAGCGCGAGATGATCATCGACTTCAACCAGTATCCCGAGCTGCGCGAGGTGCTCGGCCCGACGATCGACGAGCTCTTCCCGCGGGACCGGGAGGGCAACCTCATCAAGGGCGACGTCGAGATCGACGGTGCGGACCAGGACGGCGGCACGCTGTACGAGGCGGCGGAGGACTACGCCAACGTGCGCGAGCTGACCTACGACGTCGACAAGGTCACCGGCAGCGGCGGGGCCGGGCTCAAGTGGCAGGGCCTGGACCTGTTCAAGGTCGAGTGGACGACGGTCGACGAGAACCGGACGCTGTCGGAGTCCTCGTTCGAGGTCACCGACGTCAACGGCGACAAGCAGACCATGACCCCGGCACCCCAGTGCCGCGCCAAGGACTTCGTCGCGCCCCCGGAGTACTACAGCGACGACTTCTCCGACCCGCCCACCAGCAAGCTCGACTCCCGCCACGACGTCGGTGCGCAGTACGTCGACAACGAGACCCCGAAGTTCACCGAGGGTACATACCCGGGCACGGACTACGACGGCGACGTGCCCGGCGACCGCGCCGAGCGGGTCCGCTCCCTGCTGGACGAGTACGGCAAGGCCTTCCCCGACAAGAACATCCTGGTCGTCAAGGACTTCGAGAACTTCGCCTTCAGCAGCCTGTTCGGGTTCGTGCATCTGGCCACCGTCGACGGCATGGACGTCATCGCCCTCAACTCCGGCACCGTCAAGAACAAGGGCGACGGCGGCTGGATCAACTGGGGCTTCAGCGGCAGCTACGACTACGACCCCGACACCAAGATCGTGAAGTTCAAGCAGAGATGAACGCCAGCCTGCTGCCCGCCCGCAGCCCCCAGCGCTCGAAGCTCCCGGTGGGGGCCTCGAGCACCTGGGTCACGCCCCGGCGGGGGCGGGTCACGGCCCAGGGGCGCAGCACCTGGGCGTGCACCACCTCGCCGTCCGTCGAGAGCAGGGCCACGTCGAGCGGCACGCGCATCCACGCGCCGTGCACCGACGAGCAGGGCCGCAGCAGCAGGGCCTCGGGCAGCACGCGGCGGAACAGCAGGCCGCGGGCGCGGGTCAGGGCGGTGTCGGCGACCTCGACGGCGGCCACGGGCCGGTCGTCCACCAGGAGCTGGTTCGAGTTCACGACCAGGAGCGTATCGCGCTCATATGAGCGTCCACATACGGGAAAACGCTCAGAAGTGAAATTCATCCGTCCCAGATATATACGTATATGAGCAAAATCAGTACAGTCCGTGGTGCACCCGTGGTTGTCAGCGGGTGCTTGTGTCGATTGTGAGGGGGCACCGTGCAGGTCATTGCGATCGGCGGTCCGGGGGGAACGCACCGGGGGGTCGGCCGGGCGCAGCGCGCGCTGGGGGACGTCGTGGAGGCCGTCGCCCGGCTCTCCGCGGACGACGTGGTGCTGGCCACCCGTGACGACGCCGCCTGGCGGGTGGCCCGCTCCGCCCGCCTGGTGCTCGGTCCCGAACGGCTCGGCGTGCTGCACGTCGAGGCCCCCGTCACCGCGTGGGCGGTCATGCTGGCGGGCCTCGCCTCGCCGGGCCTGACGGCGTCGTCCGCCCGGGTGGTGGCCGACGAGGTGCTCTCGCGCACCAGCACGCGGGTGCTGCTCTCCAGCGTGGCCTCGTTGCACCGCCCGACGCCGACGTTCCGCCAGCACGCGGGCAGCTACCTGCCGCGCACGGCGTTCGTGGTGGACCCGGGGCGCGGCTCGAAGCCCGGCTCGGTGCGCCGCTTCCGCGGCAGCCTCGGGGTGCCCGACGGCGGCGCGCTGCTGGTCGCGGCCCGGTCCGCGCGGCCCGTCGTGCCGGACGACGCCGGCGACCTGCTGCCCCGGGAGCCTGACACCGAGCTGGCCGGCGCCGAGGCGGGCTGGTCCGCCGCGCGCTGGCTGGAGGTGTCGACCATCGCCGGCTCGCTGGAGACGGCCGTGGCGAGCGCGCTCGCCGGGTCCTACCTCTGGGGTGCCTGCGACACGTGCGGCCGGGCCGTGGCCCAGAGCTGCATCTTCTGCGACATCGCGGAGCGTCGGGCCCGCGTCGAGACCAGGGCCGGCGCGCAGACCGGCCCGCAGACCGAGACACAGGGAGTGATCAGTTGAACCCGCGTCAGCGCCGGGGAGTGTTCTTCCTCGTCGTCACCTCGATCCTGGCGGTCGCCGTGTTCGTCGGCGTCCTCTACTACGTGCGCACCGTGAGCTCCCAGGTGGGGCCGATGGTGACGGTGCTCCAGCTCAACCGTTCGGTCGACGCCCTGGAGCCCGTCGACGAGGACATGCTGGACCGCGTCCGGGTGCCGGAGCGCTGGGTCCCGGACACGGCCGTGCGCAGCGCGGACGACGCCGACGGCCTCGTGGCCGCCACCTCGTTCGACAAGGGCTCGCTGCTGCAGTCCGGGATGCTGATCGAGCGACCGGGCGTGCAGCCGGGGTTCCGCGAGGTCGCGATCATCGTGGACGCCGAGACCGGCGTAGCCGGCAAGGTCGAGCCCGGCGACCACGTGGACATCATCGCCACGATGGAGGGCGCCAAGGACGAGAAGCCGGTCTCGCGGGTCTGGGTGTCCAACGTGCTGGTCCTGGAGGTCGGCATCCCGCGCACGGTCGAGGCCTCGGACAGCCTGGAGATGCGCAGCGGGCTGCCGGTGACGTTCGCGCTGAGCACCGAGGACGCGCTGACCCTGGCCTACGTCGAGTCCTTCTCCGTGAAGATGCGCCTGGCCCTGCGCGGCGCGGGCGACGAGGACATGCTCCCCGAGCAGCAGCGCGTGTACGACGGCGCGATCCCGAAGTCGGAGGGCTGAGCATGGTCACCAAGGTGCTGCTCGCGACGCCGGCGCACGAGGTCCGGGACCACCTCGGCCACATCTTCGCGGAGTCCGACGGCTTCGAGCTCGCGGCCGCGGTGTCCGACGGCGCGGGCGTGCTCACGGCGCTCGACCGGCAGCCGGACATCGAGATCGTGGTGGTGGACGAGGCCGCGGACGACGGGCACGGGCACGCCGTGGCCCGCAGCGTCGGCCTGGCCACGCCGCTGACCGGCATCGTCATGGTCGTGGACGCGCACGGCCCCGCCGAGATGAGCCGGGCGATGGCGGCCGCGATGGAGGTCGGCGCGCGCTCGGTGATCGCCCGGAACGCGGGCCTGGAGGAGGTGCTGACCCGGCTGGAGGCGGTGGCGTCCTGGTCGGCGATGGCGCGGGCCTCGATCGCCGCCGAGCGCAACGGCGGCCGCAGCGGGCAGGTCGTCGCGATCGCCGGGGCCAAGGGCGGCGTCGGGACCTCGGTGCTGTCCCTGCTCCTGGCGCGCGCCGGGCGCACGAACGACACCCTCCTGGTGGACCTCGACCTCGGGGCCGGCGACCTCACCGCCTACACCGGGGTGCGGACCCGCCGCTCGGTGGTGGACCTGGCCGCGGTCGAGGGCGAGGTCACCGGGCGGATGCTGCGCGAGACCACCTACGAGGTGCCCGGCGGCCTGCGGCTGCTGCCCGCCCCGGCCGAGGGTGAGCGGGCCGAGGCGATGACCCCGGCGGCGGTCCGCTCCATCGTGAGCGCCCTGCGGTTCGAGTCCGGCCTGGCCGTGATCGACGTCGGCGCCCACCTGGACGAGCCGCGGGCCACGGCCCTGGAGTTCGCGGACCGCGTGCTCCTGGTGACCACCCCGGACCTGCCGTCCCTGCGCGCCGCGCGGCGCAGCCTGGCGCAGTGGGACCGGCTGGCGGTCCGGCGCCCGGCGACGGTCGAGCTGGTGCTCAACCGGCGGACCCCGCGCGACGAGGTGACGCCCGCCCTGGTGGAGCGCATCGTGGAGCGCCCCATCGCGTTCACGGTGCCCGACGGCGGCACCGCGTTCGCGGGCGCGGTCAACACGGCCACGCTGCTGGAGACGCCCACGCCGGTGCACACCGCCGTGGCGGAGGTCGGGGTCGCGGCGATCCGCCCCCAGGCGGCCGCCGCGCGCGAGGGCACGCCGGACGGACCCACCGAGGTCGAGTCGCTGGTCGCGGGCTCGGACCGGCGGGCAGGCAAGCAGCGGGGGCGGCGCAGGGGCGCCGACCCGGAGGCCGGTCAGGCCACCGCCGAGCTGCCGGTGGTCATCCTGATGGTGCTCATGGTCGTGCTGCTGTGCGTGCAGGGCATCGGGTGGGCCTCCGGCCTGCTCGCCGCGCGGGCCGCCGCCCAGGAGGGGGCCCGCACGGTCGGTGTGCTCGGGTACTACGACGCGCTGGGCCAGCCCCGGGACGACGTCGTCGACCAGGTGCGCGACGACGTGCGCGAGCAGCTCCCGGGCTCGTTCCGCGCCGCCGTCGGCGACTCCGACATCGAGGTGTCGCCGCAGGAGGTCAGCGTGCGCGTGACCGTCTCGACGATCCTGCCGGGCGTGGACCTGTCCGCGTCGTCGTCGGCCGCCGTCTACCGGGAGGGCTGAGATGGTCGCGGGCACACGGCGCGAACGGGGGCAGGCGACCGTCGAGCTCGTCGGCGTCGTGTTCGCGATGGTGCTGGTGGCGCTGCTGGCGATCCAGGGGATCACCGTGGCGCAGACGGCGTCGATCGCGCAGGAGGCCGCCCGCAACGGCGCCCGGGCCCTGAGCCTCGGCGGGAACGCGCACGCCGAGGCGGAGCGTGCGGTCCCGGACGGGCTGACCGTCCGCGACATCCAGGTCGCCGTCGAGGACGGCACGGCGCGCGTGCGGGTCACGGTCACGGCGCCGCTCGGGCTGGCGGGCATGAAGGTGGTCGACGTCGCGCTGACCCGCACCGCCGCGTTCCCGGTGGACGGCTGAGGGGGAAGGAAAGACATGGCACTGCGCGACCGGCTGGCCGCCGACGAGCGGCACGACGAGGACAACGACCTCGCCAAGGTGTACCGCGAGCGGCTGCTCGAGGAGATCGACGTCGACGAGCTCGCCCGGCTCTCGCCCGCCCAGCGGCGGGTGCGGCTGGAGCGGGTGCTGTCCCGGCTGCTCTCGGTGGACGGGCCCGTGCTGTCCGCGCGCGAGCGCGGCGCCCTGGTGCAGCGGATCACCGACGACGCGCTCGGCCTGGGCGTGCTGGAGCCGCTCCTGGCGGACGAGTCCATCACCGAGATCATGGTCAACGGCCCGGACGACGTGTTCGTGGAGCGCTACGGCAAGGTCGAGCGCGTGCCCGCCCGGTTCGCGTCGGCGGAGCAGCTCTACCAGACCATCGACCGGATCGTGTCGCAGGTGAACCGCCGCGTGGACGAGTCCTCGCCGATGGTCGACGCGCGCCTGCCCAGCGGGGAGCGCGTCAACGTGATCATCCCGCCGCTGGCCCTGGACGGGCCCACGCTGACCATCCGCCGGTTCCCGACGCCGTACCGGATGGGCGAGCTCGTGGACCGGGGCACCCTGGACGTGACGACCGCGAGCCTGCTCGCCGCATGTGTCCGGGCGCGGCTCAACATCGTGGTCTCGGGCGGCACCGGCTCCGGCAAGACGACGTTCCTCAACGCGCTGTCCGGCCTCATCCCGGACCACGAGCGCATCGTCACGATCGAGGACGCCGCCGAGCTCTCCCTGCAGCAGGGGCACGTGGTGCGGCTCGAGTCCCGGCCGGCGAACGTCGAGGGGCGCGGCGCCGTCGCCATCCGCGACCTGGTGCGCAACGCCCTGCGCATGCGGCCCGACCGGATCATCGTCGGCGAGGTGCGCGGCGGCGAGACGCTCGACATGCTCCAGGCGATGAACACCGGCCACGACGGCTCGGTGGCCACGGTGCACGCCAACACGGCGCGCGACGCGCTGGGCCGCCTGGAGACGCTGGCCTCGATGAGTGAGCTCGACCTGCCCTCGGCGACCCTGCGGGACCAGATCAACTCGGCGATCGACCTGGTGGTGCACCTGGAGCGCGCGCAGGACGGCTCCCGGCGAGTGCTCGAGGTGCAGGCCGTGACCTCCCGGCGGCGCGAGGAGTACGCGCTGACGCCGCTGATGCGGTTCGTCGCCGAGCCGCTGGGCCCCGACCGCACGGTGGCCGGCCGGTTCGTGCCCGAGCCCGTGCCCGACGACCTGCTGGAACGGCTGCACCGGGCGGGCGAGACGGTGCTGACCGCGTCGGCTCCCGCCGGGCCCGGCGAGCCCGTCGCCGCCGGAGGTGCGTCGTGACCGTCCTGCTGATCGCAGCGGGTCTGCTGGTGACCCTGCTGATGGCCGCCGCCACCGTGGCGACGCTCGTCAGCAACGCCGAGACCGAGCGGCGCATGGTCGAGACCGCGGACCTCGACCAGCTCGCCGGGGTCTCCGTGTTCACGCGCGTCGACGAGCGGCTGGCCCGCCGGCGCTGGGGCCAGCGCCTCGTGGCGCTGCTCGCCGGCGCGGGCCTGCCCGCCTGGTCACCGTCCCTGTTCCTGACGGCCGCCTGCGCCGGGGCCGTCCTGGGGGGCCTGGCCGTGCTGCCCCTGTTCGGCTGGGCCACGGCGGCGCTCGCGGTGCTGCTGGTCGCGATCGGCGCCCAGCGCTGGCTGGACCGGCGGCGCAAGCAGCGCGTGGACCGGTTCGTGGCGCAGCTCCCGGAGCTGGCGCGGCTGCTGGCGAACGGCGCCTCGGCGGGACTGGCCGTGCGCCGCTCGCTGGAGATGGCGGCCGAGGAGATGTCCGAGCCGGCGGCGTCCGAGGTGGCGCAGGTCAGCGCGGAGATGGCGGTGGGCCGGTCCATGCGGGATGCGCTGTCCGGGCTGAGCGAGCGGCTGCCGTCCCGGGAGCTGTCGGTGCTGGTGCAGACGCTGACCATCCAGGGCCGCTCGGGCGGCGAGCTGGTCACGGCGCTGGGTGGTATCGGGCAGACGCTGGAGGAGCGGCGCCGCCTGCGCCGCGAGGTGGTGACGTCCACGATGGGCGCCCAGTTCTCGGGGTACACGGTGATCTTCCTGGCGTTCGGCGCGGTGGCGCTGATGAACGCGTTCAGCCCCGGCGTGGTGGACGTGATGATCACGAACCTGGCGGGCCAGGTGGTGCTCCTGGTCGCGACCGGCCTGTTCGTCGTCGGCTACCTGGTGGTCCGGCGGCTGTCGCGGGTGGAGGTGTGACGTGGAGGGGCTGATCGTCGCGGCGGGTGCCGCACTGGCGGCGGTGCTGGGGATGGTGGCGCTGCGGCTGCTGACCAGCACGGGCCTGGAGGACGTCGAGGCCGAGTACGCGCCCGAGGCCGAGGAGCGGCCGCGCGGGTTCGTGGCCGTGCTGGACCGGATCGGGGCGCCGCTGCTGCCGCTCGCCGTGCGGCTGTACGGGCGGCAGCGCCTGCAGCGGCTCGACACGGTCATCCGGCGGGCGGGCCGGCCCGAGGGCGTGACCCTGACGATGTTCGTGCGGCGCGAGGCGGGCCTGGTGCTGCTGGGCGTCCTGTTCGGGCTGCTGTTCGTGGTCCAGGACCTGTGGACGGTGGGTGTGCCGATCGGCCTGGTGCTGTGCGCCTGGATGCGGATCTGGCTGTACACCGAGGCGGGCCGGCGCCGGCGGCAGATCGATTCCGAGCTGCCCGACTTCCTCGACGTGCTGGCCGTGACCGTCACGGCGGGTCTCGGCTTCCGGCAGGCCCTGGAGCGGGTGTGCGAGTTCCACGGCGGTGCGCTGGCGGCCGAGATGCGTACGGCGCTGGAGGAGATGAACGTCGGTGCGTCCCGTCGGCAGACCTTCGTGGCGCTGCGCGAACGCAGCAAGTCGCCCGCCGTCGGGTCCTTCGTGACAGCGTTGTTGCAGGCCGAGGAGCTGGGCGTGCCGCTGGCCGACGCGCTCACCGGCATCGCGTCGGACGTGCGGCGCGAGCACGCCGAGACCGTGCGCCAGCGTGCGGCCCGGGCGGCACCCCTGGTGTCCCTGGCGGTGACGATGACGATCCTGCCCGGCGCGCTGATCCTCATCGTCTCGGCCGTGCTGGTCGCGAACGCGGGGGTGCTCGGTGAACTTTTCTGAGCGGCTGAGCCCGAGGCACGCCATGGACGCGCTCACCCAGCGTGCCATCGGCCCGGCGGTGCGCCTGCTGTGCCAGGTGCGGCTCGTGGTCCTGGCGTTCGCCCTGGTGCTCGCGCTGCTCGACGGCGCGGGCTGGCTCGGCGTGTTTCTGGTGGTGCTCGCCGCGCCGTTCTCGTTCGTGCCCGCGCTGAACTGGGACACCCGGGGCCGGTTCTACGCCCGCAACGGGATCCTGCTCGCGGGGGACACCGCCGTGGCGGTCGTGGCGCTGCTGCCGTTGGCGGGCTCGCCGCTCATGGCGGTCTACGCCGCGGCGACCGCCGCCCTGTGGGGCCTGTTCGCCGGGCTCCGGCTCGCGGTCGTGATGGCGGCGCCGCTGTGCCTCTACCAGCTCACCGCGTACGACGGCGGCTGGCGCGGCCTGGTCACGGGCGCCGCGGGCGCGGTCCTGACGATCATCATGACCTGGACCGGGACCCACCTCGGCCGGCGGCTGCGGCGGCAGGCGGTGCAGGCGGCGGAGCTGGCCGCCGTCCGCGCCGACCAGGCGGCCCTGGCCGAGCGGCTGAGCCTGGCCCGCGACCTGCACGACACCGTGGCCGGCGACCTCGCCGGCCTCGCCCTGGCCGCGCGCGGCCTGGCCGACCGGCTCGACCGCGAGGGCGCGGCGCCGGACACGGTCGGCGTCGCGCGCGAGCTGGGCGCAGCCGTCCGCACGGCGCACGAGCACACCCGGCGCGCGCTCGGCGAGCTGCGCGACGACCCCGACGGCCTCGCGGCGCTGCTCACCGAGACGGTCGGGCGCTGGTCCGAGCGCACCGGCACGCCCGCGGCCGCCGACGTCGACCCCGAGGTCGACGCCGTCACCGGGCCGGGCCGCGCGCGGCACGTCCGGGCCGTGGTGACCGAGCTGCTGGAGAACGTGCGCAAGCACGCGGGCGCTTCCCGCGTGACGGTCACCGTGGCCGCCGCGGAGGGCGCCGTCCAGGTGGTGGTGTCCGACGACGGCGCCGGGCTGGGCGCCGCAGGACCACCCGGCGGCTCCGCGCTCGACGCGGGCGGCTCGCACGGCGGGCACTACGGCATGCGTGGCGTCCGCGAGCGGGCCCAGCTCTGCGGCGGCGACGCGACCTGGGAAGCCGGTCCGGAGGGCGGCACCGTGGTCACGGTGGCGCTGCCCGCGGAACCGGCCCGAGCACTGGTGGAGGCAGCCTGATGCGCATACTCGCGGTGGACGACAACCCCATCATCCGGATGGGCCTGCGGACGCTCCTGGACGGCACCCCGGGCGTGACGTCCGTGGCCGACACGGGCGACCCCTACGAGGCGATCGCGTACGTCCGGGCCGGCCAGGTCGACGTCGTGCTGCTGGACGTGCGGATGCCCCGGATGAGCGGGCTGGAGCTGCTGCCCCAGCTCACCACCGGGGCGACCGTGGTCATGCTGACCCACACGGACGACCCGGAGACGGTCGCCGAGGCCATCACCGCGGGCGCCGCCGGGTACCTGGTGCACGGCGCGCTGGAGCCCGAGGCGATGGTCGCCGCGGTCCGGCTCTGCCGGAGCGGCAGCCAGGTGGTCTCCGGGGTGGCCCCGCCGTCCGCCGCACCGCCCCGCGCGCCCGCGGTGCGCGACCTGCTGTCCCGGCGCGAGGCCGAGGTGATGGACCTGGTGGCCGACGGCCTGGCCAACGGCGAGGTGGCGGCCCGGCTGTTCATCTCCGAGAAGACCGTCAAGAACCACGTGAACAGCCTGTTCGCGAAGCTCGGTGTGACCACGCGCAGCCAGGCGATCGTGCGCTGGCTGCAGCGGGGCCCGGAGCCGGGTAGTGCCGTGGGCCCAGGCAGAACAGGCCCGCGACCAGGCCCGCACACCCTGGGGCCGCGGGCCGCCGCTCCGTAGGTTCTCTGGTGTGGCCGCGGTCCTTGAACCCGCGACCGGACACCGGACACCGAACGTGGAGGACACCATGAACAAGCTGATCGAGAAGGCCACCGCCGCCCGCATCGCGCTCGCGGCCGTCGCCGAGCGTGCGGCCCGCCGGGCCCGCGACGACGAGCGCGGCCAGGGCACCGTCGAGTACGTCGGCGCGGTCCTGCTGGTCGTGGCCGTCGTCGGTATCGTCATCGCCGCGGCGAGCGACGTCGGCGACGCGATCGTCACGCAGCTCACCGACGCCGTGAACGACATCGCGGGCGCGGGCGGCGGCGAGTAAGGCTCCACCCACACAACGGAGGTACTGGATGCGTCAGGTCCACCGCGCGGCGCTCACCGTCGGACTCGTCGGCCTGCTGGCAGGCTGCGGCCTGACCGGCCCCGACGACCGGGCCGACACGGTGACGCCGCCACCCGACGCATCCCCGACCTCGTCCGGAGGCGCCACCGCGCCTCCGGACGAGGTCGTCTCCGTGGAGCGGGAGCTGCACGAGGCGCGCGTGCGGTTCGACCTGCGCCCGGTCGAGGCCGACGGCGACCTGGCGGTGCTCCGCTACGCGTACACCGCGGAGCCGGCCGGCGACGACTCCCTGGGCTCCGGGACCGTCCCGCTGAGCCTGGGCGGGCTGGGCAAGTCCGTCACCGACGGCCGCGGTGTGCGCCTCGTCGACACCGCGGCGCAGCTGGTGCACCCCGTGGCCCAGGCAGCCGACGGGACCCCCGCGGCGGAGCTCGACCAGGAGCGGGGTGACGACGACACGCTGACCGGCTCCGCCGTCGCCGTCTTCGCGGCCCCCGCCGGCGAGTCGGTGGACGTGCTGCTGCCCGGGTACGGCGCCGTCACCGTGCCCGTCGTCGCCGCGGGCGACGACTTCGACGCGGCACTCGAGCAGACCGGCGGCGCCGGGACCGGGGCGACCACCGAGCTGCGCGCCTTCACCCAGGGCTACGACGCCGAGTCCGCGACCTCCGCCGAGGACGACGACGTCACGGTCACCCTGGCCTCCGACGTGCTGTTCGACTCCGACGAGGACACGCTGTCGCGGTCCGCGCGGGGCGTCGTCGAGCGGGCCGCCGCCTCGATCGTCGAGCAGGCCGACGCCGGCGACGTGCACGTGGTGGGGCACACCGACGACGTCGACACCGACGCCTACAACCAGGCCCTGTCCGAGCGGCGCGCCCGCTCCGTGGCCGAGCGTCTGCGCGCCGACCTGGGCGGCGACTTCACCGTGACCGAGGAGGGCCGCGGGGAGTCCGAGCCGGTCGCCGAGGGCCGGAGCGCCGAGGCCCGCGCCGCCAACCGGCGCGTCGAGATCCACTTCCAGGGCCACCTCGTGGTCGACACGTCGGCCGAGAGCGAGGCGCCCGGGACCGACGCCCCGACCGCCCGGGACGCCGCCGTGACCATCGAGACGGGCAAGGGCGAGTACACGGTCGAGGTCGAGTCGGTCCAGCGGCGCCCCGGCGCCCTGGTCGGCACGCTCGTCGCGGAGCGGACCGACGGCACCGGGATCGACCCGGCCTGGTTCCTCCCGGCCCACCTGACGATGCTCGGCGACCGCAAGTTCGGCGCCCTGGCCGAGGTGGCCGGGCCCCACAACCTGTCGCTGCTCGGGGCGCGGGAGCGGGTGCTGCCCTTCGACTACGTGGCCGAGGAGCGCACGGGCGGCTTCGTGCTGCGCCGGCTGCTCGGCGACGAGGAGGTCGGGACGCTGGACCAGGGCCAGCGCGCCACGATCACCGTCTACTGGCCCGACACCGGACAGGACACCGTGACCGTGGACGCCCCGGAGCGGTTCCGCATCACCGACGTGCCCGTGACCGACCCGGCCTCGTGACCCATCCACCCCAGGAGTGACCGTGCCCCGACGGACCGACGACCGTGAGCGCGGCTCCATGCACGTGATGACGATCCCCGTGGCCGTCGGGATGCTCAGCGCAGCGGTGCTGGTGATCGTGATGTTCGGCTCGGCCACGAACGACCGCCGCGAGGCGGGCACCGCCGCCGACGCCGCGGCGCTCGCCGCCGCCCAGGAGTGGGACGACCGGCTGGGCCTCCTGCCCGCGCTGCACCTCCTGGGCGGGGAGCGCTCGGCGTTCTGGGAGCTGCTCGAGGAGTCGCTGCTCGGCCCGGGCACCGAGGAGGAGATGTACGAGGCAGCCCGTCAGTACGCCGAGCGCAACGGCGCCGAGCTGGTCGGCCTCGACGTCGACGTCGCGCGCCTGCGGGTGACCGCCGAGGTGCGGCACCACGAGGTCGTGCCGGGCACCGGGCTCAGCTCGGAGGCGCGCGCGACGGCGGGGATCCGCCTGAGCGGCGGCCTCTGCCTGGACGGCGGGCTGGGGTGGATGATCGACGGCGAGTGCGTCACCGAGGCGCCCCCGGAGGAGGACGAGGACTCCGGCGACGAGGACTCCGGTGACGACGAGGACGAGGACTGGACCCCGCCCGAGGTGACGGCTTACGCCAGCGACGTCGTCCTGGTGGACTGACCGGCGCGCACCCGCTCGGGAGCCGGCCGGCGGCGGCGACCCGCGCCGACCGTCACGTTCCGAGCGCCCCGTCCGTCACACCGGTGAGGAACCACCCGACGGAAGGACGGACAGCGATGAGCACGCAGACACTGGACGACGAGGCGGCCGTCCGGGGCCGGCTCGACGGGATCGTCGAGGGGATCCACGCCAAGGACCTCGACCGGCTGCGGCAGGTCTACGCGGCCGACGTCGTCTCCTTCGACGTCGAGCCGCCGCTGCAGCACGTGGGTGTGGAGGCGAAGCTGGCGAACTGGGCGCGGGTGTTCGCGGCCTTCGCCGAGGTCCGCTACGAGCTGCGCGACCTGGACCTCACGGTCGGCGACACCGTCGCGTTCGGGCACGGCTTCGGCCGGCTCAGCGGCACCCTCGCGGACGGCACCGTGACGGCCGGCATGTGGGTGCGCGCCACGTTCTGCCTCCGCAAGGACGGCGGCACCTGGCTGGTCGCCCACGACCAGGTCTCGGTGCCGCTCGACCTGCGCACCGGCAAGGGGCTGACCGGCCTGGAGCCGTGACCGGCCGGGCGCCGGACCCGGCCCTGGCGCCGGGCCGCGGCCGCTGCCTGGCGGCGGCGGTCGCGGTTCCCGTCCCGCGTCACGCCATCTCTGGCACGTGGAGGTGCGCGAACGCGATCTCCATCTCCTCGAGACCGTCGACCGTGGCACCCAGCTCACGGACAACGCGCTCGCGGATGTGTGCGGTGGCCTCCCGCGCGCGCACGACGGCCTCCATGCTGTCGAACGCGGTGGTGCCGACGGCCCGGCCCCGCTCGCGGTCGACCATCAGGCTGCCGCTGCAGAACCCGTCCATCTCCTGCAGCTGCGGCAGGATGACCATGCGGTAGAGGTCGATACAGCGGTCGACCATGTCCTGACCGCCGCTCAGCCAGGTGAGGCGGGCACAGGCGCCGTCGGGCGTGGCGTGGTCGCGGTGCACGACGGCGGCCTCCCACTGGTTGACGTCGCCGCCCCCGGTGCTGCCCAGCGCCTGGACGGCCCGCTCGCGCAGCGGGAGGACGGCGTCGGCGCTCGCCTGCATCGCGTCCATCGACTGCCACGCCGTCGTGGCGATGCACCGGCCGGACTCGCGGTCGACCAGCATGGACATCCCGACGCAGCCGTCCATCGCGGTGACGGCCGGGAACACGTCCTCGCGAACGATCCGCAGCCCGTCGTCGATCCCCCCGGGATCACCCTGGACCTCGGTAGTGCGTACGTACATGTCGGACTCTCCCTGTGTGTTCGGGGCAGCGTCCGGACGGCGCCGCCGTCGTCTTCCACACTCCGCCGCCGGGTGGCACAGGTCAAGGCCGGAGCCGACCGAGCTCAGCGCCGCAGCTCGACGGCGCTCAGCCCCGCGAGGCTCAGGATCACGCGGTCGCCCGTGTCGACGACGGTGGCGAGCACCCGGTCGCAGCCCGCGCACCGGGCCACCAGGCCGGGGGCGTCGGTCCAGACCATGGCCTCGGCGAGGGGGGCGGTGCGGCCGCAGCCGCCGCACCGGCCGCGGGCGGCGGTGACGTCGGAGCGGAACACCTCCGAGAGCGCACCGGCGAGGACGTTGCCGTCGAGGTGGTGTGTCATCTAGAGACCTCCGAAGCGCTCGGTGTGGATGTCCGCCGCGGCGTGGCCCAGGTCCTGCAGCCAGCGGGCGACCGTCTCGACGAAGCCCGTCGAGCCGCAGACGTAGACGTGCGGGCGCTGCTCCGCGGGGACGGTGCGCGCGGCGAGAGTCTCCCGCGTGAGCCGGCCGACCGGGTCCGGCCAGCCGTCCGGCGCGGCCCGCGTGTAGACCAGGTCGAGACCGAGCGTAGGCCCGGCGAGCGCGGCGAGCTCGTCGGCGAAGAAGACATCGGCGGGTGTGCGGGCCGAGTACAGCAGCCGGAAGGGCACCGTGTCGGCGGCGGCGCCGTGCGCGGCGGCCATGGCGTACAGCGGCACCACGCCGGAGCCGCCCGCGACGAGCTGCACCGGGCGGGTGCTCTGCCCGGGCCGCCAGACGAAGAACGCGCCCAGCGGGCCGTGCAGCTCGACCTGGTCGCCGGGCCGCAGGTCGTGCACCAGGAACGGGGAGACCTCGCCGTCGGGCACCTCGTCGACGGCGAGGACCACCTGGCCCGCCGGCATGGCCGAGGCGACGGAGTAGGACCGGCTCGCCTGGTAGCCGTCCGGGGCGGTGAGGCGCACGTCGAGGTGCGCGCCCGCCGGGCTCTCGGGCCACGTCGGCACGTCCACCGTGATCCGGACGGCGGACGGCGTCTCGCGGCGCGTCTCGACCACGGTCCCGGTGTGCCAGGAGACGCGCGGCCGGGGCGGGCTCGCGACGTCCGCGGGTTGCGTGCTCACCAGTACCGCTCCTCCTTCCACGGGTCGCCGTAGAGGTGGTAGCCGTACTGCTCCCAGAAGCCCGGGTCGTTGTCGGGCATCATCGTCAGGCCCCGCAGCCACTTGGCGCTCTTCCAGAAGTACAGGTGCGGCACGAGCAGCCGGGCCGGGCCGCCGTGCTCGGGGTCGAGCGGCTCGCCCTCGGCCTCGGTGGCGATCCAGGCCTTGCCGTCCAGCAGGTCCTCCAGCGGCACGTTGGTCGTGTAGCCGCCGTAGGAGTGCGCCATGACGTACTCGTGCTCCGACTCCACGTTCTCGAACACCTTGTCGAGGCTGACGCCGCGCCAGGCCATGTCGAGCTTGGACCAGTGGGTCACGCAGTGGATGTCGACGGTGACGTCCTCGACCCCGAGCGCGAGCAGCCCGTCCCAGCTCCACCGGTGGTCGGCGCCCGTCTCGTCGCGGATGGTGAACTGCCAGTCCGCCGTGTCGACCTGCGGGGTGGGTCCGGCGCTGAGCACCGGCCAGTCCTGGACCAGCGTCTGGCCCGGCGGGAGGCGGGGGTCCGCCTCACGTCTGCGACCGGAGAAACCACGGGTGACGAAGGACATGCGCACTCTCCTCCCGGCGACCGTGCCGGACACGGTTCGATGGTGGGTTCAGCGTAGGGCCGCCACCCGCCTCGTGGCACGCGCACGGGGCTGCCCCCGCGGGTGACTTCGCGCAGTAGGGTCGCGCCATGACTGGTGCGCCTGGTGAGCCGCTGCGGCAGGACGAGGTGGAGCTCTTCGAGGGCCTGCGCGGGCGCCTGGAGGCTATCGCGTACCGGCTGCTCGGCTCGGCGTCGGAGGCCGAGGACGCCGCCCAGGAGACGTTCCTGCGGTGGGAGGCGGCCGACCGTGCCCAGATCCGCGTGCCGGAGGCCTGGCTGACCCGGGTGCTGACCAACCTGTGCCTCACCCAGCTGAAGTCCGCGCGGGCCCGCCGCGAGGTCTACGTGGGCGAGTGGCTGCCCGAACCGGTGCTGGGCGGCGACTCGATGCTCGGCCCGGCCGACACGGCGGAGCAGCGGGACTCCGTGTCCACCGCGATGCTCGTGCTCATGGAGCGGCTCACGCCGACCGAGCGGGCGGTCTACGTGCTGCGTGAGGCGTTCTCCTTCTCGCACGCGGAGATCGCCGACATGCTGGACCTCACCGAGGCGGGCAGCCAGCAGGTGTTCCACCGGGCCAAGCAGCACCTGGCCGCGCAGCGGACGCGCGCGGCGGTCGACGTCGCGGCGGCCCGGCCCGTCGTCGAGGAGTTCCTGGCGGCGGCCACCAGCGGGCAGCTCGAACCGCTGGTCCGGCTGCTCACCGCCGACGTCGTGGGCGTGGGCGACGGCGGCGGCAAGGTGCCGGCGCGCGCGAAGGCGGTTCTCGGGGCCCAGGCCATGGCCAAGTTCCTGCGCGGCCTGTTCCGGCCTGCGGAGGTGAAGCGGGCCGCCCTGGGCGGCAGCCCCGACTTCTACGCCTGGACCGCCAACGGCCTCCCGGCCCTGGTCGTCGTGGTCGGTGACCGGCTGGTCGGCGTCATGACGCTGGAGGCGACCGGGGCCGGGATCACGGCCGTCCTCAGCCAGGTGAACCCGGACAAGCTCGGCCGGGCCGAGCGGCAATGGGCCGCCGTGGAGCACGGGGAGCCGCTGATCAAGGGCTGGTGATCCGGAGCCTGTGACCGGCGTCACAGGCGAGATCTGTCAGGGTTCGCCCTGCTGTCCCGTTCAGGAGGCACCACCGTCCCGAACGACAGGAGCTGACGGATCATGAAGCACCGCATCGTCATTCTCGGAGCCGGGTACGCCGGGGCCTCCGCCGCGGGCCGGCTGGCCCGCCGGCTGCACGGCGACGACGTCGAGCTCACCCTGGTCAACGCCGAGCCCGACTTCGTCGAGCGGGTCCGGCTGCACCAGCTCGCCGCGGGGCAGGACCTGAGGGCCCGCCCGCTCACCGACCTGCTCGCGGGCACCGGCGTGACCCTGCGGGTCGCCCGCGTGACCGCCGTCGACGTCGACCGCCGGACGGTCGCCCTCGCGGGCGCGGACGGCGCCCCCGGCGCCGAGCTGGCCTACGACACGCTCGTGTACGCCCTGGGCAGCTCGGCCGACGACCACGGCGTGCCCGGCGTCGCCGAGCACGCCCACGAGCTCGCGGGCCGTGGCGGCGCGCTACGCCTGCGTGACCGCCTGGCCGCGCTCGAACCCGGCGGCCGCGTGGTGGTGGTCGGCGGCGGGCTGACCGGCATCGAAGCGGTCACCGAGATCGCGGAGGCCCGCCCCGACCTGGACGTCGCCCTCGCCGTCCGCGGCGACCTGGGTGCATGGCTGTCGGACGCCGGGCAGCGGCACCTGCGGAAGGTGCTCGACCGGCTCGGCGTCACGGTCCACGAGCACACCGACGTCGCCCGGGTCACCGCCAGCGGCGTCGTCACCGCCGGCGGAGCCACCCTCGCGGCCGACGTCGCCGTGTGGACCACCGGGTTCGCCGCGCACCCGATCGCCGCCGCGACCGCCCTGGAGCGGACCGATCACGGGCGCATCGTCGTCGACGGGACCATGCGCTCGGTCTCCCACCCGGACGTCTACGCCGTGGGCGACGCCGCGCAGGCCGACGGCCCCCTCGGAAACCCGCTGCGCATGTCGTGCGCCTCCGGCATCCCGATGGCCTGGCAGGCCGCCGACTCCATCGCGGCGCGCCTGACCGGCGGCCGGCTGCCGCGCATGCCGCTGGCCTACGTGCACCAGTGCATCAGCCTGGGCCGCCGGGACGCGATCATCCAGTTCGTCACGGCCGACGACCAGGCCCGGCCCGCGGCCCCGGGCGGCCGCCTCGCGGCCCGGTACAAGGAGCTGGTCTGCGCCGGAGCCGCGTGGACGGTCGCCAACCCGATCCAGTACCCCGTGCGCCGACGCCGGCTGACGGCGGCGCCCTCGGTGGGGCACGAGCGGGTGAACTCCGGCGAGGCGCCCGCGGCGAGGGGCGTCCGCTCCTGAGGTTCTGTTCAGGCCACGAGCTCCCGCCCGCGGGAACCAGGCTGAAACGTTGCAGCATCGTGGCTTGAACAGAACCTCGGGAGTCGGTCGACGGCTGCGGCAAACCGACGATGACCCACCGTCTACGCTGGGCGCCATGGACGACAGGCCAGTCATCCTGCTGGCAGGCGGCGAGCACGCCGACGTCGTCGAGCAGGAGTTCCGCGCCCGGTATGACCGCGACTACCGGATCGAGCTGACCGGTGGCGTGGCCGCGTGCCTCGACCGGGCACGGGACCTCGTCGGCGAGGGCGCGCAGGTCGCGATGGTCGCCGCCGAGCACCACCTGCCCGACGGCACGGCGATCGAGCTGCTGCACCAGCTGCCGGCCGTCGTCGCGACCTCCCGGCGGGTCTCGCTCGTCCCGTTCGAGTACTTCAACGACAGCCTGGACGAGCTGCGCGAGGCGATGACGCGCCGCGAGCTGGACACGTACGTCATCCTCCCGCGCGGGCCGCGCGACGAGGAGTTCCACACCGCGCTGATCGAGCTGCTCTCGGAGTGGGGCTGGTCGGTGGGCCGCCCCGTCGTCACGGTGACGGACCTGGTGGCTGGGCCGGGTGACCGGAACGCCGCGGCGATCCGGGACCTCCTGGAGCGCCTCGGCTTCCCCTACCGTTCCCTCGGGCCGGACGACGACGACGCGCAGGCGATCCTCGAGGCCGCCGGCCCGGGGGCCGAGCTGCCCGTGGTCAGCACGTTCCGGGGCCAGACGCTGTCCGCGGCGACCCCGGCCGCCGTGACCGAGGCGATCTACGGCGGGTTCGACTCGATTCCCGAGGGCGTGATCGCGGACGTCGCCATCGTGGGTGCCGGGCCCGCGGGCCTGGCCACGGCCGTGTACGCGGCGTCCGAGGGGCTGGCCACGGTGGTGCTGGAGCGCGACGCGATCGGGGGCCAGGCCGGGTCGAGCTCGATGATCCGCAACTACCTCGGGTTCCCCCGCGGGATCTCGGGCATGCGGCTCGCGCAGCGGTCCCGCATCCAGGCCGGCCGGTTCGGCGCGCGGTTCTTCACGGGGCGTTCCACGGTCCGGATCGAGCCGGGCCCGCCGAACGAGCCCGAGCACCAGCACGTGCACGTCCGCGGCGCACAGCTCTGCGCCCGGACCGTGGTGCTCGCCACGGGCGTGACCTACCGGCGGCTCGGTGTGCCGGGCGTCGAGGACCTCGTGGGCGCCGGTGTCTACTACGGCGCCGCCACCTCGATGGCGCGCGAGATGCAGGACCGTGACGTCTACGTGGTCGGGGGCGGAAACTCCGCGGGTCAGGCTGCCGTGCATCTCGCCAAGTTCGCGGGCGCGGTGACCATCCTGGTGCGCCGCGCGAGCCTCGCCGAGACCATGTCGGACTACCTGGTCCGCGAGATCGAGGCGACACCGACCATCCAGGTGCGCACGCGCACCGTCGTGGCCGACGGCGGCGGCGAGGGCTGGCTGCAGTGGCTGCGGCTGGAGGACCTGGACACGGGCGAGTCGGCCAAGACCTCCGCCGACGGCCTGTTCTGCCTGCTCGGCGCCGAGCCCGACTGCTCCTGGCTGCCCGAGGACGTGGCGCTCGACGAGCGCGGCTTCGTGCTGACCGGCCGGGACGTGCCCCGCGACGCCTGGGTCGACGGCCAGCCGCCGGCGAGCCTCGAGACCACGGTGCCGGGCGTCTTCGCGGTCGGCGACGTGCGCGCGGGCTCCATGAAACGTGTCGCCTCGGCGAGCGGCGAGGGTGCCTCGGTGCTGCCGCTCGTGCACGCCCACCTGGCGCGGCTGCGTGCCCGCGAGTTCGGCGCCTGACGCGGGGAGGCCGGCAGTTTGCCTCGCAAACTCGGCACTTGGCATTGAGATCGGTCCATCCCTGGACCGATCTCAATGCCAAGTGCCGAGCTCAAGATGTGGCGCCCCGATGTGGCGCCCCGACGACGGTCAGCGGCGTCGGGCCTCCTCGACCAGGGCCGTCACGCGCTCGCGCTCGGCGCGAGGCCAGGTCTCCTTGGTCACCAGGATGCCGACCAGGCCGATGACGGCGGCCCCCAGGTACAGGACGGACGCGCCGGGCCAGCCGAACGCGCCGACCAGGGCCGCCGCGATCAGCGGGGCGAAGCCGCCCAGGGCCGCCGCGAGCTGGTACCCGAGCGACGCGCCCGACGTGCGGGTGGCGGTCTGGAACTGCTCGGTCAGGAGCGCCCCCTGGGTGCCGGTGAGCGCCGCGTGGATCAGGCCGATGCCGATCACGAAGACCACGACCACCAGCACCGGGTTGCCCTGGTTCGTCATCAGGTACATGGGGAACGCGAACAGGATGGCCGCGATGCAGCCGGCGATGTAGACCGGCCGCCGGCCGACGCGGTCGGTCAGCGATCCGGCGAGGAACGTGACCACCACGGCGGTGATGCTCGCGGCCGTGATCGCGCCGAGCGCGGTGGGCCGCAGCTCGGGGTTCCGCTCCGAGATGTAGTTGAGCAGGTAGGTCGCCGTCGAGTAGTACGCGAAGGACTCGACCACTCGCAGCGCGATGACGCGCAGGATGCTGCGCCAGTCGTTCCGCAGCGTGGCCAGGAACGGGTTCTTCTCGGTCTTGCCGGTCGCCACGGCCTCCTGGAACTCGGGGGACTCCGACAGGCGCGAGCGCACCACCAGCGCCACGATCACCAGCACCGCGCTGAGCAGGAACGGCGTGCGCCACTTCCAGTCGCCGGGCAGGCCGGCGCTGAGCGCGAACATGCCGCTGGCCAGCGCGATGCCGAGCGGGTTGCCCGACTGGGGGATCGCCGCGAACATACCGCGGCGGTGCCACGGGGCGTGCTCGTACGCCATGGTGATGGCGCCGCCCCACTCCGCGCCGAAGGCGAGGCCCTGGATCATCCGGATGATGACCAGCAGCACCGGTGCCGTGGCTCCGATCTGGGCGTAGGTGGGCAGCAGGCCGATCAGCACGGTGGCTCCGCCCATGACGATCATGGCGCCCACCAGCACGGGCTTGCGGCCGAACCGGTCGGCGAGGTACCCGCCGACGGCGCCGCCCAGCGGGCGCATCACGAACCCGACCGCGAGGGTCGCGAATGCGAGCAGCGTGCCCACGAGCGGGTCGCTCTCGGGGAAGAAGACGGCGCCGAAGTAGAGCGCCGAGGCGGTGCCGAACGCGACGAAGTCGTAGTTCTCGACGCTGGTACCGACGGCGGCGGCGACGGCGGTCTTGACCCGGTCCTTGGAACCGAGGGGCGACCGTCGCTGCGCGGGTGTCGTCGTTGACATGGAGAGATCTCCTTTGATCGTGGTGGAGCGTGTGTGCTGGGGTTCAGGGGGCCGGCGGCGCGAGGTCGTCGAGCGCGTTGAGCTTGGCGACGCGGCGGCGCGTGTCGGCGTCGTCGTCGAAGGTGGCGGCGAGGAACTCGCGCACGATCTCGGGGACGAAGGCGCGTGGCGCGAGCCAGGCTCCGAGGGCGATCGCGTTCGCGTCGTCGTGCTCGACCGCCTGGTGGGCCGAGTAGGGCTCGTTGGCCAGCCCGCAGCGGATGCCCGGGATCTTGTTGGCGGCCATGATGGCTCCGGCCCCGGTGCCGCAGACGAGGACCGCGCGGTCGGCCTCGCCCGCGAGCACGGGCGCGCAGGTGGCCTGCGTGATGTCGGGGAAGTCGACGGGGTCGGTGCTGTCCGTGCCGCAGTCGACGACCGTGTGCCCGAGGCCCTCGATCGCCTCGCGGACGAGGTCCTTGAAGGGGAAGCCGGCGTGGTCGGCTCCGAGTGCGACTCTCATGGGTGGTTCCTTCCGTTCGGGGTGGCGGGGGTCAGGGTCGGTGCGGCCGCGGCGGCGAGCCCGTGCTCGACCTCCGCACGGGTGGGGATCGACGGTGCGGCCCCGTGGCGGGTCACGGCCAGGGCGCCGGCTTGAGCCGCCCGGCGCACGGCCTCGGACAGCGGCAGATGCCAGGAGGCCGCGAGGTAGCCGACGAAGGTGTCGCCCGCAGCGGTCGTGTCGACCGCCGTCACGACGGGCGCGGCGACCCGGACGTGCGCACCCGACCGGTACACCAGCGCGCCGGCCGCGCCGAGCGTGCACACGACGTCGGTACCCAGCCGCGCGGCGACGGCGGCGACGTCGGCCTCCGCGCCGGCCGGCTCCAGGCCGAGCAGCCGGGCCACCGCGCCCAGCTCGTGCTCGTTGACCACGAGCAGGTCCACGTGCTCGACCAGGTCGGCGGCCCGGACCGGCGCGGGCGCCGCGTTCCAGATCACGGCCGCCCCCGCCGCAGACGCCGTCGCGGCGGCCAGCCGCGAGGTCGCGGCCGGGATCTCGTGCTGGAGCACCAGCACGTCACCGGGGGAGAGGTCCGCGCAGGCCCGGCGGACGGCGTCGTCGTCGAGGGCGGCGTTCGCCCCCGGGACCACGATGATCGAGTTCTCGCCGGCGTCGTCCAGCAGCACCAGCGCGCGCCCGCTCGGCCGCTCCGAACGGGTGAGCAGGGCGGTGTCGACGTCCTCGGCGGCCAGCGCGCCCGCCAGGGGAGCGCCGTCGTCGCGGCCGACCGCGCCGACCATCCGCACCCGCGCGCCCGCGCGGGCCGCGGCAACCGCCTGGTTGGCGCCCTTGCCGCCGAGCGAGCCCGCCGCCTCCCGGGCAAGGACCGTCTCGCCGGGCTTCGGCAGCGCCGCCAGACGCAGCGACGTGTCGGCGTTGACGCTCCCCACGACCGTGACCCGGCCCGTCATGCCCCGGCCCCGGCAGCCCCGCCGGCGGACCGGTCCACGAACGACGTCGTGACCCGGTGCGACGCCCCCGGCCGGCCCTCGATCACGTCGACCAGCGCTTCGACGCCCAGCCGGCCGATCGCCGAGGCGTCGTTGCGCACCGCGGAGATCGGCGGCGACACCAGGTCGAACCAGTCGAGGTCGTCGAACGACACGATCTCGACCGCGCCGAGCTCCGAGGCGGCCTCCTCACGCAGCGCGCGGGCGACACCCAGGGTCATCAGGCCGTCGGCGCTGAGCACCGCCGTCGGACGCGCGCCCGAGGCCAGCACCGCCCGCGTCGCCTCCACACCGCTCTCCGCCCGGAAGTCACCGTGCGCCACCAGGCGCGGGTCGGCCGACAGCCCGAGCTCGTCCCGGAACCGCAGGAACGCGGCCCGGCGCTCGTGGCCGGTCGAGACCTCGGGCGGGCCGCCGACGAACGCGACCTCCCGGTGCCCCTTCTCGTGGAGCCAGGTCAGGGCGCGCCGGATGCCGTCCTCGTTGTCGGTGCCGATCGTGGGCACGTCGAGGCCGTCCACCGCGCGGTCCACGAAGACCAGCGGCAGCCCGGAGTCGCGCAGGGCGCGCAGCGCCCCGACGTCGGAACCCTGCGGGGCGATGAGCAGGCCGTCGATCCGCTGGGAGGCGAAGGTGCGCAGGTAGGCGGCCTCCTGTTCGGCGTCCTCGTCGGCGTTGGCGAGCAGCACCGTGTAGCCGCGGCGCTGCGCCTCGCGCTCGGCGGCGTGCGCCAGCTCCGAGAAGAACGGGTTGCGGATGTCGGAGACCAGCAGGCCCAGCACATCGGTGCGAGACCGGCGCAGCGAGCGCGCGGGGCCGTTCGCGATGTAGTTGAGCTGCTTCGCCGCGGCCGTGACGCGGGCCCGGGAGTCGGGAGACGTCTGGCTGCTGCCGCTCAGCACGCGGGACGCGGTGCCGAGGGACACCCCGGCCAGCGCTGCGACGTCCTTGATCGTGGCCACTCTGCCGTCCTTCGTCGTCCGTCATTCCATGGAAACGTTTCCATGGACCGTCAGGTGTCAATCTGCCACAGCCGCGCCGTCGATCGCAAACACGATGCGCGCGCATCGTTCGTCGCGCGGTGAGACGGGTTGTCTCATAACGTGTCTCGCGTGAAGCGCACCCCAGGGGGCTTGGGCGCACTCGCGGCGGCGGTTCTGGTCGCGGTTGGCGCAGTCGTTCCGGTGATGTCGGCGTCGGCGGCCACGACCGCCGGCTGGGCGCAATGGGACCCGTTGTCCGGTTCAGCCGGGGACTGGTCCACGAGCGTGCGGCTCCCGGCGAACGGCTTCCCGGAGGCGACGGTGACCTCCGACTCGCGCGGCGGCGTCGGTGTGATCTCCGGAGCGTCCTCCTGGCTCGCCGCCGGCACTCCGCCCGGTGAGGTCTACGGGTCGAGCCGCGACCAGCAGTACCTCAATCTGCGGCCGCAGGCCGACCGGCCCTCTTCGCCGTCGACCACCACCTACACCTTCGAGCGCCCGACGCCGCCCGGCGGCTGGGCGTTCGTGCTCGGCGACATCGACGCGGACCGCGCCGTGGTGACCGCGCTCGGCGTGGACGGCCGGGAGCTCGAAGGTGCGGAGCTCGGCTTCCAGGGTGGCTTCAACTACTGCTCGGGTGCGGGGTCGCCGTCGTGCACGGGGGACCCTGCGGACGTGCCGACCTGGGACCCGGCCACCGGCGAGCTGCTCGGCAACACGGACGCGAACGACACCTCGGGCGCCGCCGGCTGGTTCCAGCCCACCACCCCGATCAAGTCGCTCACCGTCCAGTTCTTCCAGCGCAGCGGGTTTCCCGTCTACCAGACGTGGTTCGCCTCCCTGGCGCGCGACATCTCCGGGACCGTGAACCTGGTCGACGAGGCGGGCGCCCCGCAGGGCGTCCTGCCGGGCGCGACCCTCACGCTGTTCGGCCCGGACGGCGCCGAGGTCGCCACGACCACCTCGGACGAGAGCGGCCAGTACGACTTTCCCGGTTACACGGCCGCGGACGGGTACGGCGTGGAGCTGACCACCCTGCCCGAGGCCGACGACGACCACCCGTACGGGCTCGTCCCGTACGGCGAGCGCGCGGTCGAGGGCGTGGACCTCGGCGACGCCGATGCGAGCGGCGTCGACTTCGCGGCGCGTGACGTCGTGCCCGTGGCCGTCAGCGGCACGGTCCTGACCGACGACGGCGAGCCCGTGCGCGGCGCGACCGTCACCCTCACGCCGGTCGGCGGCGGCGTGGCGCTCACCGCGGTGACCAGCTCGACGGGTGAGTACCTGATCGACCACGTCGCCTGGGACGCCGAGAACGACCGCCCGCAGGAGTACACGTTCTCGCTGAGCGACCTGCCCGAGGGCTTCGCCGCCGGCTCGGCGCCGGACCCCGTCACGGTGCGGGTCGGGCAGGAGGAGGCCAGCACGGGCAACGACTTCGTCGTCCGGGCGCCCGCGTCCCTCTCCGGCGCGGTGACCGTGGGCGGCGAGCCCGTCGCGGGCGTCGTCGTCACACGCGAGGGGCCGGGCGGGAGCGTCAGCACCACGACCGGTGCCGACGGCACCTACCGCTTCGACGAGGTGCCCGCCGGCGACCACACGGTCAGCGTCACCGTTCCCGACGGCTACCGGGCCGACGGTCCCGCCGCGCGGGACGTCACGGTCGGGGCGGACGACGTGACCGACGTCGACTTCGGCCTGTCGCACCCCGGGGCGATCGGCGGCACCGTGGCCGACGACACGGGGCAGCCCGTGGCCGGCACGACCGTCACGGTGACCGGCCCGGACGGCCCGGTCACCCTCGTCACCGACGACGTCGGCGGGTACTTCGTGGGCGACCTGCCGCCGGGCGACTACACGATCGTGATCACGCTGCCCGAGGGGTACACGGCCGAGGTCGTCGAACGGTCCGTCACCATCACCAGCGCCGGCGAGGACCTGCTGCAGGAGGATTTCGCCCTGGTCAACGGGCCCGCAGAGCCCGGGGGGCAGCCGGCCGGCGGCACGGTCAGGCACGCCGGGGGCGCACCCGTGCCCGGCACCCGGGTGACGGTCACGGACGCCGACGGCACGCCGGTCGCCGCCACGAAGGCGGACGACGACGGCACCTGGCGTACCCGGCTGCCCGCCGGCACCTACACCGCCGTCGTGCACCCCGGGGAGGGGTACGTCGTGGACGGCGAGGGCCGCATCACCTTCGAGGTGGCCGACGCCGAGGTGACCGGGCTCGACTTCGTGCTCACCAACGCCACGCGGTCCCCAAACCCTGGCACCGACCCGTCGGCCGGTCCCGACCCGGACCCGGCGGAGCCGGGCGACCTGGCCGCCACGGGTGCGACCGTCGGCTCGGTGACGCTGGCCGCCGGCGTGCTCGTGGCAGCGGGCGTCGCGATGGTTCGGGGCTCACGCCGCCGGAGCTGAGCCTTGCGGGGACCCGAGAACTCCCTCTAGCGTGCACATGTCATACATGTTCCCTCGCTGAGTCGGTGCTGCCGTCCGGGCGACGGGGAGCACGACACACGACGAGGGAGTCTCTCGATGACGAGAAGGATCCATCCGGTGACGAGGCTGCGCGCCGTGGCCGTCACCCTGGCACTGACGGTGGGCGCGGCGCTCGGGGCGGGCGCTCCCGCGTCGGCGCTGCCGGCGGCGCCCGGGCACGGACGGCTGGTGGTGTACGTCTCGGCGTCCGACGGCGACGACGCGAACCCGGGCACCCGGGGCGCCCCGTTCCGCACGATCGCCGCGGCCCGCGACGCGCTCGCGGGCCGCACCTCGGCCCAGCACCGGGGCACGGTCTGGGTGCGAGGCGGCGAGTACGTGCTCGACGACACGGTCGCCCTCTCCGGCCCCGAGAACTCGTGGGTCACCTACGCCGCCTTCGGCGACGAGCAGGTGACCATCACGGGCACGCACGAGCTGCCCGCCGACGGCTGGCAGCGGCTGACCGACCTGGGCGCGGACGAGCTCGCCCAGCCGCAGTACGCGGCGAGCTCGCGGCTGGACAGCCCGGAGCTGCGCGACGGCGTCTGGGTCTACGACCTGGGCGCGCAGGGCATCGACCCGGGCACGCTGTACAAGAACGGCTTCAACTGGGTGCAGCAGCCGTTCGCCCCGGAGCTGGTCGTCGACGGCGCCACCCAGACGCTCGCCGAGTACCCGAACGGGAACGCCTGCGAGACCAGGGACACCGCGTGCCACCTGTGGGGCACCGGGGCCAAGTGGGGCGCCGTCGGGCCGCAGGACCTGATGAACGTGGACCTGCTGGGCCGGTTCGGGGCCCAGAGCGCCTGGGAGCGCAGCGGGACCACGCCGCGCGGCCAGTTCGAGGACAAGAAGCAGACGCTGGCCGACCCGGACGAGCGCGGCTCGTGGACGCCCGAGCAGATGCGCACCATGACGCCGTCGATCTTCACGGTGGGCGGGCGCGCGGCCGAGGGCGACCGCTACCAGCGCTGGGCGCCGCAGGCGGAGCCCGTGGTGGACGACCTGGGCGGGCGCGGCCTCGCGGAGTACTCCGACGTGCCGGTGCAGCTCGACCCGCGGTGGATCGAGGACATCGACAGCACGCGGTACGAGACCGAGGCGTGGCTGTCCGGCTACCTGGGCAACAACTACGCCAACGACATGGTGCGGCTGCTGTCCTGGAACGAGGACCGGCTCTACGCCAAGTACCCGTCGATGTACATCCCGCAGGACGAGTGGACCAAGGTCAAGGTCGTCAACGTGCTGTCCGAGATGGACGCGGCCGGCGAGTACTACATCGACCGCTACGACGGCCACGACGTCCTGTACTACCTGCCCGAGGGCGGCTCGGTTGAGGGCAAGGACATCTCGCTGATGGCCTTCGACAAGAGCTTCTTCCACCTGGAGGGCACCACCGGCGTCACCCTGCGGGGCCTCGGCATGACCGGTTCGCTCGTGAGCGGCGTGCAGCTCCTGGACGCCGTCGACACCCTGATCGACGACGTCGAGATCTCGAACGTGAGCATGGACGCCGTCCGGATCGGGCGGCCCGCCGACACGATCACGGCGATGCCCGACTACCAGACCTTCCAGGGCGGGCACGGCAACGTGGTGCGGAACTCGTACCTGCACGACCTGGGCGGGGGCGGCGTGCTGCTCGGCGGCGGCGACCGCGCCACCCTGGAGCGCGGCGACAACGTGGCGCGGTACAACGAGATCGCGCGGTTCTCGAAGCTCGCGACGTACACGCCCGCCGGGTACCTGTACGGCGTCGGCAACACGTTCGAGCACAACTACGTGCACGACGCCCCGCACATGGCGGTCCAGATCATGGGCAACGACATGAAGGTGAACCACAACCACTTCTACGACCTGGTGAAGAACGCCGGCGACCAGGGCGTCGTCTACACGGGCCGTGACTACACCTTCCTCGGCAACGAGGTGGCGTACAACCACTTCGAGAAGATCGGCGGCTCGAACGACGCGTTCTACATGGACGACGGAGCCTCGGGCATGCGGTTCCACCACAACGTGGTGCAGGGCGCGCACTCCGGCGTGTTCTTCCAGTCGGGGCACAGCAACACGGCCAACGACAACGTCTTCGTCGACGTCGACCGCACCGGCCACGACATGATGTACCACCAGAAGGGCGAGAAGTCCCTGCCGGTGTCCAACGCGTGGGTGGTGCACAGCCGGTTCGACACGTTTCTCGACGTGCGGCCGGGCGAGAAGTACAGCGCGACGCCGCAGACCGTGGCCACCTGGCACGACCACTACACGAACGGCGAGCACACCTACTCCGATGGCACCCCGATCGTGTACCCGGAGATCGCCGACTGGTACGTGCCGCGGGTCGCCGCGACCGGGGTGGCCTGCACGGCCGCGGACTACGCGACCGACGCCACCAACGGGTGCAGCCGGGCCACGGTCTGGAACAGCGCGGACTCGCTGTACGCCCCGGCGCGGATCGAGATCGACCACTCGGTCGTGATCGGCGGCGGGGACTACGCGGCCGGCTCGGCCACGTTCTCGGCCCCGGCCGAGACCTACGGCCTGGCGCGGTGGAGCGACAAGGTGGGCACGAACGTCGTCCGCCCGGCCTCCCTGGCCGAGGCGGGCCTGGACGAGGAGACCCTCACGTTCTCGACCACGGGGGCCGTCGCGGACGCGTTCGGCCAGGCGTGGGTCGAGGAGTGGAACCGCCTGGTCACCACCCCCTGACCGGCCCCGACTTCGTTGAGTGCTGGCTATTTGTGGTCCGGAACCGGTTCCGGACCACAAATAGCCAGCACTCAACGAGGCGGGCGGGTCACTCCGAGGGGCGGCGGCGGGCCCAGCTGCCCGTGATGTGGTCGCGCATCGCGGCCGACGCCGCCTCGGCGTCGCCCGCGAGCAGCGCCGTCAGGATGTGGGTGTGCTGCTCGTGCGTCAGCTCGAGGTCCTCGCGCGTGGGGTGCCCGCTGTACTGCGGCGTGTGCAGGGCCTTGCCCTGGATGTTCGAGACGATCGCCCGGCCGAACGCGTCCTGCGAGGCGCGGTGGATCAGCTCGTGGAACTCGACGTCGGCCGCCGCGTAGGCGGTCGGGTCGTCCATCAGCCCGGCGAGCTCCTCGGCCTTGGCCGTCAGCGCCGCGCGCTGCGACGCGTCCAGCAGGCCGGCGGCGCGCTCCGCCATGGCGCACTCCAGCGTGGCGCGGACCTGGACCAGGTTGTCGAGGTAGACCAGCCGGTCCTCGCGCTGGAACAGTGCGTCCAGCACCAGGGGGTCCAGGAGGCTCCACTGGTCCTGGTCCAGCACCACGGTGCCCCAGCCCTGGCGCGTCGCGACGAGCCCCTTCTCGGCCAGGGTGGTCGTGGCCTCTCGGATCACCGTGCGGCTCACCTCGTACTGCTCGCACAGCACGCCGGCCGGCGGCAGCGCCGACCCGGGCGCGTAGTCGCCGACGACGATCGCCGTGACCAGGCTCTTGACGACAGCCGCGGCGAGCGGGGGACGGTGCCGCTGGGGGCGGGGTACTGCGGCACCGGCCGCGGGCGTCGAGTTCATCGAACCGAGGGTAGTCGAGTGTTGTACTATCGTCACTCGTATCATAAGTTATGAATGACATGCTGGCGGAGCGTCGCGAGCGTGCTGTCTCGACGACGATGTGGAGCACGATGCGAATCACCGGGTACCGGAGCCTGACGACGATTCACCGCTGGGGTCGTCCCGTGGGCGATGTGAACGGCGTGGTGGCCGGTGGCGTGACCGAGGTGCCCATCGTCCTGGTCGAGACCGACGGCGGGCTGACCGGCGTCGGCCTCGGTGCGCACGGCGACATCGCGCGGGTGTTCCCCGCCCTGGACGGGCAGGACCCACGGGCCGTCACCGCGCTGTACGACCGGATGCTCGCGTTCGTCTTCAAGTCCGGGCACAACGGCGCCACGTTCGGCACGATCGGCGCCCTCGACATGGCCCTGTGGGACCTCAAGGCCAAGATGGCGGACGAGCCGCTGTGGCAGACCCTCGGCGCCGACGACCGGTTCGTGCGTGGCTACGCCTCGGGCCTGGAGTACGGGCTCGGCGACGACGAGCTGGTCGGCCTCTACGAGCAGTGGGCCGAGCGCGGCTACACGGGCGCCAAGGTCAAGGGCGGCCTCGACGTGAACCGCGACGCCAAGCGGCTGGCCGCCGTGCGCGACGTGCTGCGCGTCAACAGCGACCAGCCCGCCATGATGTACGACGTGAACGAGTCCTGGGGCCGGCACCAGGCGGTCCGGCTCGCGCGCCAGGTCGAGGAGCAGGTGGACCTGACCTGGATCGAGGAGCCCGTGCGGCGCTGGGACGTGCCGGGCCACCGCGCGGTCGTGACCGGCGTGCAGGCCGCCGTGGCAACCGGCGAGAACCTCACCGGCCTGGAGCAGTACCGGCAGCTCCTCGACCAGGACGCCGTGACGGTGGTGCAGGCCGGCAGCGTCTGGGGCATCACCCACTTCCTGCGGGTGTCCGTGCTGGCCCTGGGCAAGGACCTGCCCGTGAGCCCGGTGGCGTACGACGCCAACCCGGTGGCGCACGCGGCCGCGGCGGTGCCGAACCACCTCGTCACCGAGGTCCAGGACCTCCAGGCCCCGGTGGGTCTCACCGTGGACCAGGAGTTCACCGACGGCGGGATACTTCTCGGCAGGTCGCCCGGGCTGGGCATCGAGGTCGACGAGGTGCTCATCGCAGCGCAGCGGGAGTCAGGGGCGTGGTCCGCCCCCGCCGGACCGCACGTGCGCCCCGCCGACGCCGGCCTGCGGCTCGCGCCGCGCCGGTCGTGACCGCCCCTGACCGCCCGGTCCAGCCAAGGAGGATGACCACCCCATGACCCAGCGCCCCCGCGCGGTCCTCGCCTTCGGGCCGCCGTCCCTCGTGGGCCAGATCTTCACGCCGGACGCCCTCGCCCGGATCACCGCGGTGCTCGACGTCGACGTCGAGCAGGTGGTCACCGAGACCGGTTCGGACGCCGCGCGCCGGCTGCTCGCCGACGCCGAGGTGCTGCTCGCGGGCTGGGGCGCGCCCCGGATCGGTGTCGAGCACGCCCCGCTGCTGCGCGCCGTCGTCTACGCCGGGGGTGTGGCGAGCACCTGTCTCGACGACCCCGCGGCCCACGCCGCCCGCGGCCTGGTCGCCGCGAACGCGCGCGCCGTCAACGCCGTGCCCGTGGCCGAGTACACGCTCGCGGCGATCCTGCTGGCCAACAAGCGTGCCTGGGCCGCCGAGCGGTCCTACCGCGCGAGCCGGCGGCTGCCCGACCGCGCCGACGAGCGGGCGGACCTCGGCAACTACCGCCGCACGGTCGGCATCGTGGGCGCCTCCCAGGTGGGGCGTCGCGTGATCGAGCTGCTGCGCCCGTTCGACCTCGACGTCATGGTGTACAGCCCGGAGCTGGACGCGGAGAGCGCGGCCGCGCTCGGTGCCCGGTACGGCACCCTGGACGAGGTCGCGGCGCGGAGCGACGTGCTCTCGCTGCACCAGCCGGTGCTGCCGGAGACGGTCGGCCAGATCGACGCCCGCGTCCTGGCTCTCCTGCCCGACGGCGCGACGCTGGTCAACACCGCGCGCGGTGCCGTCGTCGACGAGGCCGCGCTCCTGGCCGAGCTGCGCACCGGGCGGATCGACGCCGTGCTCGACGTGACCGAGCCCGAGCCCCCGGCCGCCGACAGCGAGCTGTGGGACCTGCCGAACGTGGTGCTCACGCCGCACATCGCCGGGTCGGCCGGGGGCGAGCTGCACCGCATGGGCGACCACGTGGCGGCCGAGGCCGAGCGGTACGCCGCCGGGCTGCCGTTCGCCCACCCCGAGCGCCTCGCGCCCCGGAACCCGGGAGGCGCAGCCCATGCGTGAGCACACCCTGCGTACCGGCACGCGGCTGACCGAGCTCGGCTTCGGCGCCGCGCAGCTCGGCAACCTCTATCGCGAGACCAGCGACCAGGAGGCACGCGCCGCCGTGGACGCCGCCTGGGCCGCCGGCGTCCGGTACTTCGACACCGCGCCGCACTACGGCCTCGGCCTGTCCGAGCGGCGGCTGGGCGCGGCGCTCGCCGAGCGCCCGCGCGACGAGTACGTCGTCTCGACCAAGGTGGGACGGGCCCTGGTGCCGACGCCGGAGCGCGCACACCTGACGGACGACGGCGGGTTCGCCGTCCCGGCCGCGCACCGGCGGGAGTGGGACTTCTCGCGCGACGGCGTGCTGCGCTCGCTCGAGGGCAGCCTGGACCGGCTCGGGCTGGACCGGGTCGACGTCGTCTACCTGCACGACCCCGACGACCACTGGGAGCAGGCGTCCACGGGCGGCGTCCGCGCGCTCGTGGAGCTGCGCGACCAGGGCGTGGTCTCGGCGGTCGGCGCGGGCATGAACCAGTCGGCGATGCTCGCCCGGTTCGTCCGCGAGACCGACGTCGACGTCGTCATGTGCGCGGGGCGGTTCACCCTCGTGGACCACGTGGCCGTGGCCGACCTGCTGCCCGCCGCCGTCGAGCGCGGCGTGTCCGTGGTCGCGGCCGCCGTCTACAACTCGGGGCTGCTGGCCGACCCGCGCCCGCGCCCGGGCGCTCGGTTCGACTACGCGGAGGCCCCCGGCGACCTCGTGGCCCGGGTGCACCGCATCGCGGACGCCGCCGAGCGGTACGGCGTCACCGTCCCGGACCTGGCGGCCCGGTTCGCGCTGCGGCACCCGGCCGTGGCGTCGGTCGTCATGGGCATGCGCACCGCGGAGCACGTGACGACGTCCGCCGAGCGGATCGCCCGCGACGTGCCGGCCGGGCTCTGGGACGAGCTCGACCGCCTCGACCTGGTGCCGCACCTCTCATCACCGACAGGACGGAGCACGTCATGACCACCCACCACGCCGCGGGGCCCGCGGCGGCACCGAAGGTGACCGCCCTCGCCCGCTGGATGCGCACCTGGGTGGGTGCGGAGGGCCAGATCCGGGGCTTCCACAACCACAGCGTGTGGGGCACCAACCCGGCCACGTTCATCGACTTCACCAGCGGCCACCAGGCGTTCTCGGCGCCCGCCACGGCAGCGTTCGCCGAGGCGCTCGCCCGGCACCCCGACGGCCGAGGGCTCGACCTGTGGCGCAGGATGATGCTGTTCCAGGCGCGCACCGTCCAGGACGACGGGCAGTTCCGGCACATCGGCTTCCAGGTGGGGGAGTCGGCCACGGCGGGCCTCATCCACAACATGGCGGGCTGCATCGGGTTGCTGGAAGGGCTGCGGCACGCCGGGCATCTGCTGGACCCCGCGGAGGTCGCGGAGGTCCTGCGTGCCGTGGCGGCCAACCTGGAGGCGTGCCGCGTGTACGGCGGCGGCCGGCCGACGCCCGAGGGCACGGTGAACCAGGAGTACGCCCGGGTCTGGGCCAAGCTCCGGTACACGGAGCTGTCCGGCGACGACCGGTACGCCGACGAGCTCGAGGAGGACCTCGACGCCCTGGTGCGGCTCAGCGCCGCGCCGGGCGTGCCGGACGACGAGAGCTCCGGTGCGTACCGGCAGCCCACCGACCGGGCGGGCGGCGGCATCCTGGAGCCGGCCGAGTACTACGGGCTGATGATGGTGCCGCTCGTGCTCGGGTCGAGGCGGTTCGGCCGCCGCGACCTGCTCGACGAGGCGGTCCGCCTGGGCCTGCACGTGGCGCGGTCGGCGTGGGTGGACGAGCGGGGCTGCACCCGCTACCACCGGTACTGGTACGTCCGCGAGGACACCGTGCTGCGCACCACCACGCCCATGCTGATCGCGGGCATGGGGCTGAGCCTCTACGGGATCGACGAGATCCTCGCGGAGGTGAGCAACCCCGAGCTCGGTCGGTTCGTGGACGCGTGCCTGGCCACCTACGCCCACTACCAGACGCCGGCCGGCTACTTCGCGTCGGCCACGGGCTGGCACAACGAGGCGGACGTCGCGCCGAGCACGGCGTGGCACGCCCACGACCTGATGTTCCTGGTGCGGCACGTGAGCACGCGCGACTCGTTCTGGGCCGAGGTGTTCGCCGACCCGGACCGGCGGTCCGTGCTGCTCTCCGACCGGGCCTACTGGGTCGAGGACGGGGCGCACTGGGCGATCCTCAGCCCCGAGACCGCGGGTGACCTCAGCATCTTCGGGCGCAAGGACCGGGACACCTTCGGGCGCTCGTTCTTCGCCTGGACCGACAAGGAGCCGCTCCCGCAGGAGCTGGAGCTGGCCGAGGTGCCGCACTACTTCGTGGCGGACGACGGCATCTACCGGCTCGACGACTCGACCCGGGAGACCGACGTGTCGGTGCTCGGCGACCTGCCGTACCGGGGCCACGTGCGCGACGCGTGAACCCGTCACGTGCACCCTTGCACGCGACTTTGCACATGTAGTATGTATTACAACTAGCCAAGCCCGAGACCGGGTACGGCTCGGACCCCCCAAGGTAGGGAGACAAAGATGTCAACTACGTTCCTGCGCCGCGCGCGCGGCGCCGTGGTGCTCGGCATGGCCCCGGTCCTCGCGCTCGCGGCCTGCGGCTCCGAGGGCGGCAGCGGCGACGCGGCCGGCGACGGCTCCGTGCGCATGCTCGTGAACATCACGGACAACCTCACGCAGGCCAAGTGGGAGGAGCTCGTCAAGCCGTTCGAGGACGAGAGCGGGATCGACGTCAAGATCGAGGGCCCCAGCGGCCAGTCGGTCGCCGAGTCCTTCCCCTCGCTGCTCGCGGCCGGTACCGCCCCCGACGTCATCGAGTCGATCGTGCCGGGCCCCGACACGGCCCCCGAGGTGCTCGACCTGACCGGGTACGACTGGGCCTCCGGCACCCCGATGGCCGACCTGTACTCGACGGACGGCACGATCAACGTCGTCGGCGTCGGCATGCAGGCGCAGTCGCTGATGTACTACAACGCGGACCTCTTCGCGGAGGCGGGCATCACCGAGCCGCCGACCACCTGGGACGAGCTCGACGACGCCCTCGCCGCCCTCGCCGCCAAGGACGTGGCGACACCTATCGCCTTCGCCTCCGACTGGGCCACCGGCGTCCAGGTCCAGGAGATCTGGCACCCCCAGCAGAACGTCGCCACGCCGGGCTGGCAGCAGAGCGTGGCGGACGGCTCGTCCACCCTCGGCGACCAGTTCCAGCCGGTGTTCGAGCACGTCGCCGACTGGATCGAGGCGGGGTACACGACCGCGGACGACGTGGCGACCGACAGCGGCACGCAGGAGGCCAACTTCATCGCGGGCGACGTGGGCATCTACCCGATGGGCTCGTGGTTCAGCACCACGCTCGCGGCCTCCCCGCCCGACTTCGAGGTGGGCGTGTTCGCCCCGCCGGTCGACGACGCCGCCGACGCCCCCGGGCCGATGGGCGCCACCCTGGCCTTCCCGTACATGGTGTGGAAGGGCACGGCGAACCCCGACGGCGCCACAGCGCTGGTCGAGTACCTGACCACGGACGAGGCAGCCATCGCCGCCCAGGCCGAGATGGACAGCTTCAGCCGCGAGGGCCTGGAGGCCAGCAGCAACGAGTACGCGGGCATGGTGCAGGAGCTGTCCGACGCCGCGCCGTCGTACGTCGTGCCCGGCAACCAGACCGTCGGCGACTACGCGCTGCCGGTGGCCGGGTTCAACCCCAAGTTCACCGAGCTCGTCCAGGGCCTGTGGCAGGGCCGTTCCCCGGCCGACGTCGCCGGTGACCTGACCGCCTGGTACGAGGCGGAGAAGCTCGGCTGACATGGCTCGCACCACGACCACCCGGCGAGGACTCCTCAGCGGTCTCGCGAACGGGCTGATGACCCTGCCGGCCGCCGCCGTCTACACCGGGCTGACGGTGGTGCCGGTCGGGTACGCCGTCTACTACTCGTTCACGCAGTACAACGGCATCCCGAGCCAGGCCCCCACCTGGGTGGGCTGGGAGAACTACGCGCGGATCATCGCCGACCCGATCGGCGACCTGCGTCCGGCGGCGTGGGTGACGCTCGTGATCGCCGTGGTCGGCGCCTTCCTCGTGAACGGCGCCGCCCTCGGCATCGCGATGCTGCTGCGCCGCACCACGGCGTTCAACACGTTCGCGCGCGCCGTGATGTTCTACCCCCACGTGCTGTCCGCCCTCATCGTGGGGTTCCTCTGGCAGGCGATCCTGGGCCCGCAGGGCGCCGTGAACAACCTGCTGGAGCACGCCGGGCGGTCCACGCTGCCGTTCCTGGCGGACCCGGACTGGGCACTGGTGACCCTCGTGGGCGTGATCGTGTGGGCGCAGTTCGGCGTCCAGCTCGTGCTGTACCTGGCGGGCCTGCAGGCCGTCTCCCCGGAGCTCCAGGAGGCCGCGCGGCTCGACGGCGCGAACGGACCCCAGGTGTTCCGGCACGTCACCTGGCCGGCGCTCGCGCCGACCGTGACGGTCACGATCGTCACGTCGATCCTGTCGCTGCTCAAGGTCTACGACGTGGTGCTGGGCCTGACCAACGGCGGGCCCGGCGACGCCACGCAGACCTGGGCGTACGAGATCCTCGCGGTCTCCTTCGCCAACAACAAGGTGGGCCTCGCGTGCGCGCAGGCCGTCCTGCTGGTCGTCGTGGCCGGAATCCTGTCTTTCACGATCATCGCGCTCCGCAGGCGGGCCGAAGAAGGAGCGGAGGCCGTCGGATGACGCGCACCACACCGATCCGCACGGCGCTCCGCGTCGGCCTCGTCGCCGTGCTCTCGATCGCCATGCTCGTGCCGATGTACATCATGGTGGTCAACGCCTTCAAGCCGCAGCAGGAGATCCTGCTGTCCCCGCTCGGGTTCGACCTGGCCACCCTGACCACCGAACACATCGCGGCCGCGTGGCAGAACACGAGCTTCCCCGTGGTCGAGGGGTACGCCGTCACGCTGTTCCTGGTGCTGGCCTGCAACGTGGTGGCGATCGGGGCGTCCGTCCCGGCCGCGTACACGATCGCCCGCACACCCACGCCGCTGTTCCGGTTCCTGCTGTTCTTCTTCGTCGCGGGCATGTTCGTGCCGGCGCAGATCATCCTGGTCCCGGCCATCTTCGTGCTCAAGGCCCTCGGGCTGATGGGCACGCTCGCGGGCCTGGTGCTGTTCATGTCGTCCACGATGATCCCGTTCACGCTGTTCATCTTCAGCGGGTACATCCGGATGCTGCCGAGGTCGCTGGACGAGGCCGCCTCGATCGACGGCGCGGGCCGCCAGCGCATCCTGTGGACCATCGTGTTCCCGCTCATGCGGCCCATCGTGGCCACCGCGTTCATCCTCAACGCGCTGAGCGCCTGGAACGACTTCGTGAGCCCGCAGCTCATCCTCGGGCCCGGCTCGCAGTTCCGGACCATCACCACCGGCGTCTACGCCGCGGTGTCCACGTACACGACCAACTACGAGATCGTCTTCCCCACCCTGCTGCTCGCCGTGGTGCCCATCCTGCTGATCTTCGTGCTCATGCAGCGGCACATCATGGGCGGCCTCTCGGCCGGTGCCGTCAAGGGCTGACCGCCCCGCCCCGCGCACCCGCGCACCACCCGTCACAAGGAGACCCGAATGACCGTCGACTTCACCGACTCCAAGCAGGTCGCCCAGGCGATCCAGTACACGAACGTCAACCCGGACCTGACCCGGGCCGACCTCGTCAGGCACGTCGAGACCTGCGTCGAGTACGGGTTCGATGCCGCGATGATCGCGCCCTACTGGGTCTCGCTCGCCAAGGACGTGCTGGCCGGCACAGGCGTGCGCGTGGCCTCCACCCTGAACTTCCCGATGGCCAACGACACCCTGAAGATGCGCCTGGCCGCCCTGCGCGCCCTGGTCGCCGAGGGCGTCGACGAGTTCGACTTCCCGCCGCACCCCGGGCTGCTGATCGGCGGCGACGAGGAGCTGTACGCGCGCGACGTCACCGAGATCGTGTCCGTGGCCCACGCCGAGGGCGTCAAGGTCAAGGCGATGCTGGAGTTCGGCTTCCTCGACACCGACGAGCTCAAGGTGAGGGCCACCCGGATCGCCTACGAGGCCGGCGTGGACTGGGTCAAGCAGTCCTCGGGCTGGGGCAAGGGCGGCCTGGCGGCCACCGAGCACGACGTGCGCCTGCTCGCCGAGAACATCGAGCCGCCCTGCCGGGTCAAGGTGTCCGGCAAGGTCAACACCCTCGAGAAGATGCGGTCGCTGTTCGAGGCCGGCGCCGAGCTGGTCGGCACCAGCTCGGGCCCGGCGATCGTCGACGGCCTCGTGGGGGACCCGGATGCCTACTGACGCCAGGGACGCGGCGCGTGCCGCGAGCCCGGCCCGGGTCGCCGTCGTCGGCAGCTACGCCAAGGCGCTGGTGATGACGGCGGACCGCATCCCCGCGCCCGGCGAGACCCTGATCGGCCGCGACTTCCGCGGGACGTTCGGTGGCAAAGGCTCCGACATGGCCGTCCAGGCGGCGCGGCTGGGCGCCACGGTGCCCTACCTCGGCGTCGTCGGCGACGACGTCTACGGCACGGAGTTCCGCGAGCTCCTGGAGCAGGAGGGCGTCGACCCGGTCGGGCTGCGCGTCGCGCCGGGGGAGTCGACCGGCGTCGGCTTCATCGTCAAGGACACCGCGGGCCGCAACGTCATCGTCGTCGACCCGGGGGCGAACGACAGCTTCTCCCCGGCCGACGTCGACGCGGCGGCCGGGGCGCTGGGCGGCGCCCACGTCGCGCTCGCACAGCTCGAGATACCGCTGGCCACCGCCCTGCACGCGCTCACCGTGGCGCGGGCGGCCGGGGTCACCACGATCCTGAACCCCGCGCCCGCGGTCGACCTGCGCGGGACCGACCTGACCTGCGTGGACGTGCTGACGCCGAACGAGCACGAGGCCAGGGCGACCCTCGGCCTCGGGCCCGACGACGCCACGCCGCCCGCCGAGCTGGGCCGGCGCCTGCTGGCCCTCGGCCCGCGCGCCGTGGTGATCACGCTCGGCGAGGCCGGCGCGCTGGTCGTCACCGCCGACGGCAGCGTCGAGGTGCCGCCGGTGCGCGTGGACGTCGTCGACTCGAACGGCGGGGGCGACAGCTTCAACGCGGCCCTGGCCGTGGCCCTCGGCGAGGGCCACGACCTGCCCGCCGCCGCGGGCTTCGCCGGTACCGTCGCCGCACTGTGCTGCGAGCACTGGGAGACCGTCCCGTCCTACCAGGACCGGGCCACGGTCGACGCGTTCCTCGCCGCCGACCGCACGACCGGGACGACCACGAGCACCACCACGAGCACGACGACGAGCACGGAGGCGCGACGATGAGAGCTGGACGGATCCTGCACCCGCAGCTGGCCGGGAGCCTGGCCACGCTGGGGCACACCGACGTGGTGCTGGTCACCGACGCGGGCTTCCCCATCCCCGCCGGGGCCAACCGGGTGGACCTCGCGCTGACGCGCGGGCAGCTCGACGTGCGGTCGGTGCTGCGGGCGCTGCTGGAGAACACGTTCTTCGAGGAGGCGCACTTCGCCGGCGAGCTCAAGACGCACCACCCGCGCCTGTACGGCGAGGTGCAGGACATCTTCACCGGCTCAGGGGCCACCTTCCACGGCACCACGCACGAGGCGCTCATCGAGCAGTGGGCCCCACGCGCCAAGGTCGTGGTGCGCTCGGGCTCCTTCGAGCCCTGGGCCAACTTCGCGCTGGTCGCCTCGACGGCGCCGTTCGAGTGGTTCGACGACGACGAGGTGACGATCCTGCCCGCCTACGTCGAGCGGCGCCGCCTCATCACCGAGGCCGTCCGACCCGACCTGGGCTGAGCCATGACGCAGAGGATCGACGCGCACCACCACCTGTGGGTGCGCTCACGGACGCCGCAGGACTGGATCGACCCGGTGAGCATGGCGGCCATCGACGCCGACTTCACGCCGGACGACCTGGCCGAGGCGCTCGCCGGCCAGGGCGTGACGGGCACCGTCGTGGTCCAGTCGGTGCAGGTCGAGGCCGAGACCGTGGACCTGCTCGCCCTCGCGGCCCGCACCCCGGTGGTCCAGGGCGTGGTGGGCTGGGTGGACCTGACGGCCCCCGATGTCGCCGACGCCCTGGCCCGGCTGCGGTCCGGGCCGGGCGGCGCCCACCTGGTGGGCGTCCGGTCGATGGTCCAGGCGGAGCACGACCCCGCCTACCTGGACGGCGCCGACCTGCGCCGGGGCATGCGGGCGGTGGCCGCCACGGGCCTCGCGCTCGACCTGGTGACCCGGCACGACCAGCTCCCCGCCGTCGCGCGGCTGGTCCGCGAGCTGCCCGAGGTGCCGTTCGTGCTGGACCACCTGGGCAAGCCGCCGCTCGCCGGCGACGACCCCACCACCGGCGGCGACCTCGCCGACTGGGCGGCGGCCATCGACGTCGTCGCGGCCTCGCCGAACGTGACGGCCAAGTTGTCCGGCCTGGTCACCGAGGCGTCCTGGACCGGCTGGTCGGCCGAGGGCCTGCGCCCCGCCGTCGAGCACGCGCTCGCGGCCTTCGGGGCGGGCCGGCTCATGTTCGGCTCCGACTGGCCGGTCAGCCTGCTGGCCGCCCGCTATGACACGTGGGTCGAGACGCTGTCGGGTCTCCTGGCCGGTCTGCCGCCGGCCGCGCAGGAAACGATCTGGCACGGCACGGCGCGTCGCGTGTACGGCCTGCCCGCTTCCGCTACCCAAGAACCCCGGCACGAAGAGGAGCAAGGATGAAGTTCGCCCGGATCGGAACCCCCGGCCAGGAGCGACCCGTGGTGCACGACGGCGACGGCTGGCGGGACCTGAGCCCGCTCACGGCGGACCTCGACGGCGCCTTCCTCGCCGCCGACGGCGTGGCGCGCACCCGCGCGGCCCTGGCGGCCGGGACGCTCGCCGAGGTCGACGTGGACGGCATGCGGTTCGGTGCCCCGGTGGCGCGGCCGTCGGCCGTCGTCTGCGTGGGCATGAACTACGCGGCGCACGCCGCGGAGTCCGGCTCCGCCCCGCCGGAGCGCCCGGTGATCTTCCTCAAGACGCCGAACACCGTGGCCGGGCCGGACGACGTCGTCACCATCCCGCGAGGCAGCCGGAAGACGGACTGGGAGGTGGAGCTCGCGGTGGTGATCGGCCGCCGCGCGAGCTACCTCGACTCGCCCGAGCAGGCACGCGACGTGATCGCCGGGTACACCGTGGCCAACGACCTGTCGGAGCGCGCGTGGCAGATCGAGGAGTCCGGCGGCCAGTGGTCCAAGGGCAAGAACGCCCCCGGCTTCACGCCGCTCGGCCCGTGGCTCGTCACGCCCGACGAGGTGGACGGTGCCGGTACCGGGCTGCGGCTGCGCTCCTTCGTCAACGGCGAGCCGCGCCAGGACTCGTCCACGGCCGACCTGATCTTCGGCGTCGACGTGCTGGTGCACACCCTCAGCCAGTACCTGGCCCTGGAGCCCGGCGACGTGCTGCTGACCGGCACGCCCGAGGGCGTCGCGCTGTCGGGCCGGTTCCCGTACCTGCGCCCGGGCGACGTCGTCGAGGTCGAGGTCGAGGGCCTGGGCCGCCAGCGCCAGGAGTACGTGGCGTGGGAGCCGGAGGTGCGCGCATGACCGCCTTCGACGGCCTCGTCGCCGTTGTGACGGGCGGGTCCTCCGGTATCGGCGCCGCGATCGTGCGCCGGCTGCGCGCGGGCGGGGCCCGGGTCGCGGTGTTCGACGTCGACCCCGACGCGGCCGACGCCGAACTCGCCCTGCCGGTCGACGTGACCGACGCCGCCTCCGTCGAGGCCGCGACGGCCACCGTCGGGAAGGAGCTCGGCCGGCTCGACGTGCTGGTCAACAACGCGGGCATCGGCGCGCAGGGCACCGTGGCCGACAACCCCGACGAGGAGTGGCTGCGGGTGCTCGACCTGAACGTGGTCGGCATCGCGCGCACCACACGGGCCGCGCTGCCGCTGCTGCGGCGCTCGCCCGCCGCCGCGATCGTCAACACGTGCTCGATCGCCGCGACCGCCGGACTGCCCCAGCGCGCGCTGTACAGCGCCAGCAAGGGCGCCGTGCTCGCGCTGACCCAGGCCATGGCCGCGGACCACGTGCGCGAGGGCATCCGGGTCAACGCCGTGAACCCCGGCACCGTGGACACCCCCTGGGTGGGGCGGCTCCTGGCGCGGGCGGACGACCCGGCGGCCGAGCGCGCGGCCCTGGAGGCACGGCAGCCGCACGGTCGCCTGGTCTCCGCGGACGAGGTCGCCGAGGCGGTCGCGTACCTGGCGAGCCCGCAGGCGGCGTCCACCACGGGCACGACGATCGCGGTGGACGGCGGGATGCACTCGCTGCGGGTCCGCCCCGCGTGACGTCTCGGCGGCCGGTCCCCGGCGCTGCGCCGGGGACCGCGGGGTTAGCGTGGCCGGATGAGCACCATCACCACTGATGTCGTCGTCGTCGGGCTGGGCGGGTTCGGGAGCGCCGCGCTCTGGCGGCTCGCCGAGCGCGGGGTCTCCGTGGCCGGGATCGACCGCTTCGACATCGGGCACAACCTGGGGTCCTCGCACGGTGCGACCCGGCTGTTCCGGGTCGCCTGCATGGAGCACCCCGGGTTGGCCGCCGTGGCCCGCAGGTCGCTGGACCTGTGGACCGGGCTGGGGGAGCGCTACGGCGAGAGCTACGTGGAGCAGACCGGCTGCCTGAGCGTCGGGAGCCCGGCGTCGCTGCCGGTCCGGGGCACGACGGCGGCGGCCGAGGCGGCCGGCGTCGAGGTGTACCACCTGTCGCACGACGAGCTGGTACGCCGGTACCCGCAGTACGCCGGCCTGGACGAGCAGACCGTCGCCGTGCTCGACCCCGAGGGCGGGCTGTGCTTCCCCGAGCGCAACGTCCGCGCGCAGGTCCGGGCCGCGGCCGAGGCGGGCGCCCAGGTGTACCCGGGCACGCGCGTGACCTCGGTGGAGCTCGTCGACGGTGGCGTGCGCGTGACCACGCCCACCGCCGTCTTCGAGGCCGCGCAGGCGGTCGTCACCGCCGGGGCCTGGAACGCCAAGCTGCTGCCCGGCCTGCCGCTGCGGCCCCGCCGGACCCCGCTGTACTGGTTCGCGCCGAAGGAGGGCGCCTCACAGCCGTTCGACCTCGCCGCGTTCCCGTCGTTCATCTACGAGCTCGCCGACGGACGCGGCCTGTGGGGCCACGGGAGCGGCGACGGCTTCCACATCAAGATCGGGCTCAGCGACCACGGGCACGACGACACCGACCCCGACGAGCTGGACCGGTACATCCACCCGCGGCGCGACGTCGACCGCCTGGCCGAGGCGGTCGCGGCGGCGTTCCCGCAGGTGGACCCGGTCCCGGTCAAGGCGATCCCGTGCATGATCACCAACTCGCCGGACGAGCAGTTCCTCGTCGGCCGCCCCGGCGGCGACCCGCGCCTGGTCATGGCGGGCGGGGACAGCGGGCACGGGTTCAAGCACGTCGCGGGTGTGGGCGAGCTGCTGGCGCAGATCGCGGTCGGGGAGGAGACCTACAGCGACGTCGGCTTCATGGACCCGGACCGGTTCGCGTGAAGAATGGCACCGAGCACCCCCTGACATGCGGAAAGATGCGCGCATGAGGTTCGAGTATTTTGCGGCCCCCGACGACGAGACGGCGGCCCTGACGATCGACGGCGGAGAGATCGACGGAGCCGTGGGATCCCACGTGGTCGATCCCGCCTCCGTGCTGGGCCAGCTGGAGCGGCTGCTCGGCGGCCCCACGGGCGACGACGGCCTGCGCAGCGCCCAGCTCGTGGCAGAGAGCCCGGACGGCGCCCGGCTGCTCATCCGGCTGTCCAACCACCTGGTCACGTTGTTCGGCATGGTGCGACCCACCACGCTGGACGACGTCGTCAAGCACTGGTCCCTCTCGCGGCGCTTCCGCCGGGCGGAGCCCGAGGATCTGCACGCCTTCGCCGCCGGCCTGCACGACCTGTGCAAGGGCAGCGGCAAGCGCGTGTACTGCCGGGCGACGGCGGACGAGAGCGAGCTGGCCGCGGCGATGGCCCCGGCCGGGTCGGCGTCCGCGGGCGAGCCCGGCGCGGACGGCGCGGACCCGGCCGAGCCCAGGCCCCTGCCCCGGCGGCGCTGATAGGGGTTTTTACCTACTGACAGGTTAGTAAGTGGCTCGGTAGGGTGAGGCGCCGCCGCGACGACGCGGCGCCAGACCCTGCCGGAGGCTGCCATGTCACGTGTTCGGAAGGTGGTCGGCGCACTCAGCGCCGTCCTGCTCGCCGGTCTGCTGGGGGTGGTCGCGTCGCCCGGCGCGACCGCCGCCTCGACCGGCACCATCGTCGGGTCGGCCAGCGGCCGGTGCCTCGACGTGACCGAGGGGTCGACCGCCAACGGCAACCGGCCCCAGATCTGGGACTGCACGGCGAACAACGCCAACCAGACCTGGACCTTCGCCGACGACGGCTCCGTGCGCGGGCTCGGCAAGTGCCTCGACGTCGCCGACGGCTCGACGGCGAACGGAGCCGTCGTCCACCTCTGGGACTGCTACTCCTCGCTCGCGAGCCAGCGCTGGACCCTGACCGCGGCCGGTGACCTGGTCAACCAGGCCGCGAACAAGTGCCTGGACGTGACCGGCGGGGCGACGGCGAACGGGACCAAGGTGCAGCTCTGGACCTGCACCGGCGCCGCCAACCAGAAGTGGACGCACAACGGGGGCTCCGCGCCTGGGCCGGACCCGGACGCGGTGCTCCCGGACCCGGCCAACCCCGACCTCGGCCCGAACGTGGCGGTCTTCGACACCTCCATGTCCGACGCCGCGATCCAGGCCAGGCTGAACAGCGTCTTCGACGCGCAGGAGACCAACCAGTTCGGCCCCCAGCGCCACGCCATGCTGTTCTACCCGGGCTCCTACGACGTCGACGCGAACGTGGGCTTCTTCACCCAGGTCGCGGGACTGGGCCTGGTGCCCGACGACGTGAACATCAACGGCCACGTGCACGTCGAGGCGGACTGGTGGCCCGACGGCTCGCAGAACGCCACGCAGAACTTCTGGCGTTCCGCCGAGGGCCTGTCCGTCACGCCAGCCGACCGCAACGACCGGTGGTCCGTGTCCCAGGCGGCGCCCTACCGGCGCATGCACCTGCGCGGCAACCTCGCCCTGTCCGACGGCGGCTGGTCGTCCGGCGGGTTCATCGCCGACTCGAAGGTCGACGGCCAGATCAACTCCGGCACGCAGCAGCAGTTCCTGACCCGCAACTCCGCGATGGGCAGCTGGACCGGGTCCAACTGGAACCAGGTGTTCGTCGGCAGCACCGGGGCGCCGTCGAACAGCTTCCCGAACCCGCCCTACACGACCGTCGCCGCGACCCCGAAGGTCGCGGAGAAGCCGTACCTCTACGTCGACGACAACGGCTCCTACCGGGTGTTCGTCCCGGCCGTGCGGTCCGGCTCCGTCGGCACGACCTGGGCCGGAGGCAACCCCGCCGGCCGGTCCCTGCCGATCGGCGACTTCCACGTGGTGCGCCCCGGGGACTCCGCGGCCGGCATGAACGCGGCCCTCGCCGCCGGCAAGAACCTGCTGGTCACCCCCGGCACCTACCCGATCGACCAGACGCTCCAGGTCAACCGCGCCGACACCGTGGTGCTGGGGCTGGGCCTCGCGACGTTCGTGCCGCAGGGCGGCATCGACGCCATGCGCGTGGCCGACGTCGACGGCGTGCGCCTGGCGGGCGTCATGTTCGACGCCGGGACCGGTGGCTCGAACGTGCTGCTGCAGGTGGGTCCGGCCGGCTCGTCCGCCGACCACGCGGCCAACCCGACGGTGCTGTCCGACGTGTTCATCCGGGTGGGCGGCTCGATCGCGGGCAAGGCCGTGGTGAGCATGGAGGTCAACAGCGACGACGTGATCGGCGACCACGCCTGGATCTGGCGTGCCGACCACGGCAACGGCGGGACGGTGGGCTGGACCGTCAACACCGGCCGCAACGGCCTGATCGTCAACGGCGACGACGTGACGATGTACGGCCTGTTCGTGGAGCACTACCAGCAGTACCAGACCATCTGGAACGGCGAGCGCGGGCGCACGTACTTCTACCAGAACGAGATGCCGTACGACCCGCCGAACCAGGCCGCGTACATGAACGGCTCCACGGAGGGCTGGGCGGCGTACAAGGTGGGCGACGCCGTGACCGACCACCAGGCCTGGGGGCTCGGCAGCTACGCGTTCTTCAACGTCAACCCGGCGGTGGCGAACGCGCGGGCCTTCGAGGTGCCGGTCCGGTCGGGCGTGCGGTTCCACAACATGGTCACCGTGTCGCTCGGCGGCGTGGGCACCATCCGGCGAGTCATCAACAACACGGGGGAGACGGTGAACTCCGGTCGGCAGGTGACGTACCTGACGACGGGGCCGTGACGGCTGCTGGTTGACCTCTCCCCTTCGAGGCCTGAGTTTCTTCGCTTTGACTCACGTCAAAGCGAAGAAACTCAGGCCTCGAACACGTCTCGGACAGGGCTACGGGGCGGCGGGTGGCAAGTTTTGGACTTGTGGGTCCAATTTATGGCGCGCACAGTGGACCGCACAGTCCAGTCAAGGAGAGAAGCCCCCATGTCCAGCAGCACCAGCATCACCACCGGTACGGAGCGGGAAGCACGAAACGACGCCCTCGTGCGTGAGTTCGTCGACACCTTCGAGAAGCAGGACGCCGCCCTGCTCGGCTCCTACTTCGCCGACGACGTCGTCTTCGAGAACTACGGCGACCCCGTCGTCCACGGCCGGGCCGATCTCGTCGCGATGTGGGCGGGCGTGTTCCGTAACTTCGCCGACGTCCGGTTCGAGACCCTCCACCAGGCCGTCGACGGCGACGTCGTGATCGCCGAGCAGGTGCACGGCCTCGCCCTGGCGGGCGGGTCGCTCGCGCCGATCAGGAACCTCGCGGTCTACGAGATCCGCGACGGGAAGATCGCCGCCTGGCGGGACTACACCAACCCCCTGGAGGCCAAGCGCCTCCTGGGCCTCTGACCCGGCAGCGGAAGGGCAGACCCATGAGAGACCTGGACACCCTGAACGCCATCGAGGACATCCGCCGCGTCGAGGCCCGCTATGCCCGGTACGCCGACCAGAAGCGCTGGCAGGACCTCGCCGGGCTGTTCACCGACCACGGCTGGTTCCGCTCCCTCGACGTGGACGGCAACGAGATCGTCCACATGGAGGGTCCCGCCGACATCGCGGAGCAGCTCGACGCCCACAACTCCGGCGACGTGCAGCCCCTGCACCAGCTGTTCACGCACGAGATCGACGTCGAGTCCGCCGACACCGCCTCGGCGGTCTGGGCGATGTCCGACCTCATCTTCCGCGGTGACGGCGCGATCCCCGAGTCCGCCCCCGGGGACACCCTGCCGCCGTTCCGCACCATGCGCGGCTGGGGCCACTACCACGTCACCTACCGCAGGGTCGGCGGCGAGTGGCGCATCGCCACCCGCACCCAGACCCGCACCCGGCTGGAGTTCGCATGACGAGCTCGCCCGTACCCGACCCCCGAAGGAGCGCCACCGTGTCCGCCACCGAGAACACCGCCACCGTGAACACCGACCTCGAGCAGCACCGGTTCACCGTCTCGATCCCCCAGGAGACGATCGATGACCTCAAGGACCGACTGCGCAACACCCGCTGGCCCGCCGACATCGACGAGAACGACGGCTACTACGGCACCAGCCAGGCCTACATGAAGGAGCTCGTCGCCTACTGGATCGACCAGTACGACTGGCGGGCGGCCGAGCGCGCGCTGAACGAGGCGAACCAGTACCGCGTCACGGTCGACGGCACGCCGATCCACTTCGTGAAGCAGGACGGCGTGGGGCCGGCGCCGATCCCGCTGGTCATGAGCCACGGCTGGCCCTGGAGCTACCGCGAGTGGTCCAAGGTGATCGGGCCGCTGACCGACCCGGCGGCGCACGGCGGCGACCCGGCCGACGCGTTCGACGTCATCGTCCCCTCCCTGGCGGGCTTCGGGTTCTCGACGCCGGCGGGCCGCCCGGACATGAACTTCTGGAAGATGGCGGAGCTCTGGCACAAGCTGATGACCGAGCACCTCGGTCACGAGAGGTACGCCGCGGCCGGCGCCGACTACGGCGCCCTGGTCACGAGCCAGCTCGGCCACAAGTACGCCAACGACCTGTACGGCATCTGGCTCGGCCACGCGATCCACCTGGACCTGTTCCAGGGCGAGCGGCCGTGGGACCTGACGGGTGGCGCGATGGTCCCGACCGGTGCGTCCGACGAGATCAGGGACGGCATCCTCACCTTCCAGGACCGGTACGCGTCGCACGTCGCGGTGCACATCCTCGACAACCAGAACCTCGCCTACGGGCTCGCCGACTCGCCCGTCGGGATGCTGTCCTGGATCCTGCGCCGGTGGACCAAGTGGAGCGAGTCGAACGGCGACGTCGAGAGCGTGTTCCCGCGGGAGCACCTGATCACGAACGCGACGATCTGGTGGGTCACGAACTCGATCACCAGCTCGATCCGTTCGTACGTCAACGCCAACCGGTACCCGTGGACGCCGTCGCACGACCGCACCCCGATCATCGAGGCACCCACCGGGCTCACGTTCCTCGGCAACGAGAACCCGCCCGGGGTGAGCACCGCGCAGCGGGTCCAGGCGTTCCTCGACGACCCCGCCGAGAAGCCCTGGTACAACCCGACCTACCTCAACGCGCACGAGCACGGCGGGCACTTCACGCCGTGGGAGAACCCCGAGGCGGTCATCGAGGACATCCGCGCGACGTTCCGCCCGCTCCGCTGAGCACGGACGCCACGGTCCTGCCCCCCGCGGTTGGACCGTGGCGTCCAGCTTTTCCCCATCCCACTAGCCTGAGGACATGACCATGCGGACGACGGCCCGGGGTGCCGCCACGCGGCAGCGGCTGGTCTCGGGTGCCGCGCTGCTGATGCGGGAGCAGGGCGCGGCGGAGACCAACCTCGACCAGGTGCTGCGGGCGACGTCGACGAGCAAGAGCCAGCTCTTCCACTACTTCCCGGACGGCCGCGCCGGGCTGCTGGTCGCGGTGACGAGGTACGAGGCGGAACAGGTCATCGAGGCACAGCGCCCTCACCTCGACGACCTGTCGACGGCGGAGAGCTGGCGCGAGTGGCGTGGCGGCGTCCTGCGGCACTACGTCGAGCTCGGCGAGCGGTGCCCCATGGGGTCGCTGACCTCCGAGCTGGGCACCTCTTCCTCCGAGGCCCGCAACATCGTCAACGGCCTCTACGACCGCTGGGAAGGAGCACTGATGGCCGGCGTCCAGGCCATGATCGTGAACGGGGCCGTGCGGCCCGACCTGCCCGTGCGTGACACCGCCCGGAGCATCCTCACCGCCGTCCAGGGTGGTGTGGTGATGCTGCGGGCCACAGGGCGGCTCTCCTACCTGGAGACCACGCTCGACACGACGCTGGAGCCCCTGCTCGGCACGCCGCGGGCCGCCGCGTGAGCGCGCGCCGACAGGCTCTCGCCGACCGGCGGATCCTCGTCGTCGGCGCGGGCGTCGCCGGCCTCGCCGTCGTCCGCGCCCTGCGCGGGTCGGGCGCTGACGTCGAGGTGGTCGAGCGGGCCGCTGCCCCGGCGACGGGTGGGGCGGGCATCTTCCTGCCCGCCAACGCCGTCCGCGGGCTGCGGCTGCTCGGCCTGGAGGACGCCGTCCTGGACTCGGCCGTGCGGATCGGCGAGCAACGAGTCGCGGACCACCGCGGCCGGGTGCTGTACCGGGTGAGCACGGAGAGCCTGTGGCAGGGCATCGGACCGACGGTCGCCACCCACCGCGCCGCGCTCCATGCGGCCCTGCTCGACGGCGTGCCGGACGCCAAGATCCGGTGGGGGACCAGCCCGCTCACCGTGGTCCCGGACGGGCCGGGCGTGGACGTCACCTTCGACGACGGCGCCACCGGACGCTACGACCTCGTGATCGGGGCCGACGGCGCGCACTCGACGGTGCGCCGGCTGGTGTTCGGGGACGCCGGGCTCCGGCCGTCGGGGCTGCACGCCTGGCGTCTGCTCGCCCCGCGCGGGGGCACGGAGGCCGTGTGGTCGGTCAGGCTCGGCCGTGGTGCCTCCTTCCTGACCTTCCCGATCGGCCCCGACCTGGTCTACCACTACGCGGACGTGGGCGCCGCCGACGCCGACGCCGGGCTGGCAGGGCTCGTCTCGCGGTTCGCGACGCCCGTTCCCGACCTGGTCGCCGCGGCCACCGTGGCGCACAGCGGACCGATCGAGGAGGTGTCGCTCGCGGCGTGGAGCCGGGGGCCGGTGCTGCTGGTCGGCGACGCGGCCCACGCCACGACGCCCAGCATGGCGCAGGGCGCGGCGATGGTCGTCGAGGACGCCCTGGTGCTCGCCGACGTCCTGAGCCGGACCACCTCGGTCCCCGACGCCCTGCGGGAGTACGAGGAGCGCCGGCGGCCGCGCGTCGAGCGGGTCCAGGAGCAGACCCGCCGCCGCGACCGGACGCGCGGCCTGGCCCCGGCCGCGCGCAACGTGCTGCTGCGCGCGGCGGGCGAGCGGCTGTTCCGCGCGAACTACCGGGGCATGCACTCGGCCCCCTGACCGGGGCCCTAGCGCTGGGCCGCCGGGCGCACGATGATCTCGTTCACGTCGACGTCCGCGGGCTGGGCCATGGCGAACGAGATCGCCCGGGCGATCGCGTCCGCCGGGATGAGGTTGCGGCGGAACGACCTCATGTAGGTCTGCGCGTCCGGGTCGGAGATGTGCTCGGCGAGCTCGCTCTCGACCGTCCCGGGCGTGATCGTGGTGGCCCGGATGCTCGGGTCGGACTCCATGCGCAGGCCTTCGGTGATCGCCCAGGCCGCGAACTTCGTGGCCGAGTACACCGCCGACGTCGGGTACACCTCGTGCGCCCCGATCGACGCGACGGTCACGACGTGCCCGCCGCCCTGCCGCCGGAAGTGCGGCAGCACCGCGGCGATGCCGTGCAGCAGCCCGCGCACGTTGACGTCGATCATGCGGTCCCACTCGTCCAGCAGGAGCGCGTCGAGCCGGGACAGCGGCATGACGCCGGCGTTGTTCACGATGACGTCGATGCGGCCGTGGTCCTGGACGATCGCGTCGACGGCCGCGCGCACGGCCGCGGCGTCGGTCACGTCCAGGCGCAGGGCGGTGGCCCGGCCGCCGTCCGCCCGGATCTTCTCCGCGACCGCGTCGAGGCGGTCCGTGCGCCGGGCGCCGAGAACGACGTCGTGGCCCTCCGCCGCGAGGCGGACGGCGGTGGCCTCGCCGATACCGCTGCTGGCGCCGGTGACGAGGACGGTCTTGGGGGTGTCTGTCGGTGTCGTCATGGCTCCAGGCTCGGTCGCCGCGCGTCGGGCCGGAAGGGCGCCGTCCTCCTGGGTGCGGCACACCCTGGATGGACGCCGGCGGCCGTCGTACCGTCTGGGCATGACCTCCTCCCCGCTCGGCGACTACCTGCGCGGCCGGCGCGACCGGCTCCTGCCCGAGGCCCTCGGCCTGCCGGTCCACGGCCGGCGCCGGGTGGCCGGACTGCGCCGGGAGGAGGTGGCCATGCTGACCGGGGTGAGCGTGGACTACTACGTGCGCCTGGAGCAGGGGCGCGAGACGAGCCCGTCACCGCAGGTGCTCGATGCCCTGGGCGAGGTGCTCCGGCTGGACGACGACGGCCGGCAGCACCTCTACCGCCTCGCCGGCCTGAGCCCCCGGCCGGTGCCGCCTGCGCCGGTCGAGGAGGCGGACGACGCCCTCCTGGAGCTCATGCTCTCGTGGACCGGCAGCCCCGCGCTCGTGTTCGGCCGTGCTCGCGACCAACCCGCTCGCCGAGGCGCTCTTCGCCGGGTTCCCGTTCTCGCGGAACCTGACCCGTGCGACCTTCCTCGACCCCCGCGCACGGACCTTCTACCCGGACTGGCACCTCGTCGCGGAGAACACCGTGGCCGGGCTCCGGCTGGCCGACGGGCTCATGCCCGGGGACCCCCGGATCCGGGGCGTCGTGGACGAGCTGCGGGTCAAGAGCCCGGACTTCGTGGCGATGTGGGAGCGCAACGACGCCCGGGGCAAGCGGCTGGACGTGAAGCGGTTCCGGCATCCCGAGGTGGGTTCCCTGGAGCTGCGGGTGCACGCGTTCGACGTGCGGGGCTCCACCGGGCAGCAGCTCGTCGTCTACCACGCGCCGGCCGGTTCGCCGTCCGCGGAAGGGCTGGCGTTGCTGGGGACGCTGGCGGCCACGCGGGGGATCGGCTGACACCGGCGGCGTCTTCTATCCTTGACCCGTGGCAGACCGGATCCCTACGGGAGTACCCACCCGACCAGGGCCCAGGCCCAGGGTCGTCATCCCGTATCCCCGCCTCTCGCCGGGACTGCGCAGCTACTTCGCGACCGAGGGCGGGGGAGCGACGCTCCTGCTCGCGGCATCGGCGATCGCGCTCGTGTGGGCGAACGTGGCGGGAGGCTCGTACGAGGCCGTGTGGGAGACGCCGGTCAACCTCACGGTCGGTACGTGGGAGCTGCACCTGTCGCTGCACCACTGGGTCAACGACTTCCTCATGGCCGTCTTCTTCCTGGTCGTCGGCGTCGAGGTCAACCGGGAGCTCACGGTCGGCGAGCTGCGCAGCTTTCGCGCCGCGTCCGTGCCGCTGTTCGGGGCGATCGGCGGGCTCGCCGTGCCGATCGGCATGTACCTGCTGATCAACCCGTCCGGGCCCGACGCCGCCGGCTGGGGCCTGCCGATGTCCACGGACACGGCGTTCGTCATCGGGGTGCTCGCCCTGGTCGGGCCGCGCTGCCCCGACCAGCTGCGCATCTTCCTGCTCACCCTGGCGATCTTCGACGACATCGGCGCCATCGCCCTGCTCGGCATCTTCTACTCCGACGCGCTCATGGTCGGTGCGCTCGTGCTGGCGGCGGTGCTCGCCGTCGTCCTGTTCGCGATGCGCTGGATCGGCATCTGGCAGATCGCGCCGTACCTGCTGGTGGGCGCGGTCCTGTGGGTCGTCGTCCTGGAGTCGGGGCTGCACCCCACCCTTGCCGGCGTGGTGGTGGGCCTCGCCGTGCCGACGGCGCGCCGTGGGCACGACGACGAGGCGCGCTGGTACTTCCGGGTCTACGGACGCGCCCTGATGGAGGAGCTCGACCCGGCCCGGTCCCGGCTCGCGGTCAGCGCCGCGCGGTCGGCGGTCCCGACGAGCGACCGGCTGCTCGACGCGCTGCACCCGCTGAGCTCGTACGTCGTGGTGCCGGTGTTCGGGCTCGCGAACGCAGGTGTGGTGCTGTCCGGCGAGTCGATCAGCGCCGCCGTGTCGAGCCCCGTCACGCTCGGCGTCCTGGTGGGCCTGGTGCTCGGCAAGGGGATCGGCGTCTTCGCGGGTGCGATGGTTGCCCTGGTGAGCGGGCTGGGCACTCTGCCCGGCCAGGTGCGGTACGGGCATCTCGCCGGGGGCGCCTTCCTCTGCGGCATCGGCTTCACCATCGCACTCTTCGTCAGCGAGCTCGCGTTCGACGACGAGGCGCTGATCAACGAGGCCAAGGTGGGCATCCTGCTCGGGTCGCTGCTGGCCGGCGTCATCGGCGCGGTGATCCTGCGGTACTTCGGCGACCGCCTGCCGCTGTGCTCGCCCAACGAGGCCACGGGCCCGCCGCCCCTGCCGGAGGGCGCGTGGCGCTCGCCGGTGTGAGCGAGGGCCGGCCTGAGGCAGGGCCGGCCTGAGGCAGGGTGCGCAGCTGCACCGCCGGCGGGTGCACCCTCGTCAGCGCTGCGGCACGGGTGGTGCCTCGCGGGGGCGCGTTCCGCCGTCGGCCGATTCCCCTTCGAGGTCTAAGTTTCTTCGCTTTGACGTGCCTGAAAGCGAAGAAACTTAGGCCTCGAAGAGGAGTGGGACCGATGGTCGGTAGATTCGTCCGCGGTCAGCCGGCGAGGAACGTTTCCAGGGCACTCAGGTGCTCCTGAACCGGGCCTGCCGTCAGGAAGCCGCTGCCCGCCGCGATCTCGTCGGCGGCCGGGGCCAGGGCCGCTCGGGCACGTTCGGCCATGCGCCGGTCGCCCACCGCGACGGCGGCGCGGCCGGCGAGGATCCAGAGGACCTCGGCCAGGAGGCCCGGCGGCGGGTCCGGGATCCGACGGACTGCCTTGGCAGCCGCGGTGACTGCTGCGGCGCTCGCCCTGCCGTCGCCAGCGGCGCGGGCCAGGAGCAGGTGCGGGTGGGCCCAGGGCTCGTAGGGGCCCCAGTCGGCGTCCTCCAGCGTCGGTGCGGCCCCGGCCTCCTCCCCGGGGAACGACGGGTCGACGTCGGCCGGCGCGGCGGGGCCGGTGTCGGGTGCTGCACCGGCGTCGGTCGCAGCCGTCCCGCCGTCCGCCGGGAGCCCGCGCCAGACCCGGAGCGCGAGGATCGCCAGCGGCAGCAGGCCCTCGGTGAGGCCGGGCATGCCCGCGCCGTCGAGCGTCGCGGCGGCCGCCCGGTATCCGCGCTCGGCATCCGCGGCGGAGACCGCGTCGTCGTCCGCCGTGGATTCGGAGCCCGCTGCGCCGATCGCCGGCTCGTCCCCGGCCGGCATCCCCGAGGCGGCCGCCCGCAGTGCCCCGAACCATGCCGTGAACACGCCCACCAGCGGCCGCTCGTGCCGCAGGCCGAGCGCCCCTGCGCTGTCCGCGTGCCGCTGCGCCTCGGACCACCGGCCGAGGGCGGACAGGGCCTGCACCCGCACCAGGTGCCCCAGGATCTCGAACGTCGCCAGCCCGTGCCGCGCGGCGAGCGACACGAGCTCGGCGCCGATCGCGTCTCGCTCCCGTGCCAGGCCCGGGTGCTCGAACCGGGTCAGGTACCGCCCGGCCAGCGCGAACGCGAGGACCGCCGGGTCGCCGGACCGCCGGCCGAGCGCCTCCGCCTCGTGCGCGGCCTGCGGTCCGCGGGCCCCGCCCAGGCCTCGTGACTCGACGGCCACCGTCGCCAGGAGCTTGGCCCGGACGGCGTCGGGCGCGTCGTCGGGCAGCGCGGCGAGAGTCCGCTCGGCGGCGGCGACCACCTGGGCGGCCAGGGCGGGATCGTCGGACCGGGTCCAGGCACCCGGCACGTCGAACGCGCCGATCACGCGCGCGGTGAGGTCCGGGTCGCCGAGCTGCTCCGCGGCGCCGACGGCAGCCACGCGCTGCGCACGGGCGGCGGCCAGTCCCTCGCCGCCGGTCATCGCCAGGGTCCGCAGCAGCGTGGTGGTGGACTCCAGCCGGGTGCGCGCGCCAACGGCGACCACCCGCTCGTAGGCCGACGTCGTGTCGCGCCAGACGTCGTCGGAACCGGGCGCGCCGCCCGTGCCCGGGTCATGCCGCAGCACCTGCGCCTCGAGTCCCGCGAGCCGCGGCCCTGGGTCGACGCCGAGCTCGCCGGCCAGCATGGCGCGGGCCCGGCGGAGCACCGCCAGCGCGTCGGCCTGCCGGCCCGACCGGTACAGCGCCAGCGCGAGCAGCCGCCAGCCCTCCTCGCGCCAGGGGTGCTCGGTCACGTGCGCGTCCAGGCCGGGCACGACGTCGGCGGCCTCGCCCAGGTTGGTGCGCGCCTCGGCGACGCGCTCGACCGCGACCCACCGGAGCTCGCTCAGGCGCCCTCGCTCGGCCACGGCCCAGGGCTGCTCCAGCCCCGCGTACGCCGTACCGCGCCAGGTGCCCAGCGCCCGGTCGAGCGCGGTGCGGGCCGCGGCGGGCGCCAGGTCCCGCGCGCCCGACACCGCGGCCTCGAACGCCCAGGCGTCGACGTCGGCCTGGCGGAGCGCGTACCCCGGACCGTCGGTGACGAGCACGCGCGCCGGTGTGCGGGCCGCGCGTCCGGGCTCGATCGCCCTGCGCAGGGCCGCCACGAAGGTGCGCAGCGCCACGAGCGCGCCCTGCGTCGGCTCGTCCCAGAGGTCCTCGACCAGCCGGTCGGCGGTCACCACCCGGCCCCGGGCGGCCACCAGGCGCGCGAGCACCGCCCGCTGGCGCGGGCCGCCCAGCGCCGCCTCGACGTCGTCGACCCAGGCGGTGACCGGGCCGAGCACGCCCACCCGGACCTGCGTCGACGTCGCGGCGTGCGCTCCTGGTCGGTCACTCATCAGCTACTCATCCACGTGGCGGAGATTGGGGGCATGACAACGAAGATCCCTGAGTTCGGGTACCAGCGCGTCGCCGTGGGCGACGTGCACCTCAACGTAGCGGTCGGCGGCACCGGCAGCCCGGTGGTCCTGCTGCACGGGTTCCCGCAGACCCACCTGATGTGGCGGCACGTCGCGACGGACCTCGCCGGCGACCACACCGTGATCGTCCCCGACCTGCGTGGGTACGGCGACAGCGACAAGCCGGCCGAGCAGGACCGGGACACCTACTCCAAGCGGACCATGGCGCAGGACGTCGTGGACCTCGCCCGGGCTCTCGGCCACGAGAAGTTCGCGCTCGCCGGCCACGACCGTGGCGCCCTCGTCGCCGTCCGCGCCGGCCTGGACCACCCCGACCGCGTGACCCACCTGGCGATCCTGGACGTGCTCCCGACCCTCGACATGTGGGACGTGCTGCACGGCGCGAACGCCGCCGTCGCGTTCCACCTGTACCTGATGGCCCAGCCGCCCGGCCTTCCGGAGCGGATGATCGAGGGCGCCGCCGACGAGTTCTTCGCGTTCTTCCTCGACGCCTGGGGCACCAGCCAGGAGGCGATCCCGCCCGCGGTCCGGGCGGAGTACCTGCGGGCCTCCCGCGAGGCGGTCCCCTCGATCGTGGCGGACTACCGGGCGTCGGCCGGGATCGACATCGAGCACGACGAGGCCGACAGGGCCGCAGGACGCCGGCTGCCCATGCCCGTCACCGTGCTCCAGCAGGACTGGGGCGCCGCGCTCGGCTACGACGCCGCCGGCCTGTGGTCCGCCTGGGCCGGCGACCTCGTTCACCGCACGGTGACCGCCGGGCACTTCATGGCCGAGCAGGCTCCGGACGAGATCGTCGGTCATCTGCGCGCTTTGCTCGCGCGCCGGCAGGCACCTACCGGCCGAAGCGGGACGTGCGCTTGCGCGACAGGCCCATCGTGTCCCGCAGATCGGTGACGGTGACGCCGTCGGTGTACGGCTCGCCGTTGATGAACAGGGTGGGCGTGCCGTGCACCCCGGCGTCGATGCCGTCCTGGTAGTCCGTGCGGACGGCGTCGGCGAACTTCTGCGCCGCGTCGCCCACCAGCGCGGAGGTGTCCAGGTCGAGCTGCTCCCCGTACCGCACGATCGACGCGTCGTCGAGGCTGTCCTGGTGCTTGAAGAGCAGGCCCGCCATCGGCCAGAACGCGCCCTGGTGCCCCGCCGCCTCGGCCGCCAGGGCCGCCGTCAGTGCGTACGGGTGGGGCTCGAACAGGGGGAAGTGCCGCCACACCAGGCGGACCTGGCCGTCCGAGCCGTTGACGAGCTCGTGCAGCACGGGCTTGGCCGCGCCGCAGTACGGGCACTCGAAGTCGCCGAACTCCACGATGGTGAACGGGGCCTCCGGGTTGCCGTACGCCCACCGGAACGCGAAGTCGCCCTCGTGCGGTCCGGTCTGCAGGGGGAGCTGCGCCCCGTCCCGCGCGGTGCCGGTCTTGTCGGTCGTCATGTCTACATCCTCTCGCACCGCATGAGGGGCCGGCTGCGGTCAATGCCGGGGGGTCGGACGCCCGGGGGTCGGGCGGGGTCAGTCGTGGGCGGCGGTCGCAACGTCCAGCAGGGTCTCGGCGGCCGCGCGGGCCTGGTGTGCGGCCTCCGGGGTGCCCGCGATGGCGGCGGTGGTCTGCGCGCCCTCGGCCAGGATGGCGAGCTGGGGCGCCAGGGCAGGCGGCGCACCGGCGTCGGCCACGAGCTGGGCGACGTAGTTCTGGAAGGCGCGCTTCTGCTCGCGGACGGTGTCCGCCACCGCCGTCGAGGTGGAGCCCAGCTCGCCGTGCGTGTTGATGAAGGCGCAGCCCCTGAAGCTCGGCTCCCGGAACCAGGCGTCGAGGAAGTCGAAGATCGCGAGGATGCGCTCGCGGGCCGACGTCGCCCGCTCGGACGCCGAGGCGAGCCCGGTGTCCCAGATCGCGGTGCGGTGGTTGAGCACGGCGACGATCAGCTCGTCCTTCGAGGCGAAGAGCGAGTAGATCCGCTTGAGCGAGACGCCCGCCGCCGTCCGCACGGCGTCCATGCCTACCGCCTGGACGCCGTGCGCGTAGAACAGCTCGTCCGCGGCCTGGACCACTGCCTCCCGAGCGGTCTTCTCGTCGATCATCCGATCTCACCCCACATCTCCCTCCGCACGACTTGCGCGGAGAACGTTCGTTCTCTACTGTAGCGGACATCGGCAGAGAACGACCGTTCTCAGTCGGGGCAGAGGTTTCAGGAGAGGAACTGACCATGGGTTTCATCACCGTCGGCACCGAGAACAGCACCACCACCGAGCTCTACTACGAGGACCACGGCTCGGGGCAGCCGGTCGTCCTCATCCACGGGTACCCGCTCGACGGCAACAGCTGGGAGCGGCAGTCGCGCGAGCTCATCGCCGCCGGCTACCGCGTGATCACGTACGACCGCCGGGGGTTCGGCAAGTCGAGCAAGGTCGGGGCCGGGTACGACTACGACACGTTCGCCGCCGACCTGGACACGGTGCTCAACACGCTGGACCTGCGCGACGTCATCCTCGTCGGCTTCTCGATGGGCACCGGTGAGCTCGCCCGCTACGTCAAGAACCACGGTCACGAGCGCGTCGCCAAGCTCGCGTTCCTCGCCTCGCTCGAGCCGTTCCTCGTGGCGGCCGACGACAACCCGGGCGGTGTGCCGCAGTCCGTCTTCGACGGCATCGAGGCGGCGGCCCGCGCCGACCGCTTCGCCTGGTTCACGAACTTCTACCAGGACTTCTACAACCTGGACGAGAACCTCGGCTCGCGGATCAGCCAGGAGGCCGTCACGGCGAGCTGGAACACCGCGACGGGCAGCGCTCCGGTCGCCGCGTACGCGGTGGTCTCCGCCTGGATCGAGGACTTCCGGGCCGACGTCGCCGCCGTGCGCGCCGCGGGCAAGCCGTCCCTGATCCTGCACGGGACCAAGGACAACATCCTGCCGATCGACGCCACCGGGCGCGCCTTCCACGCGGCGTTCCCCGAGGCCGAGTACGTCGAGGTCGAGGGCGCGCCGCACGGCCTGCTCTGGACCCACGCCGACGAGGTGAACGAGGCGCTGCTGCGGTTCGTCCAGGCGTGACGCCCTGCCCGACGCCGCGGGGTCGACGTCGGGCGGGTGGTCGGTAGAAGGTCAGGTGGTCGGCAGCTCGGGTTGCCGACCACCTGACATTTTGCCGACCGGCGTGCACGGCCGGCGGTGCATCGCCGGCGTGCACCGCCGGTGTCGACCGCCCGGTTCGACGTGGGCTCAGCGGGGGAGCGGGCCCGTGTACGCGGCGCGCGACCGCTCGACGTCGGACATGTGCGCGTCGCCCCACTCGCCCAGTGCGGCGAAGACGGACTGCAGGCTGCCGCCCAGCTCCGTGATCTCGTACTCCACGCGCGGTGGGACCTCCGCGTAGATCCTGCGCTGGACCAGGCCGTCCCGTTCGAGCTGACGCAGACGCTGGGTCAGCACCTTCGGCGTCACCCCGATGCGCCGCTCCAGCTCCACGAAGCGCTGGGTCCCGTGCGCCTGCAGCACCCACAGGATCGGGGTGGTCCACCGGCTGAACACGAGGTCGACGACCGGTGAGATCGGGCAGGCGGTGGTGGGGTCGTCGTCGGGCTGCGGGCTCCAGGTGCCGGCGCCCGGCTTCGCGGCGGCGGTCGCGTTCGACATGGCAGGCTCCAATACTTTCCTGAGGGAACCTACTGTACTGACGCTCGTAACGTCGGTGGCACGGCGGCCGTAGGGGTCGTCCGGCCCTGGTCCAGGGCCGTGTCCTACCGACAAGGAGCACCCATGATCGTCATCACCGGAGCCACGGGGAACATCGGCCGGCCGTTGGTCGCAGAGCTCGTCCGCCGCGGTCACGACGTCGCCGCCGTGTCCCGCGCGGGGACCGCCCCGCTCGACGATCCCCGGGTCCGCGGGGTGAGTGCCGACCTGGCAGAACCGGCGAGCCTGCGCGCTGCCGTCGACGGCGCGGACGCCATGTTCCTGCTGGTACCCGGATCGGGCGGGCACCTGGACACCGAGCGGATCATCGGTGTCGCCGCCGACGCCGGTGTGCGGCGGCTCGTCCTGCTGTCCTCGCTGGGCGCCGTCACCCGTGCTGGATCGGCATCGCACGGTCCGCTCGCCGAGCTGGAGAAGCGGGTGCAGGGCTCGGGCCTGGAGTGGACGCTGCTGCGGCCTGCCGACTTCGCCAGCAACGCGCTCGCCTGGGTCCCGACGGTCCGATCGGAGCGGGCCGTCCACGCGCCGTTCGGCGACGTCGCGCTGCCCGCCGTCGACCCGCTGGACATCGCCGAGGTCGCAGCCGCCACGCTGGCCGACGACGGGCACGCGGGCCGCGCCTATGTGCTGACGGGTCCCGCCGCCGTCTCGCCGCGCGAGCGGACGGAGGCCCTCGCCGGGGCGCTCGGCGTTCCGCTGACCTTCGCCGAGCAGACCCGGGAGCAGGCGCGCGCCGAGATGCTCGCCTACATTCCCGAGTCGGTCGTTGACGGAACGCTTGCGATCCTGGGCGAGCCGACGGCGGAGGAACAGCTGGTCAGTCCCGACATCGAGAAGGTGCTGGGCCGGCCGGCGCGCGCCTTCGCCGATTGGGCGCGGAGGAACGCGGCGGCGTTCGGCGGCTGAGCCGGGGTTCTCGCGGGCGCGGGCGCGGGGCCCAGGGCGACCCGCCCCGGTGACCGGATCGGTCCGCCCCAGGACCGGATCCGGCCTCCCGCGCCGCGGCCGGGCGGGCCAGACTGGGGCCATGAACAGAGCGCTGATCGTCGTCGACGTCCAGGAGTCCTTCCGGGTACGGCCCCTGTGGGCCGAGACCCTCAACCCCGGGGTCGCGGAACCCGTCAACCGGCTGGTCGAGCTCGCCCGCGCGGCCGGCGACCTCGTGGTGTGGGTGCTGCACACCGAGCCCGGGTCCGGCAACCCGTTCGACCCCGCGACCGGTCACGTCCGCCTGTTCGAGGAGCTCGGCGAGCCCCGGCCCGGCGAGCCCGTGCTCCACAAGACCGCGCACAACGCCTTCACCACGACCAACCTCGCCCAGATTCTCACCACGCACGGTGTGGGCGAGCTGCGGATCTGCGGCATCCGGGCCGAGCAGTGCGTCGAGACCACCACGCGCGTCGCGTCCGACCTGGGCTACGAGGTGACGTTCGTGAGTGACGCCACCACTACCGACCCGCTGGGCCGGTTCAGCGCCGCCGACATCCTGGAGCGCACCGAGACCGTGCTCCGGGACCGGTTCGCGCGGATCGCGACGGTCGCCGAGCTCGAGGCCGAGGACACGGCCGCGACCCCGGCCGAGGTGGCAGCATCGACGGCGTGACCACCGTCGTCTTCCTGCTCCTGCCCGGGGTCCACCTGCTCGACCTGGCGGGCCCCGCGCAGGCGTTCTTCACGGCGGGGGACCTCGGCCACCGCTACGACCTGCGGTACGTGTCGGGCGCCCCGGCCGACGGCGCCCCGGCCGACGGCGCCGCCTCCGCGGTCCCTTCCGCCCAGGGCCTCCCGCTCCTCGCCGGCACCGACTGGCCCGCGCTGGCCCCGGGCGACCTCGTCGTCGTCCCGGGCTGGCGTGTCGGCGGCGACCCGGGGGCCTGGCCCCGCCTGACGGAGTCCACGCGCGAGCGGCTGCGGGAGCATCATGCGCGCGGCGGCACCGTCGCCAGCATCTGCGCGGGCTCGGACGCCCTGGGCCAGGCCGGCCTGCTCGACGGCCGCCGCTGCACCACCCACCACGCCGTCCAGGACGCGCTCGCCGCCCGCCACCCGCGGGCGCACGTCGTGCGCGACGTCCTCTTCACCTCGGACGACGGCGTGGTCACCTCCGCCGGGATCGCCAGCGGCATCGACCTCTCGCTGCACCTGCTGGCCATGCGCCACGGCCCGGCACTCGCCGCCCGGGTGGCTCGCGAGATGGTCGTGTACGCCCGCCGCAACGGGGCGGAGCCACAGGCCAGCGCGATGTTGCGGCACCGGTCGCACGTCGACGACACGGTCCACCGCGTCCAGGACCACATCGACTCGCACTTCGCGCGGACCCTGCCGCTGACCGATCTGGCGGCGCGCGCCGGCGTGGCCGAGCGCACGCTGACCAGGGCGTTCACCCGGGCCACCGGGGTGACGCCCCTGCGCTACCAGCAGCTGCTGCGGCACGAGCGCGCCGAGCACCTCATCGGCCAGGGCGCCACGGTGGAACAGGCGGCGCACACGGTCGGCTTCGAGGACGCGCGGTCGCTCCGCCGCCTCCGCGGGTCCCGCTGAGCGGCGTCAGGCCGCCAGCCCGATGACCAGCGCGAGCACGCCCAGCAGCGGTACCAGCCCCTGCTTGAGTGCGGCGCCGCGCTTGCTCGGGTCCGAGATCACCAGCACGAGCGACGCCGCGAACATCGAGCCCGCCCCGGCGAGGACCAGCGCGGCGCCCGCCGCCGTCGACCCGGTGGCCGTCAGGACGATGCCGACGCCCGTGACGATCGCGAGGAACAGGTTGTAATACCCCTGGTTCAGAGCCAGCGGCTTGGTGACCTCCGCCTCCTGCGCGGTCATGCCGAACGTCGCGAGGGTCCGCTTCTCCGTCCAGGCGAAGGACTCCAGGTAGAAGATGTACACGTGGATGAGCGCGGCGACGCCCGCGAGCACGAGTCCGACGATCAGCAAGGCGGTTTCCTCCGGGTGGGTGCGGCCTGACGGGACGGCGGCCGGCTGGTCGGCAGTATGTCAGGGCTGTCGGTCGACGTCCTGTTGACGGACAATTTCGCATAGGCGAAACTTTCTGTCATGTCACTGCTCGCCGTGGGGGAAGCCGCTGAACGCTTGGGTGTCTCGACCCGTCAGGTGCAGCACCTCGTCGCCCAGGGACACCTGCGACAGGTTGCCAGGGGCGTCGTCGACGCAACCTCGGTGGAGCGTCTCCTTGCCGTCCGGGGCGCCGGGCACGGCCGGGCGTGGACGGAACCGACGGCGTGGGGCGCGGTCGCCATCCTGTCCGGACGCACGGCGGAATGGCTGGGCGCCAGCCAGCGCTCGCGGCTCCGAGCGAGGCTGCGGTCGCTCACGCCCGCTCAGCTTGTGGAACGCGCCCGCAACCGTGCGGATGTCGTCCGGTACGGAGGACACCCGGCGAGCTTGGGTCGGGTGCGTGCAGAGATCGTCGACACGTCGCGGGCCTCCGGAGCGCTGGGCCTCGCGTCGACGACGGGAGTCGACGGTTACGTCGGCCGCGCCGACCGCGACGGGGTCGCAGACCGAAACGGGCTCGTGCGTGACGAGGAAGGCCGCATCACGCTGCGCGCCACGTCGATGGACCTCACCCTCGTCGCGGCGCTTGCCGAGGCCGGGTTCGTGGTCGCGGCCCTTGATCTCGCCGAATCCCTCGACCCGCGTGAACGGCGCGCGGGTCTTACCGCCCTCGACCAAGCACTGGAGTCGCTGTGACCTGCCGCCCCTTCGTCGACGTCGTCACCACCGTGCCGGACGTCGTCGACGTACTGGCGGCGGACCACGCGGCACCCAGCGTCGCCGAGAAACTGCGCGGGCACGCCATGGTCGCTATCGAAGGTGGCACCCAGGCACTGCGTCGCACGGTCAACGCGCGCCTGAACATCGCCCGCGATCGCGTCACGACCGTCAGTGTCCCCGACGTCTTCGGCGCGGTCGTCCTCAAGGCTGCCGCCTACCGGAGCGACTCCCGCGACCCGGACCGGCACCTTCGCGATGCGGCCTCACTTCTCTGCTGTCTGGCGGACCCCTTCGCCGAGCGGGAACGATTCACCGGCTCGGACCGGCAGCGGTTGCAGACGTTGCGGCACAACCTGCCCGACGGCGCCCCGGCGTGGGGCGCGCTGCCGGTCGAACACCGGAGGAACGGGCAGGCCGCGCTGCGGATCCTGACGGCCTGACTATTGGGCCCGCCGCTCACCCGCGGGGTGACCGGGAATAGCCGGCGCGCCCGATTGGCTCCGTCTCGTATGGAGTGGGAGATGACGGCGCTGCGGCGCGAGCGGCTCGCCGCCGGTGACGTGCGGTCCCGGCCCGGCGCACTGTGGGCCGTCGTGCTCGCCGGCGCCGTGACCCTGGAGACCGCTGACGCGCGGCACCGGGTGCTGCCCGGCGACGCCGTGCTCGTCGACGCCCGGACGGCGCACCGGCTCACCGCCGACGCCGGGACCGACCTGGTGCACGGCGACCTACGCCGATCGGCCCCCGGCGCGGCGCTGCCGAGCCCGCTCGTGGTGCGCGGGTTCGACGAGCGGCAGCGCGGCGTCGTCGCGCTCGTGACCGCGTGCCCGCTCGACGCGATCTCCAGCCCGGCCCCGTTCGCCGCGAGCTACGCCGGCCTGATCGGGGCGGCGATGACGGCACTCTGGGAGCAGGGCCACGCTCTCGACGGTGGCCCGGCGACGTCCGACGGTGCCGTGGGTGCCGGTCCCGCGGACACCCTGGTGGCCGACGTCGTCGCGGCGCTCGCGGCCAGCCCCGGCGAACCGTGGACGCTCGACCGGATGGCGGCGCTCGTGCACCTGTCCCGCTCCGCGCTGACCGAGCGGTTTCGCCGGGCCACCGGGCACAGCCCGATGCGGATGCTGCGCGAGGTGCGGATGCACCGGGCCCGCACGCTGCTCACCGACCGGTGCCTGCCGGTCACCCGCGTCGCGTTCGAGGTGGGCTACGGCTCGGTGGCGGCGTTCAGCCGGGCGTTCGCGTCCGACCACGGCCGCTCGCCGCTCGCGTGGCGGGCCGAGCCGACCCCGACGGGCCCGGCCGCCCAGCCGGCGCCGGCCGCCCGGCCGGGCCCGGTCCTCGTGCGCCAGGCCCGTCCCTGGGTCCCGTCCGCCCTGCCGACCTCAGCGGCGCGGCACCCGCAGGACCGCCCAGCCGAGACCGGCCGCGACCGCGGCCGCCGCGCCGACCAGCATCAGCGGCCGGACGCCGTGGCCGTCCAGTAGCGCGCCGCCCAGGGACGACCCGACGGTGATCGCGATCTGGAAGGCGGTCACCTGGAGCGACATCGCGGACTCGGCCCGCTCGGGCTCGACGCGAGTGACCCAGAGCTGCGAGAACACCGGCACCATGCTCATGGACAGGCCCCACAGCACCACTGCGAGGGCCAGTACCGGCACGGTCGAGGCGAACGCCGTCAGCACGAGCGCCGCGGCCAGCGCCAGCGGGGCCGTGGCAGCCAGCGGACGCAGCCACCGCGCGAGCACCCCGGCGAGCACCGTGCCCACCGCGCCGCCGAGGCCCCAGGCCAGCAGCATCCAGGTGGTGGCCGACGGGTCCACCCGCTCGATCGCGATGCGGATGTAGGGGTAGGCGGTGAAGTTGGCGAACGCGACCAGGACCACGCAGGCGATGCCCGCCAGCAGCCGCCGGTTGCGCAGCGCGGCGGTCAGCATCCGCAGGCCCGCGGTCGGGTGGGCCGGCACGGACGGCAGCGTCAGGGCGAGCACGACGGCGCCGAGCGCGGTCAGCACCGCCACGCCCCCGAACGTGGCGCGCCAGCCGACGGCGTCGCCCACCACGGACGCCACCGGGATGCCGACGACGGTCGAGATGCTCGTGCCGAACGCCAGCGTGGACGAGACCACGCGGTCCTTGCCGGGCACAGCGTGGGTGCCGGCGCCGAACGCGAACGACCAGTACCCGGCCAGCGCGATCCCGAGCAGCAGCCGGCCCACCAGGAGCACGGCGAAGCTGGGAGCGACCGCCACAGCGAGGTTCGACAGCGCGGCCAGAGCGAGCAGGGCGACCAGCACGGTGCGCCGGTCGGCGCGGGGCAGCAGCACCGCGATGCTCGGCGCCGTGCAGGCCCCCGCGATGGCGGTGGCGGCCACGGCCAGCCCGGCCGTCCCCTCGCTGACGCCGACGTCGGCGGCCAGCGCCGGCAGCACGCCGGCCGGCAGGAACTCGCTGAGCACCACCATCGCGATGCCGAACGAGAGGGCGACCACGGGGGTCCAGGTGGGGTCGTCCGACGACGGGGCCGTAGCGGGTCCGCGTCGCGTGATGGTGGTTGTGCTCGTGCTCATGGCCACCACCCTGCACGCCTCACCGCGCTGCCGGTTGATCGAACGGCGGATGCTGTTGACCGCCCGGGGCGACCTGTGGTCGGCAGAATGTCAGGTGGTCGGCACTCCGAGCTGCCGATCACCTGACGTTCTACCGATCACTCGGCCCGCGGTGCTTCCGCTTCCGCCTCGGCGTGCGGCCGGGTGGCCCGGTCGTGCCGCCAGGCACGGACGCCCGCGACCACCGACGCCGCGATGACCACGCCCGCCACGACGTAGGCGATGGGCCGCACCGACGGGTCGGACGCCGCGTAGTAGCCCAGCACGGTGATCAGCACCGCCCAGCTCAGGGCCCCGAAGATGTTCGCCGTCAGGAACCGGCCGTACGGCATGCGCGTCACGCCCGCTATCACCGGCACGAAGACGCGGGCCCAGGGCATGTACCGGCCGATCACCACGGACCACCAGCCGAACAGGTCGTAGAACCGCTCGGTGCGCACCACGGCGGCCTGCACCCAGCGGCCCCGGCGCGACTCGAGGTACGGCCGCCCGTAGCGGCGGCCCAGCACGAACGCGACCTGGTCGCCCGCCACCGCGGCGACGCCGACGCCGATCGCCAGCACCCAGATGTCGATGCGGTCCGTGCTGCCCGCCACGATGCCCGCGCCGAAGAGCAGCCCGTCACCGGTCAGGAACGGGATGAAGACACCGACGAAGAACGCGGTGCCGACGAACACGAGGCCCCAGACCACCAGGTAGAAGGCGAGGGGGCCGAGCACGTCGAGCCAGCCGGCGACGTCGTCCGAAACCGCGGTCCTGAGCATCGAGGGGGCCTCCGGTCCTGGGGGAACAACCTGGTTAGGACAGCCTAAGGCGTCGCGGGGGGTATCCCGCAGGGTCAGGCGCCCGGCCGGTCGATCACCCGGGACATCACCAGCGCCGTGCGCGTCTTGACGACGTGCGTGACGGTGCGGATGCGCTCGACCGTGCGCTCGATCTCTTCCATGCTCGTGGCCATGACGTGCACCATCGCATCGGCGTCGCCGGTCACGGTGGAGACGCGCACCACCTCGGGGATCGGTGCGAAGTCGCGCTCCAGCACCTTGGGGGAGACGATCCCGGAGCAGAAGATCTCGACGTAGCCCTCCAGGATCCAGCCCATCGCCTGCGGGTCCACGCGCACGGTGAAGCCGGAGATCTCCCCGCGGGCGATCATCAGGTCCACCCGGCGCTTGACCGCGGGCGCCGACAGGCCCACGACGCTGCCGACCTCCTGGTAGGTGGCGCGCCCGTCGCGCAGCAGCTCTCCGACGATCGCCCGGTTCACGGCATCCATGAACGAATCGTTCAATACAGCGAGCGATCACGCAAGAATCCGCGGCAGGATGCGCAACGGATGCGTGCCTGTTGTGAATCGGTGCGGCCTTAGCCTCGCGCCATGACGCAGACCACCGCGCAGCGGACCGCCACCCCGCGGCACTACCTCATGTGCCCGCCCACGTACTTCGACGTCGTCTACGCCATCAACCCGTGGATGGACCCGTCCTCGCCCGTCGACACCACCAAGGCGCTCGCCCAGTGGGAGGCGCTCCGCACGGCCTACGAGGCCCGCGGTCACAAGGTCGACGTCATCGAGCCCGAGCCGGGCCTGCCCGACATGGTCTACGCGGCCAACGGCGGCATCGTCGTCGGCGGGCGGGCGCTCGCCGCCCGGTTCACCTACCCGGAGCGCGCGGCCGAGGGCCCGGCGTACGACCGCTGGTTCGGCACGCCGGCCGCCGAGGGCTACCGCCGGCTCGGCGAGTCGGTCGAGATCATGGAGGGCGAGGGCGACCTGCTGCTCATCGGCAAGCTGCTGCTCGCCGGCACCGGCTTCCGCACCACGCCCGCCGGCCACGCCGAGGTGGCCGAGCGCCTGGAGCTCGCCGAGCAGGGCATCGAGCTGGTCCCGCTCGAGCTGGTCGACCCGCGCTACTACCACCTCGACACCGCCCTCTCCGTGCTGGACGACGGCGCCGTCTCCGGCGAGGTCGTCGTGGCCTACCACCCCGAGGCCTTCAGCCCTGCCGCGCAGGAGACGCTCCGCGAGCGGTTCCCCGACGCGATCCTGGTCGGCGCCGAGGACGCCGCCGTCCTGGGCCTGAACGTCGTCTCCGACGGGCTGCACGTCTTCCTCAGCGACCGCGCCGGCGCCTACGCCGAGGCGCTCAAGGAGCGCGGTTTCGTGCCGGTGGGCATCGACCTGTCCGAGATCTTCAAGGGCGGCGGCTCGGTGAAGTGCTGCACCCTCGAGCTGCGTCCCGAGACCACCACGCCGTCCGCCCTGCCCGCGCTGACGGGCACGGCCCTGGCCAGCGCCGTCGTCGCCAGCGCGGTGCTGGCCGACGCGGCCACCGCGACCGCCGCCCCCGCCACCACCGAGGAGACCCGATGACCACCGTCCCGTACCTCGACGTCGCCGCCACCGCCCGCTGGGTGGCCCGGCGCGGCCCGGAGGCCGCGATCGCCGCGCTGACCGACGCCCTGGACCGCGACTTCGCGCGCTGGCCCGAGCTCGACAAGCGCCCCCGCATCGCGTCGCACTCCCCGGAGGGCGTCATCGAGCTCATGCCCACCTCGGACGCGCAGACCTACGGCTTCAAGCTGGTCAACGGGCACCCGCTCAACCCGACCAACGGCTTCCAGACGGTCACGGCGATCGGCATGCTCGCCGACGTCGGCAACGGCTACCCGACGTTCCTCGCCGAGATGACGCTGCTCACCGCCCTGCGCACGGCGGCGACGTCGGCCCTGGCCGCTCGCTACCTGGCCCCGGCGAACTCGCGCACGCTCGCCCTGATCGGCTGCGGCTCGCAGGCCGAGTTCCAGGCCCTCGGCATGCGCGCGGAGCTGGGCATCGAGACGCTGCGCGTCTTCGACGTCGACCGTGACGCGATGGAGAAGCTGGCGAAGCACGCCAAGGCGCTCGGCTTCGACGTCGCGCTGGCCGACGACGCCGCTGACGCGGTGCGCGGCGCAGACGTCATCACCACCTGCACCGCCGACAAGCAGAACGCGACCGTGCTGCACGACGCCGACGTGACCGGCGGCGTCTTCATCAACGCGATCGGCGGCGACTGCCCAGGCAAGACGGAGCTGGACCCGGCGATCGTGGCGCGCGCGAGCGTCTTCGTCGAGCTGCCGGAGCAGACGCGCATCGAGGGCGAGATCCAGCGCCAGGCCGCCGACTTCCCGGTGACCGAGCTGTGGCAGGTCGTCACGGGCGCGGCGCAGGGCCGCCGGAGCCAGGACGAGCTCGTCGTGTGGGACTCCGTCGGCTTCGCCGTGGAGGACTGGACCGCGCTGAAGTTCGTGCTGGAGGACGTCACGGCCAACGCCCCGGAGCTGCTGCAGCACCTGGACCTCATCGCCGAGCCGACCAACCCGAAGGACCTGTTCTCGCTGGTCGCGGAGGCCTGACCCGCCCCACCAGCCCCGTTGAGTGCTGGATATTCGCCCTTCTGAGGCGCAGAAAAGGGCGAATATCCAGCACTCAACGGCTTAGAGGAGCTCGGCGCGGAGCTCCGGTTCGGCGTCGAAGGCGTGGAACGGGTGGGTCGGCGCCGTCAGGCGGTGGTGGCCCAGGCGCAGCAGGTCCTGGTCCACGCCGCCCGGGGTGAGCATGAGCATCCAGTCGGCCGCCATGTCGTACAGCTCGGGTTCCAGGTAGCCGATCTTGACCACGACGACGTCGGTGCCCCGCGGGTCCAGGCCCAGCACCGTGAAGTCGCGCTCCAGGTGGTACGGCTTGCGCCGCTCCGTGAGGATCACGCGCAGCCCGCCGACCCGGACGACGGCGACGATCCCGGCGTCCGGGTCGCCCTCGCTCACGTGCTCCACCACGCCGGTCAGCCGGACCGGGCCGTGCGGGCCGTCGTCGACCCGGGCGCCGGCCTCGACGTCGACCGGGGCACCCGCGCCGTGTGCGGCGAACACGGCGGCCACGGCGCGCGCCGCCGCGGGGTCGGGCAGGGACGCGTAGATCGCGCTGCGGCCGCCCTCCTCGGGCGCGGCCGCGAACGCGGGCTCCGCCAGGAGCCGCGCGAGCGTCCAGGTGACGTCGCCCGCGCCGCCCGCGGTCGGGTTGTCGCCCGAGTCGGACAGGAAGTACGGCCGCGCCGTGCTCGCCAGCGCCGTCGCGACGCACTCGTCGTACGGGGCGGCGGGCGCCACGAACGCGAAGTCGTCGCGCGCGTCCCAGTACTGCCGGGCGAGCTGCTCGGCCTCGCGCACGATCACCTCCTCGTCGTCGCCCGTGACGACGACGGCGGCGCGGCAGCTCGGCTCGTCGGCCCACGCGTACCCGACCCAGAGCGCCGCGTCGAGCACGCCGGGCAGACCGGCCACGCGCGCGACGTCGGCGTAGATCGAGGCGGCCGGATCGATGCGGGTGCTGGTCTTCTCGCCCGGCAGCAGCACGGGGACCTGCAGCCACGCCTTCTTCGGGGCGCCGCCCGACTCCAGCCGCGCGAGCAGGTTCGCGGCCGCGCGTTCGCGCGTCTCCCAGGCGTCCTCGTGCGGGGCCATGCGGTAGCAGGTGATCAGGTCGCTGGCCTGTGCGAGCTCCCGGGGCACGTTGCCGTGCAGGTCCATCGTCGCGCTGATCAGCGTCCCCGGCCCGACGGCGGCGCGCACCGCCGCGGCGAGGTCGGACTCCGCGTCGTCCCGCCCGACCACGGTCATGGCGCCGTGGATGTCGAGCAGCAGGCCGTCGTACGGTCCGTGCTCCTCCTGCTGGGCGCGCAGCGTCGCGACGATCTCGTCGCGCACCGACTCGTACACCTCGGCCGGGACGGCGCCGCCGGGCAGCGACCGGGCGTGCAGCACCCCGGTCCAGTCGGCGGCGTCGCGCAGCGGGGCGCCGTCGGACAGGAACGGGTAGTGCGCCACGAGCTCGGCGCTGCGGCGGAGCGTGAAGGCCTCCCACCCGGAACGGTGCGGGGAGAACGTGCTGGACTCGATCGACATGCCGGCGATCGCGACCCGCGGGCGGGGGTTGGTCATCGTGGTCCTTCCGACGCTGTGGAGGGGGTAGGGGAGGCGTGGGTGGCCAGCGCGTGCGGTACGAGCGTGTCCTCCAGCAGGCGGCCCACGCCCACGAGGTTCGCGTCGGGGCCCAGCCCGGAGGGCGCGATCACGAGGTCGCGGGTCATCAGCGGGTGGGCGCCCTCGTAGATCTGGCTGCGGATCGCGGAGACGAACGGCTCCAGCGTGGACAGCGCGCCGCCCAGGTAGACGGCGCCGGGGTTGAAGAAGTTGACCACCGTGCACAGCGCCGCGCCCAGGTGCCGGCCGGCGGTCCTGGTCAGGGTGGTCGCCACGGGCTCGGCGTCGCGCACCAGGGCGAGGACGTCGGCGGTGGCGGCCACGTCGTAGCCCTGCTCACGCAGCAGCCGCACGAGGGCCGCGCCCGAGGCCACGGTCTCCAGGCAGCCGCGGTTGCCGCAGGTGCACGGGGTGTCGCCACCGGCCGGGATGCGCGTGTGCGTGATGTCGCCCGCCGCGCCGCCCGCGCCGCGGTACAGCCGGTCGTCGACCAGGATCCCGGCGCCGATCGCGGTGCCGGCCTTGACCGACACCGAGTGCCGCGTGCGCCGGGCGTGCCCGAAGTGCTCGCCCACGGCCATCGCGTTCGCGTCGTTCTCGACCACGGCGGGCACGCCCAGGGCGTCCTCCAGCCAGGAGCCGACGTCGAACCCCGACCACCCGGGCATGCGCGACGGGCTGTCCAGGGCGCGCCGGGCGACGTCGACCGGGCCGGGCAGGCAGATGCCCACGCCGAGCAGCCGGCCACCGTCGGGCTGCGCGGCGGCCAGCTCCCGCAGCGCGGCGGTGACCCGAGTCAGCACCGGCCCGGGGCCGTCGCCGATCGCGAGGGCCACCTCGGTGGTGGTGGTCAGCTCGCCGCCGTGCGGCAGGATGCCGAGCCGGGCGTGGGCGCCCCCGAGGTCGACGACGCCGAGGTAGCCCGTGCTGCCGGGTACCCGGAGCGCGCGCGGCCGGCGTCCGCCGCTGGACGCACCCTCGCCCGTCTCCTCCAGGACGCCGGCGGCGAGCATCGCCTGCACCCGTTGCGAGACGGTGGACGGGGCGATGCCGAGCGACTCGGCGATCTCCTTGCGGGACCGGGCGCGGCCGCTGGACACGAGCACGAGAATCTCCCGCTCGAGCCGTGCGGCGGCCACCCGGGGACGCGCGGGCTGGGCCACGGGCCTCCTCCAAGTTCTTCCAGAACTTCTTTCAGGACGCGGAACAAGTTCCGGGCACGAGTCTGCACCACGCCGGGCGCACTCCGGACAGCTCGGCCTTTTTGCGGGACCGAATTAACAGTCTTGTTACGGAATTCGCATAGATCCGGGAAACTTCATACGTCTACGGTGCTCCATTATTCGGCTGGCGAAACAAGTGCCCGAGTCGCACAGGCTCCGGCGTCGTCGGCCCCGCAGACCAAGGAGACCCAGATGCGCACCACGCATGCCGGACGGGCCGTACGGCTCGCCGTCGGCGCTGCCGCCGCCGTCGCCCTCCTCGCCGGATGCTCGACGTCTTCGTCCGGCAGCGACGAGGCAGCCGCTCGCACCGACGTGAACTACGCCCTGCCCGCGAACGCGACCCCCAACTGGATCGTGCCCCTGGGCATCGCCGGAAAGCTCGCCACCCACAACTCCGCGATCATGCGCACCCTCTGGGAGCCGCTCGTGGCCTACGACGGCTCCGAGGGCGAGGTGGGGCGCGTGGCGAGCGCCGATCTCGCCGACGAGATCACCTTCTCCGACGACGGCCTGGTCGCCACCATCACGCTCGACGACGACCGCACATGGAGCGACGGCGAGCCCGTGACCTCGGCCGACGTGAAGTTCTGGTTCGACCTCGTCACGGCCAACACGGACGTCTGGGCCAGCTACTCCGAGGGCCGCATGCCCGACAACGTGACCGAGGTGGCCACCCCCGACGAGAAGACCGTCGAGCTCACCTTCGACAAGGTCTACAACCCGGAGTGGCTCCAGGCCTCGCAGCTCACGCTCGTCGTGCCGCTGCCGGCCCACGCCTGGGCCAAGGCCGCCGACGGCGACGAGCCCGACCCGGCGCTCGCCGAGACCGAGGACGGCGCGAAGGCGATCTTCGACTACCTCGTCGGTCAGAGCGAGGACCTGTCGACCTACGAGTCCAACCCGCTGTGGCAGACCATCAACGGCCCCTACTCGCTGACCGGGTTCACCGACAGCGGCCAGGTCGAGCTGACGAAGAACGCGAAGTACGACGGTGACGACGCCGCCTCGATCGACACCGTCAACCTGCTGCCGTACACGTCCACCGACGCCGAGGTGAACGCCGTCCGCTCCGGCGCCGTCGACTACGGGTACATCCCGACCACGGGCCTGGACGCGCCGGAGCAGTACGAGCAGCTCGGCTACGCCGTCGAGCCGTGGGCGGGCTGGTCCATCACCTACCTGCCCTACAACTTCAACCACCCCGAGCTGGGCCCGGTCTTCCGCCAGCTCTACGTGCGCCAGGCGTTCCAGCACCTGGTGGACCAGGAGCAGATCTCCGACGTCATCTGGAAGGGCGCCGCGTTGCCCGGCTACGGCCCCGTGCCGCAGAACCCCGAGAGCGACTTCCTCTCCGAGGAGCAGAAGGCCAACCCGTACCCGTTCGACCCGGAGGCCGCGGCCGCGCTGCTGGCCGACCACGGCTGGACCCCCGGGGCCGACGGCGTGCTGGAGTGCACCCGCCCGGGCGACGGCGACGACGAGTGCGGCAAGGATGTCGAGAAGGGCCAGCAGCTCGCGATCACGATCCTGACGCAGAGCGGCTCGGCCGAGACGGACAACATGTTCGCCGAGATCAAGTCGACGTTCGAACAGGCCGGCGTGGGCGTGACCATCGAGAGCGCGCCGCTGAACACCGTGCTGTCCTCCATCGCGCCGTGCACCGCCGACCAGGCGGACTGCGACTGGCAGCTGCCGTTCTTCGGCACCGCCGGGAGCTGGTACTTCGGCGGCTACCCGAGCGGCGAGCGCGTGTTCGGCACCGGCGCGGCCTCGAACTTCGGCTCGTACTCGGACGACACCTTCGACACCCTCATGCACGACTCCACCGAGAGCACCGACGCGTCGGTCATGCAGGAGTACTCGACGTTCGGCGCCGAGAACCTGCCGGTCATGTGGCTGCCGAACCCCGTCTACCAGGTCTCGGTCATCAAGGACGGGCTGGAGGGCACCACGCAGGACCCGCTCGCCAGCTTCCACCCGCAGCGCTGGAGCTGGGCCGGCTGACATGACGACAGCCATCCCCGCGACCAGCGGGGCCGTCGAAGCCGGAGCCGCCGCGCCCGCGCCCGTCAGGGCGGCCCGCGGCGGCTTCGGCCGCTTCCTGATCCGGCGCGTGCTCCAGGCGCTCGTCGTGATCCTCGTGGTCAGCGTCATCGTGTTCGCGCTGCTGCACGCGCTGCCGGGCGGACCCGCCCGCGGCGTCCTCGGCCAGCAGGCCACCGCGGAGCAGATCGCCGCGTTCGAGGCCGCCAACGGCCTGGACCAGCCCGTGGTGCTCCAGTACCTCTCGTTCCTGGGGCGCTCGCTGACGGGCGACCTCGGCGAGTCCTACCTGCTCAACCAGTCGGTGTCGGACGCGATCGCCCTGCGCCTGCCCAAGACGCTGCTGCTGACCGGGCTCTCGCTCGTGGCCGCGGTGCTGATCGCCGTGCCCGTCGGCGTCTACCAGGCCGTGCGCCGCAACCGCGCGGTCGACTACTGGCTCTCGACGCTGGCGATCGTCGCCTACTCGACGCCGACGTTCTTCCTCGGGATGCTGCTGATCCTGCTGCTCAGCCAGACCGCCGGGCTGTTCCCGGCGGCGGCGCCGCAGGGCACCGGGATCGCCGAGGTGCTGGCCCAGCCGGACGCGCTCGTGCTGCCCGTGCTCACGGGCGCGGTGCCGATCGTCGCCACGTTCAGCCGGTACATGCGGTCGGCCACGCTCGACAACCTGGGCGAGGACTACGTGCGCACGGCCCGCGCCAAGGGCACCGCCCACCGCCGCGTGGTGCTCCGGCACGTGCTGCGCAACTCGCTGACGCCCGTGGTCGCGATGCTCGGCTACTACCTGCCCGTCATGTTCGGCGGCGCCCTGGTGGTGGAGCAGCTCTTCAACTACCCCGGCATGGGGCTGCTGTTCTGGAGCGCCGCGCAGAGCAGCGACTTCCCGGTGCTGCTCGGCTGCGTGCTGGTCATCTCGGTCGCCACCGTCGTGGGCTCCCTGCTGGCCGACGTCGTCCAGGCCGTCCTGGACCCCCGCACCCGAGGAGGTCTGCGATGACCGGGCTGCGTCGTTTCACGAGGAACCGGCTGGCCGTCGTGGGCGCCGCCGCGCTCGCCGCGCTGGTGCTGTTCGTGCTGGTCGGGCCGCTCGTGTACCCCACGGAGCAGGTGGCGACCGACCTCGGCGCGGCCAACCTGCCGCCCGGCGTCGGCGGGCACCCCCTGGGCACGGACGCGCTCGGCTACGACAACCTGGGCAGGCTGATGGTCGCCGGTCAGGTCTCGCTCCTGGTCGGGGTCCTCGCGGGGGCGCTCGCCACCGTGGTCGGCACCCTCTGGGGCGCGGTCGCCGGGTACGTGGGCGGCGCCGTCGACGTCGTCATGATGCGCGTGGTCGACGCCGGTATCGCGATCCCCGCGATCTTCCTGCTGCTGGTGCTCTCCACGATCGTGCGGCCGACGGTCGGCATGATGATCGTGGTGCTCGGCCTGGTGTCGTGGCTGGTCCCGGCCCGGCTGATCCGGGCGGAGGCCCTGTCGGTGCGCACCCGCGACTACGTGGTGGCGGCCCGCGCGATGGGCGCCTCGCACGGCCGCACCGTGCTGACGCACGTCATCCCCAACACCGTGGGCACCGTGGTGGTCAACGCGACCTTCCAGGTGGCCGACGCCATCCTGCTGGTCGCCTACATCAGCTTCCTCGGGATGGGCGTGCAGCCGCCCACGACCGACTGGGGCGCGATGCTGAACGACGGCATCAACTACATCTACCAGGGCGCCTGGTGGCTCATCCTGCCGCCCGGCCTAGCGATCGTCGTCGTGGTCTGCGCCCTGAACTTCGTGGGCGACGGGCTGCGGGACGTCGTCGACGTGAAGGGGAGGACGGCATGAGCGACGTCGTACTGCGCATCCGGGGCCTGGACGTCACCTTCACCACCGGCTCCGGGGACGTGCCCGCGGTGCGCGGCGTCGATCTCGAGGTAGGGCGCGGCCGGGTGGTCGCGCTGGTGGGCGAGTCCGGCTCGGGCAAGAGCGTCACCTCGCTGTCCGTGCTCGGGCTGCTGCCCTCGACCGCGCGCGTCACCGGCTCGGTCGAGCTGGCCGACGGCGGCGCGGTGCGCGACGTCGTCAGCACGCCCGAGGAACGGCTTGTGGACCTGCGCGGCCGCGTGGTCTCCATGGTGTTCCAGGAGCCGATGACGGCCCTCAACCCGACCATGACGCTGGGCGACCAGATCGCCGAGGCGGTGCTCAACCACGAGCGCGTGCCGCGGGCGGTCGCGCGGGAGCGGGCCGTGGAGCTGCTGCGGTCCGTGGGCATCCCCGAGCCGGAGCGGCGGGCGGGGCAGTACCCGCACGAGCTGTCGGGCGGGCAGCGGCAGCGCGTGGTGATCGCGATCGCGCTGGCGTGCGAGCCGCAGCTGATCGTCGCCGACGAGCCGACGACGGCGCTCGACGTGACCGTGCAGGCCGGGATCCTCGACCTGCTGCGCGAGCTGGTGGCGCAGCGGGGGACGGCGCTGCTGCTGGTCACGCACAACATGGGCGTCGTGGCCGACCTGGCCGACGAGGTGGCGGTGATGAGCGGCGGCCGGATCGTGGAGCACGGGCCGGTGGAGCAGGTGCTGCTGGCGCCGGAGCACGAGTACACGCGGGCGCTGCTGGACGCTGTGCCGGCGGTGCCACCGGCGAGCACGACGACTCATCACGGGTCGAGCGACCGCGGGGCGGGGCCGACGGGCGATGGCTCGACCGGTGGTGGGGACGAGGCCGACGACCCCCGCGAGGTCGTGCTCGACCTGCGCGGGGTCAGCCTCGACTACCGGGTGCAGGGCCGCCACGTGCGCGCCGTCGAGCGCCTCGACCTGACCGTGCGCGCGGGCGAGATGCTGGGCCTGGTCGGCGAGTCCGGCTCGGGCAAGTCGACGGCGGGCCGCGCCTGCCTCGGCCTGCTCACGCCGTCCGAGGGCGAGGTGCTGCTGCTCGGCACCTCCGTGGCCCGGGCGCGCGGCCGGGCCCGGCGGCGTCTGCTGGCCGACGTCGGCGTGGTGTTCCAGGACCCGGGCGGGTCGCTGGACCCGCGCCGGCTCGTCGGCGAGTCGATCGCCGAGCCGCTGGCGATCCACGGCCGGGACGGGCGGCGGCTGACCGCGGCCGAGAAGCGGGCGCGGGTGCGCGAGCTGCTCGACGCCGTGCGCCTGCCCGCGGGCGCGGAGCGGCGCTACCCGCACGAGTTCTCCGGCGGGCAGCGCCAGCGGATCGGCCTCGCCCGGGCGCTCGCGCTGCGGCCGCGCCTGCTGGTGGCCGACGAGCCGACCAGCGCCCTCGACGTGTCCGTGCAGGCCGAGGTGCTCCAGGTGCTGCGCGACCTGCACGCAGAGCTCGGGTTCGGCTGCCTGTTCATCAGCCACGACCTGGGCGTGGTGCATGAGCTGACCGACCGCGTGGCCGTGCTGCGCGCCGGGCGCCTCGTGGAGAGCGGCCCGACGCCGGAGGTGTTCCGCGCGCCGCGCGAGCCGTACACGGCCGAGCTGCTGGCCTCCGTGCCGACGCCGGACCCGGCGGCGCAGCGGGAGCGGCGCGCGGCCCGGCAGGCGCTCGCGCCGGTGCCGGGTGCGGTGGCGTCGGGCGCCGCCCCGGCCCCCGGGGCCGCGCTGTGACGGGCGGACCCACCGCGGGCGTCGACATCGGGGGCACCAAGATCCGGGCCGCCGTCGTCACGGCGGACGGCGCCGTGCTCGCCTCGGCGACCGCGCCGACGCCGTCGGGCGGGGCGGCGATGCTGGACGTCGCGGCCGGGCTCGTCGAGCGGGCGACCGCCACGGCGCGCGTTCGGGTCGCGGCGGTCGGCGTCGGCGCGGCGGGGGTCGTGGACCCGGTGACGGGGGAGGTGCTCGCCGCGAGCGACTCCTTCGTCGGCTGGGTCGGCACCGACCTGCGGAGCGGGCTCGCGGCCCGGACCGGCCTGCCGGTCACCGTGGCGAACGACGTCGACGCGTTCCTCGTGGGCGAGGCGACCTGGGGCGCCGTCCGAGGTGTGCGGTCGGCGGCGGGGATCGCGCTCGGGACCGGCGTCGGGGGAGCGCTCTGGCTGGACGGCGCCCTGTACCGGGGCGCGGGGGCGGCGGGGGAGATCGGGCACGTGCCCGGGTTCGGCGATGCACGGTGCACCTGCGGGCAGCGCGGGCACCTGGAGACGCTGGCGTCGGGGCGCTCGGTGGAGCGGCGGTACGGGGAGGCCGTGGCGGCCGCCGTCGGCGCGGCGGAGATCGAGGCCCGGGCACGGGCCGGGGACGCGGACGCCGCGCGCGTGCTGGCCGACGCCGGGCGCGCGGTCGGGTCGGCGGTGCTCGTGCTGGCGGCGCTGCTCGACGTCGGGCACGTGGTGGTGGGTGGCGGTCTGGCCCACGCCTGGGACCTGCTGGAGCCCGCGATCCGGGCTCGGCTGGACGACGAGCCGCCCGTGTCGGGGCACCCGGTCGAGGTGCGCCGGGCGGTCCTGGGCGGCGACGCGACGGTGGTGGGCGCGGCGGCGCTGGCGCGATGACTGTGCTTTCTGGCGCACATGACATCGGTCGGTCGCCCTGAGACCGGTCATTCAACGGACCGGTCTCGAGACAGGGGACCGAAGTCACTGAGCTCGGTCCCTTGCTTGCCCCAGGAACGCAGGCGACGCCCGGCCGCAAGGAGCGGTCGGGCGCCGTCGTGGTGGCCGCCTGAGGGGAATCAGGCGGCGGTGGTGACCTCGATGCGCTGCGGCGTGGTGCCGGCGAAGACGCCCGGCACGGTGACCGTCAGGACGCCCGAGTCGTAGGACGCGCGCACGGCGTCGCCGTCCACGGCCTTCGGCAGGGTGACGACGCGGCGGAAGGAGCCGAAGCGGACCTCCGAGATGCGGCGGCCCTCGGACTCCTCGGAGCGCTGGTCCTTGCGCTCGCCGCGCACGACGAGCTTGCGGCCCTCGACCTCGACGGTGACGTCGTCGGCCGGGTTCACGCCCGGCAGGTCGAGGCGGGCGACGAGGTCCTCGCCCTCACGATAGACGTCGGCCGCGGGCACGGGGCCCTCGGTGACGCCGAGCTGCTGGCTCCACGGGTCGCGGACCCAGGTGCGGGCGAACGGGGAACGGGTCAGAACGGTGGTCATGGTGTCCTCCTCGGGCGGGGTCTGATGACCGGTACAACCTGAGCCGACCCGACTCAATTTCCGGGTTCGCCGACGGCGGACGCCGCCCCGGGATCAACGTGTCAGACGCACGGGTCACCCGGGTGGTTCGTGCGTCTGACACGTCGGAGCTCAGTGGCGGGTGATCGTCAGCGCCGCCTCCTGCTCGCCGACGACGACGTCCGCCGCGCCGCCGACCGGGAAGGTGAGCTGCGGGCTGGTGTGTCCGAAGTCGACGCCGGCCAGCACCGGCTTGCCGGTCAGGGCGGGCTGGCGCGCGACGATCTCGTCGAGCGCCCCGCGGGTCACGCCGGAGGCGGCCTGGAAGCGGCCGAGCACGAGCCCGGTCACGCCGTCGGCGCCGGGGAGCTGGAGCAGGGACGTGAGCTGGCGCGCGACGTGCGCGGCGTCGGACTCGAAGTCGTCCTCCAGGAACAGGAGCGCGCCGTCGAGCGACGGCATGTGCGCGGTTCCCTGGAGCAGGCTGAGCGTGCCCAGGTTGCCGCCGACGATCCGACCCGAGGCGGTTCCCGGCCGCAGCCGCCACCAGCCCTCGTTCGGCACGGCGGTGCGGGCGTCCTGGTCGGCGAACCACATGTCGTCGGTCCAGGCCTGTGACGGCTCGACGACAATGGGGGCGTCGCTGGTCACGGCGGCGCGGAACCAGTCGCCGGTGGGCTCGAAGTGGTCGCGCATGCCCCAGCTCGACCAGTGCGGGCCGGAGTACGTGACCAGACCCGTGTGCGCGAGGATCGCGTTCTGCAGCGCGGTGATGTCCGAGTAACCGCAGAACACCTTGGGGTGGGCCGCGATCAGGTCGAAGTCCAGGTAGGGCAGCAGCTCGTTGCTGTTGAACCCGCCGATCACGGTGATGATCCCCGCGACGGCGGGGTCGGCGAACGCGGCGTGCAGGTCGGCGACGCGGTGCTCGATCGAGGCGCTGCGGAACTGGTCGTCCTCGTCGACGTGCTCACCGAACGTGAGGGTGAGTCCCATCGTGGCGAACCGCTCGTCGATCCAGCGGGTGTTGTCGTGCTCCATGATCATGGTGCGCGAGCGGGCGGGTGCGACCACCCGGACGGTGTCGCCGGGGCGGAGCTTGGGCGGGACGATGGTCTCGACGTGCGCTGACATGCCCGCAGCCTAGGACGGCGTCGCGGGTGGAGGCGCCCGGATTTCCCGACCGGTTCCCGACCAGCCCCCGATCAGGAGGAACGATGCGCGTAAGCCGGATCATGGCCAACCTGCGGGTGGCCGACGTCGACGCCGCCAAGGACTTCTACGCCGACTACCTCGGGCTGAGCACCGAGGAGTTCAACCTGGGCTGGGTGGCCCGCTACACGTCCCCGGACACCGGCGCCGTGGTCCAGCTCCTGACGCGCGACGCGACGGCCGCCGCTGACGCCACGGTCTCGGTCCACACGCCCGACGTCGAGGGCGCGTACGCCGAGGCGCGGCAGCGCGGGTACGAGATCGTGCACCCGCTGACGACGGAGTCCTGGGGCGTGCACCGGTTCCTGGTGCGTGCGCCGGACGGCACGGTGGTCAACGTGGTGCAGCACGCGGACTGACGGGTCCCCGGGCGCTCGACCCAGCATGCTGATAGCATCTGCTATCAGGAGGTGGTTTCGGGTGGAGCAGCAGCCAGTGCGGAGACAGACGGAGCGGGAATCGGCGGTCGAGCGGGCTTTCGCGGAGCACCTGATGCGGACGAGCCGGCATGCGGGGGAGCTGCGAGCGGCCGCGACGCGTGAGCTCGTCGTTGCGGCGAGCCAGGCGCGTGACCTGGGCTGGAGTCAGCGCAGGATCGGCCTGGCCCTCGGCCGGAGCCAGCCGGAGGTCGCCCGCCTCCTGAAGCTGGACACGGCGGCGGCCGGGGGCGAGCCGGACGAGGTCGTGCCGTTGCTGACCTTGCTGCTTCGTGACCGGCGCGACGAGATCGTCGAGGCCGCGGCGCGTCGGGGTGTGCACAACATCCGCGTGTTCGGGTCGGTGGCCCGCGGTGAGGACACCGCGGAGTCGGACATCGACCTGCTCGTCGACACCGATCCCGACGTCGGCCTGTTCGCAATCGGCGCGCTGGAGGCAGAGCTCGAGGAACTGCTGGGGCGCGAGGTCGATGTGGTGATCGCGCGGGCCCTGCGCGAGGGCGTGGCCGCGACCGTCGAGGCGATCCCGCTGTGACGGACAAGGACCAGCGCAACGTTGAGTCGGCGTTGCATCACCTGGACGTGCTCAAGTCGTATCTCGAGCACGGCACGATGGACGATCCGGTCCTGTTCGATGCCGTGTGTCTCCGCCTCGGGGCTTCGATCGAGGTGGCCGCCAAACTGAGCGAGGAGGCCCGGGCGCGAGCGTTCGGCACGACGTGGAAGGCGATCTGGTCCACCCGGAACCGGATCGCGCACGCCTACGAGTACATCGACCCGCAGCTGATCCGCAGCACCGTTGAAAGTGATCTCGGTGCGTACGAAGGCGCGTTGCGCGGACTGCTCCGGCCAGAGTCTGGCGTCCAGTAGGGCAGAGCCGGAGCCACCCTGCGCGGAGGGGCGTCGGACCGGCGTCGGATAGTCAGCCGTGGATCGGGCCGTCCGTCTCACGCAGAGGCCGGGTCGAGGCACCCGACCGGGCCGCGATGATCTCGGCGGCGATCGAGACGGCGGTCTCGTCGGGCGTGCGGGCGCCGAGGTCCAGGCCGATCGGGCTGTGCAGCCGCGCGAGCGCGGCGGCCGGAACGCCGTCCTCGACCAGCCGGGCGGTCCGCTCGGCGTGCGCTCGACGGGAGCCCATGGCGCCCACGTAGGTGCCGGCCGGCAGGTCGGTCAGCGCGGTGTGCAGCAGGGGCACGTCGAACTTGGGGTCGTGGGTCAGCACGCACACGGCGTCGCGTGCGGAGACGCGGCCAGCCTCGATCTCGGCGGCGAGGTACCGGTGCGGCCACTCGACCACCACCTCGTCGGCCTCGGGGAAGCGGGCCGGCGTCGCGAACACCGGGCGGGCGTCGCAGACCGTGACCCGGAACCCGAGCAGGCGCCCGGCGCGCGCCAGCGCGGCCGCGAAGTCGATCGCGCCGAACACCAGCAGGCGCGGGGGCGGCGCGAAGACCTGCAGGAAGACCCGGGTCCCCGTGCCGGTGCGCTCGCCGTGGGGGCCGTACTCGCGCACCGCGGAGGTGCCGGCGGCGAGTTGCCCGATGGCGTCCGCGGCAACGGCGGCGTCGAGACCGGCGTCGCCGAGTCCCGGCCCGGCCGAGGGGGCAGCGTCCGAACCGGTGACCACCAGCCGCCGGCCCACCTCGGCTCCCGCGCGACCGGCCCCCGCACCACCCGTCCCCGCGACGACCGTCGCGAGGCAGATGCCCGGCCCCGCCGGGCCGCCGTCGGCCCGGGGCGCGGCCAGGACCCGCCCGGCGAACGCGTCGAAGCCCGGCCACGTCGCGCGGGACACCGGCGCGACGAACACCTCGATGGTCCCGCCGCAGGTCAGGCCCACGTCGAACGCGTAGTCGTCGGAGACCCCGTAGCCGACGAGCGCGGGGCGGCCGGTCTCGGCGACCTCGAGACACAGATCGTGCACGGCGCCCTCGACGCACCCGCCGGACACCGAGCCGATGACCTCGCCGCCCGGCCCCACGGCCAGCGCCGCACCCGGCTCGCGCGGTGCGGACCCGAAGGTGCGCACCACCGTGGCGACGGCCGCGCGCTCGTCGGCGTGCCACCAGTCGAGCAGCTGCGGCAGCAGGTCCCGCACCCCGGCTCCTTTCCCGCGCGAACCTCCGCACGAAACTCCGCGCGTGCCCGCACGCACTCCGCGCCGCCCCCGTGCTCCTCACCGTCTCACGCAACTGTCACGCGCAGGGGTCGAACAGATGACGGGTACGGTCTGACACGCCGCCCGGTTCGGGGCCATCATGGAAGGGACCGCAACGACGCGAGGAGGACCCCATGAAAGCAGCAGTGGGCGACCGGATCGTCACGGCTTCCGGTGTGGTCGGCGGCGCAGTGCGGGACGGCGTGGTCACCGAGTGTCCCCACGGCGACGGGTCGCCGCCGTACCGGGTGCGCTGGTCCGACACGGGCGAGGAGACCCTCGTCTACCCCGGCGGCGACACGTACGTGGACGCCCAGGTCGAGGCGACGTCCGGCGCGTGGACCGAGGCTCGCCGCGGCCGCGCCCTCACCTGGGACGTGCGGATCACCGTGGTCGAGGCGGCGGGCAGCACGACGGCGGAGGCCACGGTGATGAACGGCCCGCCGGACGCCCTGCGCGGCGTCGGGCACGCCAGGAAGTCACCGGACGACGACGAGGTCCCCCTGATCGGCGACGAGATCGCCGCCGGCCGGGCTCTGCGGCGCCTCGCCGACCGGCTGCTCGCCGTGGCCGAGGCCGACGTCTCCGCCGCGGTCGGGCACAAGGCGCACCTGCACCGGTGACCCGCACGACCCTCAGGCCAGGATCCCCGACGCGTCCAGCTCCGCACGTACCTCGGGGTCGAGCCACGGCTCGACGCCCGCCCAGGTAGTACGCCACGAGATGCCCGTGATCCGGGTCCCGTCGGGGAACGTCTCGATGTAGTCGGCCTGCAGCACGCCGTGCTCGTCGCACCAGAACGCGTTCGCGGGGCTGCCGTCCAGGAGCTGGTCGATGCGCATCGCGGAGACCGAGAAGCCGTCCGGCAGCACCAGCGGCTGCGTGTCGGTGCGCACCAGCAGGGCGTGCTGCGTGCGCGCGGGGTCGGTGTCGGCGAGCTGTGTGTACTCGACCCAGGACCCCACCGTCGCGAGCTCCAGCACCAGCAGGTACCGGGCGAACGACGGCACGCCGTCGCCCACACCCGGTGGCAGGTCCGCGCGCTCGAACGAGACGTCCACACCGCCCGGCTCGCGCTGGTGCGACCAGCGCACCCAGGCACGCACGTCGCCGTCGTACTCCACGTGGTGCCGCGCCCGCAGCACCACGTCGGGCTGCGGGCGCATCGCGAGCACCGAGTCGAGCACCAGCAGGCCGTCGGCGGTCTCGGACTCCCGGCGCACGAGGGCGCCGTCGGGCGTGGTCCCGTTGTTGCTCAGCGCCTGGATCTGCATGCTCGATTCTTTCGCGCGGCCCGGTCCGCTCGCCAGGGCAAACCGCCTGCCGGACGGCGCTGCGGGTAGGTTGCGGACATGAGCGAGCGCGTGGACGTGGAACAGCACCGGGCCGACGTCGCGGAGCTGCTCGCGACGCTCGCGGACCGGCCCGTCGAGCAGGTACCCCTCGACCAGGGGGTGCTCGGCCGCGTGCTGGCGCGCGACGTGACCGCCCCCGGCCCGCTGCCGCGGTTCCGCAACTCCCAGATGGACGGCTTCGCGGTGCGCGCCGCCGACGTCGCCACGGCCGGCCCGGGCGCGCCCGTCACCCTGCCCGTGGCGGGCGACGTCGCCGCCGCGCCGGGCGAGCCCGCCCCGCTCGCACCAGGCACCGCGGTGCGGATCATGACCGGCGCGCCCGTGCCCGAGGGCGCGGACGCCGTGGTGCCCGTCGAGGACACCGACCACGTGACCTTCAACGGTGCTGCCGCGGCCCTGGCGACCACGGTGGACGTGGCGCGCGCCCGCATGAGCGGCGAGTTCGTCCGGGAGCCCGGGTCCGACGTCGCCGCGGGCGCCGTCGTGCTGCCCGCCGGCACCGTGCTCGCACCCCACCACGTCGCGGCGGCCGCCGCCTGCGGGGTCGCCCACCTCGCGCTCCGCGCCCAGGTCTCGGTGGCCGTCGTGTCCACGGGCAGCGAGCTCGTGGGACCGGGCGGCGAGCCCGGCCCCGGCCAGATCTGGGATGCCAACGGCCCGGCGCTCGCGGCCGCCGTTCAGGCGGCGGGCGGGCGCGTCGGCGAGCGGCTCACCCTGGCCGACGACCCGGCGGCGGTGCGCGCGGGGCTGGAGCGCGCGGCGGCGGGCTGCGACCTGGTCCTCACCACCGGGGGCGTGAGCCAGGGCGCCTACGAGGTGGTCAAGGACGCCCTGCCCGAGGTGGTCTTCCGGTCCGTGGCGATGCAGCCCGGCGGGCCGCAGGGGTTCGGCCGGATCGGCGGCACGCCCGTGCTCACCTTCCCCGGCAACCCGGTCAGCGCCCAGGTCTCGTTCGTGGTGTTCCTCCGGGACGTGCTGCGGCGGTCCGCCGGGCTCCCGCCGGTCGAGCGCATGCCCGCGGTGCTCGACGGCGCCGTCCGGTCCCCGGCAGGGAAGAGGCAGCTCCTGCGGGGCCGCTGGGTGCGCCCGGCGGCGGGCGCGGCCGCCGTCGGGGCGGAGGAGCGGGTCGCTGTCGTCGGCGGGCCCGGTTCGCACCTCGTCGCATCGATGGCCGCCGCGGACGTGCTGATCGACGTGCCCGCCGCCGCGACTACGCTCGAACCGGGTGCCGAGGTGGCCGTGTGGCCGCTGTGACGTCGCACCCGGGCGAGAGGGATCGGTGAGCATGGACCAGGTCGTGCGCGTGACGCAGGAGGAGCTCGACGACGCCGTCGGGCGGGCCGTCGAGGCGGCGGTGGCCGCGCCGGAGTGCGGCGCCGTGGTCACCTTCCGCGGCGTGGTCCGGGACGACGACGGCGGCCGTGCCGTCACGAGCCTCGACTACGAGGCGCACCCCGACGCCACCGCCGTGCTGCAAAAAGTGTGCCAGGCGGTGAGCGCGGAGACGGGCCTCCGCGTCGCCGCGACGCACCGCTACGGGCACCTCGAGGTCGGGGACGTCGCGCTCGTCGCCTCCGCGTCGGCCGGGCACCGCAAGGAGGCCTTCGAGGCGTGCTCCCTGCTGGTGGAGCGCATCAAGGCCGAGGTGCCGATCTGGAAGAAGCAGCAGTTCACGGACGGCGAGTCCGAGTGGGTCGGTCTGTGACGATCCGCCGCACGCGGGTGACCGCGCGGCCCACCCGGCGGGAGATGAGCAGCTCGGGCAGCCGGGCGACGCGGCCCGGCAGCGTGCGGCCCGGCAGCGTGAGGTTCGGCCGGGACAGGCCGGTCCGCGACAGTCCGCTCCGCGACAGGCTCGGCAGGGACGGCAGGCTCGGGAGCGACGGCAGGCTGGGCAGCGACGGCAGCGACGGCAGCGTCAGGTGGGGCATCGACAGGTTCGGCATGCTCAGCCCGGTCAGGCCCAGGTTCGGCAGCCGCTGCATCCCGCGCACCCAGATGCGCTCCCGCACCGGCGGGGGCGGCACGTCGAGCCGGTCGTAGAACGCCTCGGCGCACGCGCGCCACGAGAACAGCTCGGCGTACCGGCGCGTCTCCTCGCGGGAGCACGCCAGGGCAGCAAGGCACGCCGCGCGCAGGTCGTCGTCGACGGCACCGGCGCCGGAGCCCGGGATCAGGTCGCGCGGGCCCGGCGCGTCGAACCCGGCCACCGGCGTCCCCGACGCCATCGCCTCCAGGATGACCAGCCCGAACGTGTCGGTGCGGCTCGGGAAGACGAGCACGTCGGCGTCGGCGAAGTGCTGCGCCAGGTCGTCGCCCGAGCGGCGGCCCAGGAAGTGCGCCGCCGGGTAGGCGGCCTCCAGGTCGGCGCGGGCCGGGCCGTCGCCCACCACGACCTTCGAGCCGGGCAGGTCCAGGTCGAGGAACGCCTCGACGTTCTTCTCCACCGCGAGCCGCCCCACGTACAGGAAGACGGGACCGGGCAGGTCCCGGTAGACGCCGTTGCCCGTGGCGCCGGAACCGGTCGCGGCCGCCCGGCGGCGCGGATGGAACTGCTCGGTGTCCACGCCGAGGCTCCACGGCGTCACGTTCCGGATGCGCCACTGGGTGAGCTGCTCGCGCATGGTCGGCGTCGCCACCAGGACCGCGCCGGACTTGTCGTGGAACTTGCGCACGTAGCGGTACCCGGCCCAGAGCGGGATCCACGACCAGCGCGCGCTCACGTACTCGGGGAACTGCGTGTGGTAGCTGGAGGTGAACGGGAACCCGAAATGGTCGCAGACGGCGCGCGCGTACCAGCCGAGCGGACCCTCGGTGGCGATGTGCACGGCGTCGGGCGCGAACTCCAGGAACCGCCGCTCCACGTCGTCGCGGGCCATGATGGGCACGCGGATCTCGGAGTAGGTGATCAGCGGGATGGTGCGGTAACCGTCCCAGGGCGTGACCACCTCCACCGCGCAGCCCATCCGGCGCAGCTCGGCCACGGTGCGCGAGAGCGCCGTGGCGACGCCGTTCACCTGCGGTTCCCAGGCGTCGGTGACGATCATGATGCGGTGCGGCCGATCGGTCGCTGTAGGCACGGCGTGATTCAACCACGTTCGGGCAGGGCCCAGATCCACCGCGTGCCTCGCGGGCGGCGGGGTGGACCTGGGCCTGCCGGTCACGTCGGCCGAAGGGGCCTCAGTCCTGGGGGTCCAGGTAGGGCTCGACGTTCTCGGTGTACGCGGTCTCGATGCGCGGCGTGATCTCCTCGAACGCCGTGGCCGGGTCGGCGCCCTCGATGACGATCTGCTCCAGGGCGTCGTTCAGCAGCGCGTCCGCGCCGGGCACGAAGACGCGGACGTCGTCCTGCACGCGGGCCTTGTCGGCGAGCTGGTCCACCGCGGTGCGGAACTGCGGCGTCTCCTCGTAGGTGGCCTTCATGGTGTCGCTCTCCACCGCGGAGGTGCGCACGGGCATGTAGCCGGTGGACTGCGAGAAGGTCGCGGTGTTCTCGGTGTCGGTGAGGAACTCCAGGAACATCGCGGCCGCGAGCTGCTCCTCCGGCGTCTTGGACGACGGGATCGCCAGGCCGGTGCCGCCGGTCGGCGTACCGCCGCCCTGCGGGCCGTCGGGCAGGTAGGCCGTGCCGACCTCGAACTTCGCGGCGTCGAGCGCGCCCTTCAGCGAGCCGGTCGAGCCGATCGTGGAGGCGATGAGGCCCGAGGAGAAGTCGGCCATGGCGTCGTCGGCCGACAGGGTGGCCACGCCGGACTCGTGGAACAGGTCGTGCACGAACTGGCCGCCCGCGATCGCCTCGGGCGTGTCGAGCGTGAGCTCGAAGCCGTCCGAGTACGCGCCGCCCTGGCCCCAGATCATGTTCTCGAACCACCAGGCGCCCCACGACGGGCCGGTCGACAGGCCGAACGTCGAGCCCTTCTCGGGCACCTCGTCCTTCAGGGAGGCGTCCCACTCCTCGAGCTCGGCCCAGGTCTCCGGGCCGCGGTCGGGCAGGCCGGCGGCGTCCCACAGGTCCTTGTTGTAGTAGAACAGCGGCGTCGAGCGCGCGTACGGCACGGCCCAGTGCTGGTCGTCGTACTCGTAGTCGGAGTACAGCGCGGGCTGGAAGTCCGCGGCATCGGCGTCCAGGAACTCCATGACGTCGTCGACCGGCATGATCTGGTCGTTGAGGTGGTAGCGGAACCACCAGACGTCCGAGGCGATGACCAGGTCGGGCAGCTCGTCCGTCTGCGAGGCGGCCTGGAAGCGCTGAGCGACCTCGTCGTAGTCGGCCCCCGCGGTCACCAGCTTCACGCTGATGCCGGTCTCGTCCTTGAACTCGTCGATGAACTGCTGCTCGACCTCCTGCGACGCACCCGGGTGGTTGCTCCACCAGGTGATCTCCTTCGCGGGCTCGACCTGCGACCAGTCGACGGCCTCGGCGGACGGCTCGTCGGAGCCGCCGGCCGCGCCGACGCTCGGGCCGGCGCACCCGGCTGCGGTCAGGGCGGTCAGCGCGGCGAGCGCGGTGACGACGACGGCGCGCGGTCGCGCGGTGGCACGGCGGGCAGTGCGGTGGGACACGGGTGCTCCTTGGTTGTCTCTCTGGGGAGTTCTCGGGGGGTGCGGGCGCTGGTCAGCCGGTGACGGCGCCGGCGGTGAGACCGGCGACGAGCCGGCGCTGCAGCACGAGGAAGACCAGCAGGATGGGGAGGGTCACGACGACGGTGGCGGCGAGCAGCACGCCCCAGTTCGTCATGCCGTCGGTGTTCTGCAGCAGGGTGAGCCCGACGGGCAGCGTCATCTTCGAGGGGTCGTCGACCACGAGGAACGGCCACAGGTAGTCGTTCCACTCGGTCACGACGGAGACCAGCGCGACGGCGGCCAGCGTGGGCGTGCTCATCGGCACGACGAACCGCCACAGCTTGCGCCAGTGGCCCGCGCCGTCGAGCTCGGCGGCCTCCAGCACGGACCGCGGCAGCGTGAGGAAGTGCTGGCGGAACAGGAAGGTGCCGAACGCGCTGGCCAGCCCGGGCACGAGGATGCCCTGGTAGGTGTTCAGCCAGCCCAGGCTCGCCACGAGCGTGTAGTTGGGGATGATCGTGATCTGCGGCGGGATCATCAGCGTGGCGATCACCAGCCCGAACACGACCTTGCGGAACGGGAAGTCCAGGAAGACCAGTGCGTACGCGCAGCACAGGCCGAGCGCGACCTTGAGCCCCGCGCCGACGACGGTCAGGCCGATGCTGTTGACCAGCAGCCGCCCGAGCGGGATGGCGCCCGCGGCCTGCGCGTAGTTGTCCAGGGCCGGCTGCGCCGGGAGCCACTGGAGGGGCACCTGGTACAGCTCGTCCGGTGCCTTGAGGCTCGCGAGCGCCATCCACAGCAGCGGGGCGCCCAGCACGATGGTCGCGAAGATCATGGTGACGTAGCCGCCCAGCTGGGCCGGGCGCCGTCGTCGGGCGGGAGCGGGGGAGCCGGCGGTCTGCGGGAACGTGGTGGCGGTCATGCGTAGTGCACCTTCTGCTGGACGAACCGCAGCTGCACGGCGGTGACGGCCAGCAGCACGAGGAACAGGATCGTGGCGACGGCGGATGCGTAGCCCGCCCGGCCGTTGACGAAGCTCTCCACGTAGATCGAGTACATGAGCGTGGTGGTGGACCCGAGCGGGCCGCCCTGCGTCATCGCCTTGATCGTGTCGAACGACTGGAGGGAGCTGAGCAGCATGGTCACGAGCAGGAAGAAGGTGGTGGGCGTGAGCAGGGGCAGCACGACGGAGCGCAGCGTGCGGGCGGCGGAGGCGCCGTCGAGCGCTGCGGCGTCCTTGAGGTCCTGCGGCACGGCCTGCAGGCCCGCCAGGTAGATGAGGGCGACGTACCCGAGGTTCTTCCACAGGTAGACGACGATCACCATGACCAGCGGCCAGGGGCGGCCGGTGTACCACTGGGGCGAGGCGATGCCCACCCAGTTGAGCAGCTCCTGGATCAGGCCGTAGCGCGGGTCGAACATGAACAGCCAGAGGATGCCGACGGCGAACCCGCCCAGCACGTACGGCGCGAACGCGACGGTGCGGGCGATGCCGCGGCCCCGCAGCCTGCGGTTCAGCAGCAGGGCGAGGCCGAGGCCCAGCACCATGGCGCCGCCCACCGTCGCGACGGTGAAGACGAGGGTGGTCAGGACGATGCGCCCGGTGGTCGGCGCGGTGAACCACTCGACGTAGTTGCCGAGCCCGACGAACCGCGCGGTGGGGGAGCCGAGGTTCCACTGGAGGGTGGAGAGGTAGAGGCTCTCGACCAGCGGCCGGTACACGAAGACCAGCAGGAGGGCGATGTTGGGGCCGGCCAGCAGGAGCGCCCAGAGCAGGGCGGTGCGGCGGCGGCCGGCCGCGAGGCGGCTGCGGCGCAGGCGCTGGGGTTCGGTGCGCTCGGGGGCGGCCGACCCGGCGTGCGGGGCGCCGGGATCCTCCGGTGCCCGGGTCGTCGCGATGGTGGTCACGGCGGCGAGCCTAGGAAGGCGCCTGGGCGTTATGTCTGATTTTGGAGCGCGGGCGGCCGAGGCTTCCGGCAACGTACACGCGGGCGTCCCCGGGGCGTCACCTGGGACGGCGGGACGTCACGTGGACGTCATGTCACGCTGGTTCTGCTCAGGGGCCGAGCAGCGCGAGCGGGACAACAGCGACGCCATCAGGCCGTCGGTATGCGAACTCGCCCGTCGTGACGACCACTCGATCGGCCATCCGATCGCCGATCTGGTCGTGAAGCCAGTTGAGGTGACGCACGTCCTTGTCGGTGACGGTTGCGGCGAGCTTTACCTCGACAGCAACGACTTTCCTGTCCTCGCCTTCGACGATCAGCGTTCTATTGAGCATTTCGACGAGGTCCTACTATGCAAATGGACGACCGTCTGCTCGGCATCTCGACGGATCGAGGTCTCAGCCGCCGATGGCACCCATGCTGCGCTCCGTCTCGGCGAAGGCGTCGGCGGCCAGCTCGACGGCGTCGCTGCCGTGGGCGCGGGGCTTGGCCCACATGGCGGCGCGCCACGCGTCGCCCACCTCGTCGTCGGTGGCACCGGCGCGCAGCAGGGACTTGAGGTCGGTCTCCTCGTTGCCGAACAGGCACGAGCGGACGGTGCCTTCGGCGGTCAGCCGGGTGCGGTCGCAGGCCCCGCAGAAGGAGCGGGTCACCGAGGCGATGATCCCGACGGTGGCGGGGCCCTCGTCGACCAGCCACTCCTCGGCCGGGGCCGAGGGGTCCTCGCGGCCGGCGGGGGTCAGGGTGAACCGCTCCTGCAGCACCTCCAGAAGGTCGGCTGCGCTGACCACGTCGTCGCGCGTCCAGCGGCCGTCGGCGTCGAGCGGCATCTCCTCGATGAACCGCAGGTTGCAGTCGTGCTCCACGGACCAGGCGAGCAGGTCGGCGGCGCCCGCCAGGGTCTCGGGAAGCAGCACCGCGTTGATCTTGACCGGCGCCAGCCCGGCGGCCAGCGCCGCGCGGATCCCGGTGAGCACGTCGTCGAGCCGGTCCCGGCGGGTCAGGGTCGCGAACGCCTGCCGGTCCACGGTGTCCAGCGAGACGTTCACGCGGTCCAGCCCGGCCGCGACCAGCGCGTCGGCGCGCTTGTCCAGGCCGAGCGCGTTGGAGGTCATGGCGATCCGCACGCGCTGGTCCGCGTCCGCACCGAGATGGCGCATGGCGTCGTCCGCGGCGGTCCGGGAGGCGCCGATGATCTGCTCCAGGTCGCGCCGCATGAGCGGCTCGCCCCCGGTGAACCGGATGTCGCGGATGCCGAGGTCGCGCACGCCGATGCCGACGATCCGGCCGATCTCGTCCGGCGTCATCAGCTCGTCGCGCGGCACGAGGGGCAGGCCCTCGGCCGGCATGCAGTAGGTGCAGCGCAGGGAACACGCCGTGGTGATCGACACCCGCAGGTCGTGCGCGACACGCCCGTACCGGTCGACCAGCAGGGGTGTCTCGGGGCGGGGCCGCCCGGCCGGGGTGGCCGCGCGGCGGGGCACGCCTCGCACCGACGGGATCCCGAGAGTCACAGCGCTCATCCCATGAGGGTAGTCCGCAGGCTCAGGCGTAGCTGGCCTTGACCACGAGCACCGGGGCGGGGGAGTCCAGCAGCACCTGCTGGGTCGTCGACCCCACGAGGAACGTGCCGACCGTCGAGTGCTTGCGCGAGCCGATCACCACGAGCTCCGCGGACACGGCCTCGGCCTGGTCGACGATCGCGTCGGCGACGTCGGCCTGCTCGGCGCGGAACACGATCGGCGCCACGGAGACCGTGCCGGGCACGGTGTCGAGCAGGTGCGCGAGCGACGCGGGGACCTTGGTGTCCGCCTGCGGCGTGAGCACGAGCACGGCCAGTTCCTGGCTGCGCCGTACCGCCTCGGCGACGGCCGCACGCATAGCGGCCTCACCCTGGGGTGACTCGTTGTACGCCACGAGGACGGTCATCGGTCCCTTGCACCTCCGGACAGGTTCGCCGGGTTGTCACCCTGCGGTGAAACTCTCTCACATGTCCGGTCCACTGGCAGGCGCCGGGCGGCACGTGGGACGGCCTTGAGACGTCCCGGGCACCGAACGCGATCCCTTTTCGTTTGCCGGGACGTACCGGACTTGTAGGGTCCGAGTGCTTGGGGCTTCCGGGCGAGTGTCCGGGTGGAGAGAAGAGGAAGACGTCATGGGTCTGCTGGACAAGATCAAGGGCGAGCTCGTCGACATCGTCGAGTGGCTCGACGACACGCGGGACACCATCGTGTGGCGGTTCCCCCGCTACGAGAACGAGATCAAGATGGGCGCCCGGCTCGTCGTCCGCGAGTCCCAGACCGCGGTCTTCGTCAACGAGGGCACCATCGCGGACGTGTTCGAGCCCGGCACCTACACCCTGGAGACCCAGAACCTCCCGGTGCTGTCCACCCTGAAGGGCTGGAAGCACGGCTTCCACTCGCCGTTCAAGGCCGAGGTCTACTTCGTCAGCACCCGCCAGTTCACCGACCTCAAGTGGGGCACCAAGAACCCCGTCATGATGCGGGACCCGGAGCTCGGCATGGTGCGTGTGCGGGCCTTCGGCGCGTTCTCCGCCAAGGTCTCCGACCCGCGGCTGCTGCTGCGCGAGCTGGTCGGCACCGATCCCCAGTTCCGCACCGACGAGGTGCACGAGTACCTGCGCCAGAACGTGGTGAGCCACTTCGCGAGCGTGCTCTCGTCGTCCGGCATCCCCGTCATCGAGGTCGCCGCGCACCACGGCGACCTCGGCGACCAGCTCGCCGCCCGGCTCACCGAGGAGCTGTCGACCGACCTCGGCATCGCCGTGCCGAAGTTCGTCATCGAGAACATTTCGCTGCCGCCCGAGGTCGAGGAGGCGCTCGACAAGCGCACCTCGATGGGCATCGTCTCGTCCGGCACCGTGGGCAGCATGGCCGCCTTCCAGCAGTTCCAGGCCGGCGCCGCCATGGAGGCCGCGGCCGACGGCGGAGGCGGCGCGGGCGCCGTCATCGGCATGGGGCTGGGCCAGGCGGTGGGCAACGCGATCGTGCCGCCCACCCAGCCCGCCGCGCCGTCCGCCCCGGCTCCGGCACCGGCCGGCCCGCCGCCCCTGCCGGGCGGCTGGTTCCTCGGCAACGGCGGCGCCCAGACCGGCCCGTTCGACGACGCCGCGCTGGCCGCCCAGGCCGCCGCGGGCACCCTCACGGCGAGCACGCTGATCTGGCGCGCGGGCATGGCCGGCTGGGAGCCGGCGTCGTCCGTGCCTGACGTGGCCAAGCACCTCGGCGCGACACCGCCCCCGCTGCCGCAGGCCTGAGGATGGTCGAGCTCACCGACGGCGGCCCCGCCGCCCACCACGCCTACCCGTGCGAGCAGTGCGGGGCCAACGTCGAGTTCTCCGCGGGCACCGGCACGCTGACCTGCCCGTACTGCGGGCACACGCAGCAGGTCACCGCCGTCGTCCGCGAGGTGCGCGAGCACGACTTCGCGGCGCTCGCGTCCCGGACCCGGACAGCGGCGCCGGCCACGCAGGACTACCGGTGCGGCACCTGCGGCGCCGTGACCACCAGCGACCACCTGTCCCAGAAGTGCGGGTTCTGCGGGTCGCCCATGGTCGCCGAGGTCGAGGGCCTCGGCCTGGTCGAACCCGAGGCCGTGCTGCCCTTCGAGGTGGACCGCGAGGCCATGCAGGGCGCCCTGCGCACCTGGGTGCGCTCGCGCTGGTTCGCCCCGTCCGCCCTGAAGAAGGTGGTCTCCGCCGAGCAGGCGCACGGCGTCTACCTGCCGCACTGGACGTTCGACGCGCGGACCCGGTCCGACTACGTCGGGCAGCGCGGCGAGCACTACTGGGTCACCGAGACCTACACGACCACCGACTCCGAGGGACGCAGCCAGACCCAGACCCGGCAGGTGCAGAAGACGCGCTGGTACCCGGCCGCCGGCACCGTCGCGCGGGACTTCGACGACGTGCTGGTGGCCGGGACCGGCCGGGTCATGCCCGAGCACCTGGCGAAGCTCAGCCCGTGGCCGCTGCAGCAGGCCCGGGCCTACCAGCCCGACTACCTGGCCGGCTACGAGACCCTGCGGTACGACGTCGAGCCCGAGACCGGGCTGGAGGTCGCCAAGGGCGAGATGGCGCCGGTCATCGAGAACGACTGCGAGCAGGACATCGGCGGGGACGTGCAGCGGGTGCACCAGGTGCACACCAGCTACGCGGCGGTGACGTACAAGCTCCTGCTCCTGCCCGTCTGGATCGCCACCTACCTGTACGGCGGCAAGCCGTTCCAGGTGCTGGTCAACGCCCGCACCGCCGAGGTGGTGGGCCAGCGGCCCTGGTCCGCGTGGAAGATCACGCTCGCCGTGCTCGCGGGCCTGCTCGTGGCGGCGGCGATCATCTGGGCGGTCGTCGCGAACGGCGACGGCGGCACGGCCGGGGCGCTCGCCGAGGCTGCCGTGCGGTGGGGCGAGCCGGTGGTCCGTGAGAGCGTGGGAGCTCCGACGTAGCCCGCAGGAACCGCAGCCTCACCCCGTCCGTTGGGTGACCGGTAGAAGACGACCGCGAGGAGACCAACCGATGCTGTGCCCCATCGACCAGACGACGCTCGTCATGTCCGAGCGCAAGGGGATCGAGATCGACTACTGCCCCACGTGCCGTGGCGTGTGGCTCGATCGTGGCGAGCTCGACAAGGTCATCGACCGGTCGGTCGAGGCCGAGATCGCCGCGGAGAACCGGCCGTCGGCGCCCGTCGCCCCGCCAGCGCCCGCCGCCCCCTCGGCGCCGAACCCGGTGCACGCCGGCCCGGCCTACGGCTCGCCGCAGCCGGCCTACGACCCGCGCTACGACGACCGGCGTCGGGATGACGATCGCCGCTACGACCGCGACCGCCGCTACGACGACGACCGCCGCTACGACCGCGACCGCCGCTACGACGACGACCGCCGCTACGACCCGCGCTACAAGAAGAAGCGCAAGGAGTCGATCCTCGGGGAGCTCTTCGACTTCTGACCCCGGCCGCACCGCGCTGACGACATCGGTCGGTTGCTGTGAGACCGGTCCATCGCTGGACCGACCTCACAGCAACCGACCGATCTCATTTTGGAGCCGGGCCGACGCCGATGTGCTCGACCCAGCGCCCGCGCCCTACCTGACTTCACGCTGCCCTGGCGCCTGGCGCCTGGCACCCGCTGCCCGGGCGCCCGACACCCGGCACCCGCTGCCCCAGCGGTCGAACGTAGGGTCCGTCGGCTCATGAGCGCTCATGAGCCGACAAACCCTACGTTCGACGGCGCCCGACGGTTGCGCCGACGGAGCCTACGCTCGACGACGCCTGCCCGCGCCGTCGGTGCCCGTGCTCGCGGCCTGACACCTGGCACGCGCTGCCCGGGCGGTCGAACGTCGCAGGCGGTCGAACGTAGGGTTCGTCGGCTCATGAGCGCTCAATCGCCGACGGACCCTACGTTCGACGGCGCCTGCCGGTTGCGCCGACGGAGGCTACGCTCGACGGCGCCTGCCGGCTGAGCCGACGGACCCTACGTTCGACGGCGCCTGCCGGTTGCGCCGACGGAGCCTACGTTCGACGGCGCCTGCCGGTTGCGCCGACGGAGCCTACGCTCGACGGCGCCCCACCCCGCCGACGGCGCGCGGCGTCAGGAGGGCGTCAGCGAGCGCCCGGGCGGCGTCAGCGTTCCGTCAAGGACTGGTTCCACGGGTCGCGGAGCGGCGTAGACCAGTGGCATGACCGATCTGGCCTTCATCCTCCTGACCGTGGCGTTCTTCGCCGCGGTGGCTCTGGTGGCGCGGCGCGCCGCCGCGAGCGACGACTCCGCCCGCCCTTCGGGGAGGCGGAAGTGAACCTCTTCGACGCCGTGGGCCTGGTGCTGACCCTCGCGGGCCTCGTCTACCTCTTCGTGGCGCTGATCCGCGCCGACCGGACGCGGTGATCGCTGCCATGAGCTCCGCAGTCCTCGTCGCGGTGGCACAGGTGGCCGTCCTGGTCGCCGTGCTTGCCGCCGTCCACGTTCCCCTGGGCGCCTACCTGGCGCGCGTCTACTCCAGCCCGAAGCACCTGCGCGCGGAGCGTCTCTGGTACCGCGTCGTCCGCGTGGACCCGGACGCCGAGCAGCGCTGGACCACCTACCTGATGTCCCTGCTCGGGTTCTCGCTCGTCTCGGTCCTGTTCCTGTACGGCATGCTGCGGCTGCAGGCGTACCTGCCGTGGAGCCTGGGCTTCACCGGTTTCGACCCGGCCGGTGCCTGGAACACCGCGGTCAGCTTCACCACCAACACCAACTGGCAGTGGTACTCGGGTGAGGCCGCCGCGGGGCACCTGGTACAGATGGCCGGCCTGGCCGTGCAGAACTTCGTCTCGGCCTCCGTCGGCATGGCGGTTGCGATAGCTCTGGTGCGCGGGTTTGCCCGCTCCGGGACGGACGCCCGCATCGGCAACTTCTGGTCCGACCTGACCCGCGGCGTGACTCGCATCCTGCTGCCCCTGTCCCTGGTGGCCGCGGTGCTGCTGATGGCCGGCGGCGTGATCCAGAACCTGGACCCGCACACCGCGCTGACCACGGTCGAGGGCGCGACCCAGCAGTCGCTCGGCGGCCCGGTCGCCTCGCAGGAGGCCATCAAGGAGCTCGGCACCAACGGTGGCGGCTTCTTCAACGCGAACTCCGGCCACCCGCTGGAGAACCCGACGCCGTTCACCAACCTGGTCGAGGTCTTCCTGATCCTGCTCATCCCGTTCACGCTGCCCCGCACGTTCGGCATCCTGGTCGGCGACAAGCGGCAGGGCTGGGCGATCCTCGGCGTCATGGCCGGCCTGTTCGCGGCCTCGCTCGCGCTGACCACCTGGGCCGAGATGGCGGGCCCCGGGGCCGCGCCCCAGGCGGCGGGCGCCGCGATGGAGGGCAAGGAGACCAGGTTCGGCCTGGCGGGCAGCGCGCTGTTCGCGGTGGCGACCACGGCGACGTCGACCGGCGCGGTGAACGCGTCGCACGACTCGCTGACCGCCCCCGGCGGCGGCGTGGTGCTGTTCAACATGCTGCTCGGCGAGGTCGCCCCCGGCGGCGTCGGCGCGGGCCTGTACGGCATGCTCGTGCTGGCCGTGGTCGCGGTGTTCATCGCCGGGCTCATGGTGGGCCGCACGCCCGAGTACCTGGGCAAGAAGATCGGCCGCCCCGAGATGACGCTCGTCGCGCTGTACGTGCTGACGGTCCCCGCGCTGGTCCTGGTGGGCACGGCGATCGCCGTGGTCGTCGAGCCGGGCCTGGCCGGCATCCAGGAGTCGGGCCCGCACGGCCTGTCCGAGGTGCTCTATGCCTATGCCTCCGCCGCGAACAACAACGGTTCCGCGTTCGGCGGGCTCACCAGCGGCACCCCGTTCTACGAGGTGACCCAGGGCATCGCGATGCTGGCCGGCCGGTTCGTGCCGATCGCACTGGTGCTGGCCCTCGCCGGCCGCCTCGCGAGCCAGACGGCCGTGCCCGCGACGTCGGGCACCCTGCCCACGCACCGCCCGCTGTTCGCGGGCCTGCTGGCGACGGTGGCGATCATCGTCGTGGGTCTCACCTTCATCCCCGTTCTTTCCCTCGGTCCCGTTGTGGAGTCCCTGTCATGACCATCGACACCCGGAACATCCCGGACGTCCCCACCCGAGAACCCGCGTCCGGCGGGGCCGGCTCGCAGCGGGCCGAGCGCTCCGCCGCGCCGCGCGCCCTGACCTGGACGCAGCTGCGGTCCGCCTTCCCGGGCGCGCTGCGCAAGCTCGACCCGCGCGTCCTGTACACCTCGCCCGTCATGTTCGTGGTCGAGGTGGGCGCGCTGGTCACCACGGTGCTCGCGATCGTCCAGCCGGGCGTGTTCGCCTGGTGGATCGCGGTGTGGCTGTGGGCCACCGTGCTCTTCGCGACGCTCGCCGAGTCCGTGGCGGAGTCGCGGGGCAAGGCGCAGGCCTCCACGCTGCGCGCCACGCAGCAGCAGACGACGGCGCACAAGGTCGACGCCCCGCGGGACACGCTCCGGTACACGAGCGGCCTGGCTGACCTGCCGACCGTCGAGGTGCCGTCCTCGACGCTGCAGGGGGGCGACGTCGTGGTGGTCGCCGCAGGCGAGACGGTCCCGGGCGACGGGGACGTCATCGAGGGCGTCGCGTCCATCGACGAGTCGGCCATCACCGGCGAGTCCGCCCCCGTCATCCGCGAGTCCGGCGGCGACCGCAGCGCCGTCACCGGCGGCACCGTGGTGCTCTCGGACCAGGTCGTCGTGCGCATCACGGCGCCCGCCGGGGCCACCTTCGTGGACCGGATGATCGCCCTGGTCGAAGGCAGCGAGCGGCAGAAGACGCCGAACGAGATCGCACTGAACATCCTGCTGACGTCGCTGACGATCGTGTTCCTGCTGGCGGTTGCCACGCTGCAGCCGTTCGCGGTCTACTCGGGCTCGCGGCAGTCGCTGCTGGTGCTGGTGGCGCTGCTGGTCTGCCTGATCCCGACGACGATCGGCGCGCTGCTGAGCGCGATCGGCATCGCGGGCATGGACCGACTGGTACAGCGCAACGTGCTGGCGATGTCGGGCCGCGCCGTGGAGGCGGCCGGCGACGTCGACGTGCTGCTGCTCGACAAGACGGGCACCATCACGTACGGCAACCGGCGCGCAACCGAGGTGCTCCCGCTGGGGAAGGTCGCCCCGCGTGAGCTGGCGGCCTCGGCCCGGCTCGCGTCCCTCGCGGACGAGACCCCGGAGGGGCGCAGCATCGTCGAGCTCGTCGACGGCATGCGCCTCTCGAGCGGCGGAGCCGGGACGGTCGAGGAGCTCCCGGTGGACGCCGAGCTCGTGCCGTTCACCGCCCAGACGCGTATGTCCGGGGTGGATGTGCCGCTGACCCGGACCACCGAGGCCGGGGGCGCCGGGCACACCGAGATCCATCGCATCCGCAAGGGTGCGGGCAGCGCGATCCAGCGCTGGGTGCACAGCACCGGGGCACAGCTCTCCGACAGGGAGCGCACCGAGCTGGAGGGGCACATCGACGCGGTCTCCCGCCGTGGTGGCACCCCGCTGGTGGTGGCGGAGCAGGTGGGCGAGGCCCCCGCGCGGATCCTCGGCGTCGTCCGGCTCAAGGACGTGGTCAAGGAGGGCATGCGCGAGCGGTTCGACGAGCTGCGCGCCATGGGTATCCGGTCGGTGATGGTCACGGGCGACAACGCCGTGACCGCGCGGGCGATCGCCGCGGAGGCGGGGGTGGACGACGTCCTGGCGGAGGCCACCCCGGAGGACAAGCTCGCGCTCATCAAGCGCGAGCAGGAGGGCGGCAGGCTCGTCGCGATGGCCGGGGACGGCACGAACGACGCCCCGGCACTGGCCCAGTCCGACGTCGGCGTGGCGATGAACACCGGCACGTCCGCCGCCAAGGAGGCGGGCAACATGGTGGACCTCGACTCCGACCCCACCAAGCTCATCGAGATCGTGGAGATCGGCAAGCAGCTGCTCATCACGCGCGGCGCGCTGACCACGTTCTCGGTGGCGAACGACGTCGCGAAGTACTTCGCGATCCTGCCCGCCATGTTCATGACGGTGTTCCCGCAGCTCGAGGTGCTGAACGTCATGCGCCTGGCGAGCCCGGGCTCGGCGATCCTGTCGGCCGTCATCTTCAACGCGCTGATCATCCTGGCGCTGATCCCGCTGTCGCTGCGGGGCGTGCGGTACCGGCCGGCCTCGGCGTCGTCGCTGCTGCAGCGCAACCTGCTGGTCTACGGCCTGGGCGGCCTGGTCGCGCCGTTCATCGGCATCAAGCTCATCGATCTCGTCGTCTCGCTGATCCCGGGCCTGTAGCCCCGCGCACCGGATCCGGAAAGGAAATCACAATGGCAAGCACCACGGTGGCGAGCGAGCTCGCGACGCTGACCCGGCACTCGCTGGCGGGACTGCGCATGCTGCTCGTCCTCACCCTCCTGGTCGGCCTGGCGTACCCGCTCGCGGTGACCGCCGTCGGGCAGGTGGCCTTCCCCTGGCAGTCCAACGGCTCGCTCGTCCGCTCGGACGGCTCGCACACGACCGACCGGTCGGAGGCGGTGGGCTCGGCGCTGGTCGCGCAGGGCTTCGAAGGCGCGCAGTACTTCCACCCCCGTCCGTCGGCCGCGGGCGACGGGTACGACGCCCTGGCCTCGGGCGGCTCCAACCTGGGCCCGCTCAACCCCGACCTGGTGGCGACCATCGAGGAGCGCAAGGCCGCCGTCGCCGAGCTGGAGGGCGTGGACCCGGCGGACGTCCCGGCCGACGCGGTCACGGCCTCCGCGTCGGGCCTGGACCCCCAGATCAGCCCCGAGTACGCCGCGATCCAGGTCGCCCGGGTCGCGCGCGAGCGCGGCCTGCCGGTGGCCGACGTCGAGGCCGCGGTCGAGGCGCATACGGCCGGGCGCGACCTGGGCGTGCTGGGCGAGCCGCGGGTCGACGTGCTCGAGCTCAACCTCGCGCTCGATGACGCACACTGAACCCATGACCACCGGACGCCGGGGCCGCCTCACCGTCTACCTGGGGGCGGCCCCCGGCGTGGGCAAGACCTACGCCATGCTGGACGAGGCGCACCGCCGCCGGGCGCGCGGCACCGACCTCGTCATCGGGCTGGTCGAGACGCACGGCCGCGCCGCGACGGTCGCCAAGATCGGCGACCTGGAGATGATCCCGCGCCGGCTGGCCGAGCACCGCGGTTCCACGCTCACCGAGCTCGACGTCGCCGCGGTGCTGGAGCGCGCCCCCGAGGTGGTGCTCGTCGACGAGCTGGCGCACACCAACGCGCCCGGCTCCCAGCACGCCAAGCGCTGGCAGGACGTGCACGACCTGCTGGACGCGGGGATCGACGTGGTGACCACGGTCAACGTGCAGCACATCGCGTCCCTCACGGACGACGTCGAGGCGATCACCGGGGTGCGGCAGCGCGAGACGGTGCCGGACCAGGTGGTCCGCGAGGCCGACCAGATCCAGCTCGTCGACCTCTCGCCGGAGCAGCTGAGGCGCCGGCTCGCGCACGGCAACGTGTACCGCGCCGAGCAGATCGACGCCTCGATGTCGTCGTTCTTCCGCGTGGGCAACCTGACGGCGCTGCGCGAGCTCGCGCTGCTCTGGCTCGCGGACCGGGTGGACGACGCCCTGACCCGGTACCGCGCCGACCACTCGATCGGCGGCACCTGGCCTGCCCGCGAGCGCATCGTCGTGGCCGTCACCGGCGGCCCGGAGACGGAGACGCTGCTGCGCCGGGCCGCGCGGATCGCCCAGCGGGCGGCGGGCACCGAGCTGCTGGCCGTGCACGTGCTGCCCACCGACGGCCTGCCGTCGACGCCGTCGGCCACGATCGCGGCGCACCGCGCGCTGGTGGAGTCGCTCGGAGGTGCGTTCCACACGGTGGTGGGGGAGGACGTGCCGTCCGCCGTCGTGGAGTTCGCGCGCGGGGTCAACGCGACCATGATCGTGGTGGGCGTCTCCCGGCACCCCGTGTGGCGGCAGGCGCTGCTGGGCTCGTCCAGCGCGGAGATCGCGCGGCTGTCCGGTGCCATCGACGTGCACCTGGTGACGCACGAGCGGGCGCGGGTCGGTGTGGGCGTGCGCTCCCGCTACTCGTCGCTGTCCCCACGACGCCGGGCCGCCGGCTGGGCGTCGGCCCTGCTGGTCCCCGCCGTGCTCACGGCCGGGCTGCTGGCGATCGGCCGGGACGACGTCGCGCTCGCGACGGACGCCATGCTGCTCCTCGCCGGGGTGGTCGGCGTGGCGCTCATCGGCGGACTGTGGCCCGCGGTGGTGGCCGCCGTCGTGTCCAACCTGTGCCTCAACTGGTTCTTCACGGATCCGGTGGGCCGGTGGACGATCGCCGAGGCGGAGAACGTGTTCGCCCTGGGTGTGTTCGTCGTGGTCGCCGTGGCCGTCGCCTCCGTGGTCGACCTCGCCGCCCGGCGCACCACGCAGGCCTACCGGGCGCGGGCCGAGGCGTCCACGCTCGCGGCGCTGTCCCGGTCGGTGCTGTCGGGCCAGGATACGGCGCAGGCGATCGTGCACCGTCTGGCCCAGACCTTCGCGATGTCCGACGTGCGCCTGGAGGAGCGTGCCGACGACCGCGGGCCCTGGTCCGTGGTGGCGCACGAGCGGTGGGTCACCGGAGCGGAGTCCGCTCCCGGACCTGGCGGCGACGGGGCGGAGCAGACCGAGACCGAGGTGCTGGTCGACGACCGGCACCGGCTGGTCCTGGCCGGCCGCGTGCTGCCCGCGAGCGACCGGCAGGTGGTCGAGGCGTTCGGGGCGCAGGCCGGGATCGTCCTGGAGCGGCGCAGGCTGCGTGAGCAGGCCGCCCAGGCCGAGGTGCTGGAGCGCACCGAGAGCACCCGCACCGCGCTGCTCGCCGCCGTCTCGCACGACCTGCGCACGCCGCTCGCGGCGATCCGCACGGCCGTGGACGGCCTGGCCTCGCCGGACGTCGAGCTGGACCGGGAGGACCGCGACGTCCTGACGGCGACGATCGCCGACTCGACGCACCGGCTCGAGCGGCTGATCGGCAACCTGCTTGACCTGTCCCGCCTCCAGACCGGCGCCGTGCGGCCCGCGCTGCGCGCCGCGTCGCTGGAGGAGGTGGTGCCGATCGCCGTCGAGCCGTGGCTGGCTGACCTCACGCTCGACGTGCCGGAGGACCTGCCGCTCGTGCACACCGACCCCGGCCTGTTCGAGCGGGTGGTGGCCAACGTGGTCTCCAACGCGGTGCGGTACTCGCCGCCCGGCGCCAAGGTGCTGTTCACCGCCTCGGCCGCGCGCGACGCCGTCGAGCTGCGCGTGGCCGACACGGGCCCCGGCGTGCCGGACGAGCGCAAGGTCACCATGTTCGAGCCGTTCCAGCGGCTCGACGACACGAGCGCGAACGGCCTGGGCCTGGGTCTGGCGGTCGCGTCGGGCCTCGCGGACGCGGTCGGCGCCCGCATCTCCGCCGAGGACACCCCGGGCGGCGGCCTGACCATGGTTCTGACCGTCCCGCGTGATGGGATGGTCCCGTGACCGGTGCTGTGGACGGCGGGGGCCAGCGGACGGCGTCCGGCAACCGCGTGCTCGTGGTGGACGACGACGCCGCGCTGGCCCGCGCGCTGGCGATCAACCTGCGTGCGCACGGCTGGGACGTGACCGCCGCGCCGACGGGCGCCGCCGCGCTCGACGCCGTGGCGTCGGCGCGGCCCGACGTGGTGCTGCTCGACCTGGGGCTGCCCGATATGCCCGGGCTCGACGTCATCGCGGGCATCCGGGGCTGGACCCGGGTGCCGATCGTGGTGCTGTCCGCCCGGCAGCTCGGCGACGACAAGGTGGACGCGCTCGACGCGGGCGCCGACGACTACGTGACCAAGCCGTTCGCCATGAACGAGCTGCTGGCGCGCCTGCGTGCCGCCGTCCGCCGGGCGGAGCCGGCGCAGGCCGAGGAGCCCGTGGTCACCGCGGGCGAGCTGCGGATCGACCTGGCGCGGCGGCAGGTCTCGCGCGCCGGGGAAGAGGTGCGGCTGAGCCCCACCGAGTGGGCCCTGCTGGAGGTGCTGGTCCGCAACCGCGGCCGGCTGGTGGACCGCAAGCTGCTGCTGCACGAGGTGTGGGGTCCCGCCTACTCGACGGAGACCAACTACCTGCGCGTCTACACGGCGCAGCTGCGGCGCAAGCTGGAGCAGGACCCGTCGCACCCGAAGCACATCCTGACGCACCCGGGGGCGGGGTACCGGTTCGAGGAGTGAGGGCGCCCGGCGCCTCTGACCCGCTCGGCGTGCCGGTCAGTCGAGGGAAGCGGCCAGGGCCACCAGCGCCCGCTCGAAGTTCGCGCGCTCGCCAGCCGGAAGGGCCCCCAGCAGCTCCGTCTCCATGGCGCGGATGCCGGTCTGGCACCGCTCCAGGACCTGTCGCCCCTCGGTGGTGAGCGAGACGACGCGGTTGCGCCGGTCGGCCGGGTCGGGCACGCGGCTGACCAGCCCGAGCTCGACGAGCCGGTCCAGGTTGCCGATCAGCCGGGTCTTGTCGCGCCCGGTCTCGGCCGCGAGCTGCGCCTGGGTCGGGGCGTCCCCCCGGGCGAGCGCCGTGAGCAGCACGTGATCCCACATCTGCAGGCCGGCGGCCGCGAGGATCGGCTCCTCACGAGCGATCACCACCCGCAGCAGCCGGTCGAAGAGATAGCCAAGCTCGGGACGCTCCACCCGGAGATCCTAACCACCAACCTATGATCTGCGCGGGTGTATCGTCTACGCATGCTTACTTATTCGGAGATGCTCACCCTGCACCACACCGCCCTCGCCGACACCACCCGCCTGATCGAGCGGGCCGCCCGGGGCCCGCTCGACCTCCCGACGCCGTGCGACGAGTGGGACCTCGCCGCCCTGCTGTCGCACATGATCGGCCAGAACCGCGGCTTCGCGGCCGCCCTCGGCGACGGCGACGCCGACATCGCGCTCTACGCGGGCCCGGAGGTGACCCCGGACGGCGCCGTCGGCGCGTGGGCGGAGTCCGCGACGGCGCTGCGCGAGGCGTCCGCACGCGCGCAACCGGACGCCCCCGTCCGTCTGGCCGAGTTCGACTCCCGGGTCCCGGCGACCCTCGCGCTCGGCATGCAGCTCCTCGACACCGCGGTGCACGCCTGGGACGTGGCCACCGCGGTCGGCACCACCTACCGGCCCGACGACGCCACGGTCGCCTTCGTGCTCGACAGCGCGAGCGCCATCGCCGCCCGGCCGGGCGGGACGCCGGGTGTGTTCGAGCCTCCGCTCACCGCGACCGGTTCCGACCCGTGGTTCGCCGCGCTGCGGCTGCTGGGCCGGGACCCGCAGCCGGTCGCCTGACCATCCCCAGCGCGACGCCCAGCACCACGATCGCGATGCCCAGCCAGACGGCCGGCCCCGGCACCGCCCCGCCGAGCACCACGCCGCCCAGGGCCGATGCCACGGGGACGACGCCGGTGAACAGCCCCGCCCGTCCCGGACCGATCCGGCCGACGGCGGTGTACCAGAGCAGGAACGCCACGACGGTGACGCCCAGCGCGAGGTGCAGCGTGGCCGGCAGGTGCTCTGCCCGCAGGGTCAGCACGGCGCCCGGCCCCTCGACCGTCAGGCTCAGCGCCCAGAGCGCCACGGCCGCGATCCAGACCGCGTGCAGCGAGACGCCGTGCGGCCCGAGCCGGCGCAGCACGGGGACGGCCAGCAGCGTGAACCCGGCCTCGCACACGAGGGTGAGCAGCGCGTAGCCGACCCCCGCCGCGTCCGTGCGTCCGCCGCCCGTGACCAGGACGGCCCCCAGGGTCACCACCGCTGCGGCGGCCACCACGGCCGGCGTCGGCCGCGAACCGCCCAGGAGCGGCCCCACCAGGGCGAGCAGCACGGGCACGGCCGCGACCGCCACCCCGATCACCGCGGGCTCGGCATGCGCGACGCCGCGGACCACCCCCACGTTGAACAGCACCAGCCCGCTCAGCGCCACGCCGGCGAGCCAGGCCCACTCGCGGCCGCGGGGTGCGGGCAGCGCCCGGCCGGTCAGTCGCAGCACCACCGCGAGCACCAGGGCCGCCACCGTGTACCGCACGGCCTGCACCGCGAACAGCGGCGCGTCGGCGAGCACACCGGAGACCGCCACCTGGCTGCCCACCAGTGACATGCCGAGTGCCGCGAACAGTGGGCCGGTCCAGGCGGGGCCGTGCCGATCCGTCCGGGGGGCCTCGGGGCTGCTCCGGTCGGTGTCGGTGCCGGTACCCGCGTGCGGCGCGGAGCTGGTGCTGGTCGTCATGTCCGCGAGCCTGCCCGCGACTTGGTATATCTGACAGTGCCAAGACGTCAGAATTCGAGGGGACCAAATGACCGGGTCCGACTTTCTCCAGCTCGACCCCGCCCACGCCCCGGCCGGCGGGCTGACCGCCTGGCTCGCCGAGGCGGTGCGGCGCGCCGTGTCCGACGGACGCCTGGTCCCGGGCGACCGGCTTCCCGCCACGCGCGTGCTCGCCGACCAGCTCGGCTGCTCCCGCGGCGTGGTGGTCGACGCCTACCGGCGCCTGACGGACGAGGGCCTGCTCGCCGGGCGGCACGGCGGCGGCACGACGGTCCGCGCCGCCTGGGCGCCTGCACCAGCGCCGGCGCCTGGGCCCGGGACCAGGACCGCGGCGTCGGCCGCCGTGCCCGGCGCCTCGCCCGGCGCCTCCCTGGAGGCCCGGCCGTCGGCGCCGGGCCTGGCGGGCGGCCTGCCCGGCGCGTTCGCGCCGGAGGTTCCGGGCGGCACGGAAGCCGACCTGATCGACCTCTCGCCCGGGCTGCCCGACCTGTCCGCCTTCCCGCGTGCGGCCTGGGCCCGCGCCGAGCGCGCGGCCCTGGACGGCCTCGCCTCCAGCGACCTCGGCTACGGCGACCCCCGCGGCCTGCCCGCGCTGCGCGAGGCGCTCGCCGCATGGCTCGCCCGCACCCGCGGCCTGCGCGCGCACCCGGACGACATCCTGGTCGTCAACGGTGTCTCCCAGGGCCTGATGCTGCTCGCCCGTGCGCTCGTGGCCCGCGGCACCACCCGGATCGGGTTCGAGGACCCGGGCTCCTACGGCGCGCGCGAGCACCTGCGTCGGTGGGACCTGACGCCCATGCCCGTCCCGGTCGACCGGAACGGCCTCGATGTCGGGGCACTGGGTCGTTCCGGGGTCGACGCCGTCCTGGTCACCCCCGCGCACCAGTTCCCCAGCGGCGTGGTCCTCGCGCCCGACCGGCGGCGCGCGCTGGTCGCGTGGGCGGGCTCCGGACCGGCGGACGACCCGGACGGGACGCCCGGTCGGCTCGTGATCGAGGACGACTACGACGCCGAGCACCGGTACGACCGCCCGCCGGTCCCCGCGCTGCGCGCCCTCGCGCCCGACCACGTGGTGCACCTGGGCAGCGTGTCCAAGACGCTCGCGCCGGGGATCCGGATCGGCTGGCTGCTGGCGCCCGCCGCGCTCCGGTCCGAGCTGGTCGAGGCCCGGTACTGGACCGACCTGGCCAGCCCGGCGCTGCCCCAGCTCGCCCTGGCGCACTTCATCACCTCGGGCGCCTTCGAGCGGCACCTGCGCCAGGTCCGGCGCCGCCACCGCGCCCGGCGCGACGCCCTCCTCACGGCGCTGGCGGCGCACCTGCCCGGCGCGGCGGCCCACGGTGTGGCCGCCGGCCTGCATCTGCTGGTCACCCTGCCGGGCGTCGACGACGTCGACGTGGCCCGGCGTGCCGCCGCGGCCGGGGTCCGGGTGCACCCCCTGTCGGCCCACCGGGTGGGCGACGGACCGCCCGGGCTGGTGATCGGGTACGCCGCCAACCCGCCGGACCGGCTGGCCGAGGCCGTGGCGCGGGTCGCGCGCGGGCTCCGGCCGGCGGCCGGCGCCGGAGCCGTCGTCGGCGTCCGGCCGCTCACACCGTGACCGCGATGCCGCCCCCGGCACCCGGTGGATCTAGGCTTGGCCGTGGCTCGCTCCGCGAGCCCGCCGGGCACCCCGCCCGGACCCACGGATCCAGAACTACGAATCGGAGCATCCAGCGATGGCTCGCCACCTTGTCACCAGTGCGCTTCCGTACATCAACGGCATCAAGCACCTGGGGAACATGGTCGGGTCGATGCTCCCGGCCGACGTCTACGCGAGGTACATGCGCCAGCGCGGCCACGACGTGCTGTACATCTGCGCCACCGACGAGCACGGCACGCCGGCCGAGCTGGCAGCGGCCGAGGCGGGCCTGCCCGTCGCGGAGTTCTGCGCCGGGGCGCACGAGACCCAGAAGAAGATCTACGAGGGCTTCGGGCTGTCGTTCGACCACTTCGGGCGCAGCTCCTCGCCGCAGAACGCCGAGACCACGCAGCACTTCGCGCGGCAGCTCAACGAGCACGGCTTCATCGAGGAGCGGGCGATCCGGCAGGTGTACTCGCCGGTCGACGGCCGGTTCCTGCCCGACCGCTACGTCGAGGGCACCTGCCCGCACTGCGGCTACGACCGCGCGCGCGGCGACCAGTGCGAGAACTGCACCCGCGTGCTCGACCCGACCGACCTGATCAACCCGCGTTCGGCGATCAGCGGCTCGACCGACCTCGAGGTGCGCGAGACCAAGCACCTGTTCCTGCTCCAGTCCAAGCTCCAGGCCGAGGTCGAGTCGTGGATCGACGGCAACAGCAAGGACTGGCCGCTGTTGTCCACCTCGATCGCCCGGAAGTGGCTCACCGAGGGCCTGCAGGACCGCGCCATCACGCGCGACCTGGAGTGGGGCGTGCCCGTCCCGGCCGACACCTGGCCCGAGCTCGCGGCCGACGGCAAGGTCTTCTACGTCTGGTTCGACGCCCCGATCGAGTACATCGGCGCCACCCAGGAGTGGGCGGACGCCGCCGCGCCGGGGGAGACCCGGGACTGGAAGTCCTGGTGGTACGAGGCAGACGACGTGCGCTACACGCAGTTCATGGCCAAGGACAACGTCCCGTTCCACACGGTGATGTTCCCCGCCACGCAGCTCGGCGTCCGCGAGCCGTGGACCATGGTCGACTACGTCAAGGGCTTCAGCTGGCTGACCTACTACGGCGGCAAGTTCTCGACGTCGCAGAAGCGGGGCGTCTTCACCGACGCCGCGCTGGAGATCCTGCCGGCCGACTACTGGCGCTGGTACCTCATCGCCAACGCCCCGGAGTCCGACGACTCGTCGTTCACCTGGGAGCACTTCGCCGGCACGGTGAACAAGGACCTGGCCGACACCCTCGGCAACTTCGTCAACCGCGTGCTGACCTTCTCGGCCAAGCGGTTCGGCGAGACCGTCCCCGAGGGCGGCACGCCGGGCACTGCCGAGGAGAAGCTCGGCACCGAGGTGGCGCGGCTCCTGGCCGAGTACGAGGAGCACCTGGAGGCCCTCCAGTACCGCAAGGCCGCGAACGCCCTGCGCGCGCTGTGGTCGGCGGGCAACGCGTACCTCGTCGAGAAGGAGCCCTGGAAGCAGGTCAAGGTCGACCCGGAGGCGGCGGCGGTCTCGCTGCGCACCGCGATGAACCTGATCCACCTCTACTCGGTGGTCTCCGAGCCGTTCATCCCGCAGACGGCGGCCACGCTGCGCCGCGTGTTCGCGCTGGCCGACGACACCGCGACCTGGGTGAGCCCGGAGGCCGCGACGTCGCTCGACGCCGTGCCAGCCGGGACCGCGTTCACGGTGCCGCCGGTGCTGTTCGCGAAGATCAGCGACGACGACCTGGACGCCTACCGCGAGCGCTTCGGCGGCGGCGAGGCCTGAGCCCGGAGAGCTCGGGGCTGCGCCGAGTCCGGCAACTGGCTGCGGCAAGTTCGGCAGCCTGCCCGTTGCGTCGGCAGTTGGCATCGAGATCGGCTCAGGCCTGAGCCGATCTCGATGCCAACTGCCGACGCCGCGGCCGCCCCGTG
>NZ_JBIRYI010000011.1:0-95007 GCF_044389675.1 Promicromonospora kroppenstedtii | reverse complement strand
CGTTCGTGTCAGTCGTATTTTTTTTTATTGTTCTCCCCCGGTCCCCCCCCCCACCCCCCCCCCCCCCCCCCCACGCCGCTGCGGCCACGTGTGCGAACTGCCGACGCCGCGGCCGGCGGCGCGCCCGTCAGACCTCCGCGGCCGCGAGCTGCTCGCGGACCTGGCGCTTGGCGCGGGTCAGCATGCCCGCCATGCCGTTCAGGCGCAGCAGGCTGACGACCTTGGTCAGGCCGAGCTGCAGCGGGTAGTCCTCGGGCACGTCCAGCACCTGCTGCGCCGTCAGCCCGGTGAGGCCCTGCGCCAGGATCGAGGCGAAGCCGCGCGTGGTGGGCGCCTCCTCCGGTGCGCTGGCGTGGAAGGTGACCACGCCGGCGTCGTCCACCTCGGCGAACGCGTAGACGGGGGACTGGCACTCCTGGACCCGCTCCAGCCGTTCGGGCGCGTCCGCGTACTTCTCGGGCAGCGGGGGCAGCTCGCGCGAGACCTCCAGCAGGAGCTGGAGGCGGTCGCGCTCGGGCGTCTCCAGGAAGGCGTCCCGCAGTTCGGAGAGGGCCTCGGGCAGTTCGAGGTCGTTGGTGCTCATCCGTTCATCCTTTCACCGTCCGCCCTCACCCGTGTCAGACATGTGGGCGAGCCGCTGGGCGCGGCCCGGGCGAGTGGCCCGACGGCGTCGTAACGTGGCCGTATGGCCGAGAAGAAGGGTTCCGACGAGGGAGCCGGCGGCAACCCGGAACGCTGGTCGCAGGGCGTCACCGAGGGCAGCGACGCCCTTGACCTGGAGGAGGGCGTGTTCACCTGGGACGACCCGGCGCGCATCGCCCGGTCCCTCAAGAGCTCGGCCGAGGCGAGCGACCGGCGCAAGAGCTCCCCGTACCGGTCGGCGATGTCGATGCTGACCTTCTACGTCAACCGCGCGGGCAAGGACCTCGACGCCGGCCAGCGTGACGTGCTGGAGCGCGCGAAGGACGAGCTGCGCAAGGCGTTCGGCCGCGACTGACCTGTCCGCCCCTCCCGCACGTGTCAGACGTACGGATCACCAGGGTGACCTGTACGTCTGACACGTTCAGCGGCTCAGACCGTGCCCGGCTCCGCGCCGGTGGCGACCGGGACGCGCACCGCGTTGCCCCACTCGGTCCAGGAGCCGTCGTAGTTGCGCACGTTGGTGTACCCGAGCAAGTACGTCAGCGCGAACCAGGTGTGGCTGGAGCGCTCACCGATGCGGCAGTAGGTGATCACGGCGTCGGCCGGGTCGAGGCCCAGGCCCGCGGTGTAGATCGCCTCGAGCTCCGCACGGGACTTGTAGGTGCCGTCCTCGGCCACGGCCGTGGCCCACGGGACGTTGCGGGCCGTGGGGATGTGGCCGCCGCGCAGCACGCCCTCCTCCGGGTAGTCCGGGATGGCGATGCGCTCGCCCGTGTACTCCTGCGGGGAGCGGATGTCGACGAGCGGGCCGTTGCCCAGGTGCGCCAGCACGTCCTCGCGGAAGGCGCGGACCGTCGTGTCGTCCCGCTCGACCGTGGGGTACTCGACCGGGGCCGGCGCCGGGACGTCGGTGGTGAGCTCGCGGCCCTCGGCGCTCCACAGCCCGCGGCCGCCGTCGAGCAGCCGTACGTCCTGGTGGCCGAACAGCGTGAACACCCACGCGGTGTACGCGGCCCACCAGTTGTTCTTGTCGCCGTACAGCACCACGGTGGTGTCGCGCGTGATCCCCTTGCTGCTCATCAGGGCGGCGAACGCGGCGCCGTCCAGGTAGTCGCGGACCTGCGGGTGCTGCAGCTCGGTGTGCCAGTCGACCTTCACCGCGCCGGGGATGTGCCCGGTCTCGTACAGCAGCACGTCCTCGTCCGACTCGACGACGACGATGCCCGGGTCCTTGAGGTGCTCGGCCAGCCACGCCGTGCTCACGAGCCGTTCGGGGTGGGCGTACTGCGCGATCTTGTCCGACGGGTCGATGGGAGCGGGCATGGTTCCTCCTCGATGGGCGTGCACTGTCGAGTCCAGTAACGCGGTGCGGGCCGTGGATGATCCCGGCGAGCCGGCTCAGGCGAGCCTTCGCTCCAGCACCCCCAGGTGCGCCCGCGCCCGCGCGGCCTGCGGCCCACCCGGTTCGGCCAGCCGCGCGAGGCGCGTCCAGGCGACGTGGTCGTCGGTGCCCTCGTCGCGCGCGGTCCACTGCTCGACGGCGGCCACGTCGTCGCAGGTGTGCACCGCCCCGCGGACCTCCGCCTCCAGCTCCTCGCGCAGCCGCTCCACGCCCGGCGCGGCCGAGCGCCGCAGCAGCGGCTCCGGGTACGCCGACAGCGCGCCACGGACGTCGCCCCGCCGCAGCCGGGCGCGCACCGTGTCGACGTCGGACCGCACCGGGCGGGCGAGCCGGTAGGGGCGCGAGCCGGCGAGCAGCGGGCCGCCGAGCACGCCGTCGGCCACGCGACGCAGGCGGGAGATCTCCGCGCGGACCGTCACCAGGGACAGGTCGCCTGGGTGCAGCAGCACGGCCAGCTCCTCGGCGCTCAGCCCGCGCGGGTGCTCGGCCAGGAGCAGCATGATCTCGGCGTGCCGCAGCGAGAGCCGGCGGCCACGCAGCGTGGGTGCCCCGAGCAGGCGCAGGTCGGGCGCGCGCTCGGCGGCACCGCCCGGGATCCCGCCACCCAGGTCCGGGTCGGCGGGGCGGTCTGCCCAGGGCGCGCCTCCGGCCGCCCGATCGCCCGTGGCACGGAGGGCGAGCTCGCGCTCGACCATGGCGACCGTGGCGCGCACGAGCGCGAGGGCCACATGGGATCCGGCGGCGTTGCCGCCGGTCAGGTCGAGCACGCCGATGATGCCGCCGGCCGCGTCGTGCACCGGGGCCGCGGTGCAGCTCAGCCGCTGGACCGGCCGCGCGAAGTGCTCGGCCCCGAGCACCTGGACGGGACGGCGGGTCGCGAGAGCGGTACCGGGCGCGTTCGTGCCCACCGACTCCTCGCGCCAGACGGCGCCCTCGACGAACCCGACGCCGTCGACGGCGGAGCGCACCTGGCCGCGCCCCTCGACCCACAGGAGCCGGCCGACGTCGTCCGAGACCGCGACCACCAGGCCGTCGCCGGTCGCGCCGCCGACGAGGTCGCGTACCAGGGGCATGGCGACGGCCAGCGGGTGGGAGCTGCGGTAGTCGTCGAGGTCGTCCGTCGCCGCCACCGGGACCGCGCTCGGCCGGTCGGGATCCACACCGTTGCGCAGGCTCCGTAACCACGACGCCGCCACGACCGGGTCGATCCCGTCGGGCTCCTGGGAGCCGGCAGAACCGACGAAGCTCTCATAGGCGGCGCGGACCCAGCGCGCGTCGCGGTGTGGCACCTGCTGCATGCTGCCCCTGACGTTGTCCCGACGCCGTCGTCGAACCACGCCAGTGTAGGCATCGGACCAAGTTCATCAACAGGTTGTCCACCGTGATCCCCAAGTTGTCCACCGTCTCAGAGCGGTTTTCCACAGATCGAAGTGGCATCACGCTCTCGACAGGCGGGACTGGAAAAGTAGTCTTAGCGTCATTAGCACCGGTAGTTAAACGGGCTTCGCGTCCGACAGATAGTTTTCACGAAGACTCTCTTTGGGGGAAGAGTTGAACACCATCGCTTTAGCTAGACCGGAATCGCAGATGTCTGAGACTGATGAACAGGCCGGAGACAGTCCGCGCCAGCAACTGCCCGTCGACCCGGCGAAGCTGCCGGCGCTCGACACGCCCACACCGCCGTACGAGGCTGGCGCCGGCCCCGACCTGGCCGGCGCCCGTGGCCGCTGGCGCTGGACGTTCGGCGCCGCGATCGTCACCGTCGTGGCCGTCGCCGTCACGCTGTGGGCCATGTCGGCCCGCGCGGAGGAGACCGGCCGGATCGTCACGCTGACCGCCCAGATCGACACCCAGGTCACCAGCACCTCGGCCCGGTCGCACGACCTCGCCGCCGTCATGGAGACGGCCGAGCGGGTCTACGAGCACTCGGAGGGCCAGGTCGCGGACCCGGCCACGCGCGACGTGCTCGCCGAGGCGCTCGCCGACGCGCGCCAGGCGGTGGCCCAGCGCCTGACCGACGCCCCGCCGACGTCGGTGACGCAGGCCCGCACGCTGCTCGCGCAGGCCACCCACATGGAGAGCTCGCTCGACTGGGCGGCGGAGGACCTGCGGGTCGCCGTCGACATGGTCCAGCAGTCGCAGGGCGCCCAGCGCTCCCTGGACTCCCGCGACCCCGTCGGCAACCGTACGATCCTCACCGCGCGCGACGCCTCCTGACAGCACTCCTTCCTTCAGCACCGCGACCCGCTGGTTGCCGGGAGCGCTCGGTCCGCCTCGAGAACGAACTCGGGGGCCGAATCGCGCCGAGAACGGCAATCGGCCGCATAACCGCCGACCCGTCCGGGGCAGGTATCCCCATATGCATTGACCGCGTCCGGATGAAAGTTCCCGCTCGGTCCATGGTCGGTAAACTACTTGCGGCGCATTCCGGATGACTTTCGATATGCCGCGCCGAATGGGCGCCGCGCGTGTATTCGCCCGCATCGAGTTCACCCCAAGGCCGAGTAGGCCTCGACGAGGTCGACGAACTCGGCCCGCAGGCCGTACGGGTCGGCGCCCAGCGCGCCCGCAGCCCGCTGCCGGACGGCGTCGAGGTTGGCCTGGCCCCGGTACTCCGATCCCGTGGCGATCAGCCCGAGCTCCGCGACGGCGGAGGCGAAGGCGAAGTCCGCCGTCGGGGTGCGCGTGAACGCATCGGCGCCGACCGGGAAGTCGACCTCGGTGCTCGCGCCGGTCACCCCGCCGTCCGGCGTCTTGTAGCGCACGTGCACGCTCATGAGGTCGCCGCCGACGTCGCCGCCCGAGCCCGCCGCGGTGCCGGCGGGGACCAGCTCGTAGAACGCCGTCACCGAGTGCCCTGCGCCGACGTCGCCCGCGTCCTTGGTGTCGTCGTCGAAGTCCTCGTCCGCCAGCCGCCGGTTGTCGTACCCGATCAGCCGGTACGAGCTCACCGTGGCGGGGTTCAGCTCGACCTGCAGCTTCAGGTCCTGGGCCACCACGAACATCGTCGAGCCGAACTCGTCCACGAGCACCTTGCGAGCCTCGGCCAGGGTGTCGATGTACGCGTAGTTGCCGTTCCCGTGGTCGGCGATGGCCTCCATCGTGCTGTCCTTCAGGTTGTACATGCCGAAGCCCAGCACGGACACGTACACCCCGGAGTCCCGCTCCGCCTCGATCAGGTCCGTCAGCTCCTCGGGCGTGGACGGGCCCACGTTGAAGTCGCCGTCGGTCGCCAGGATCACCCGGTTGTTCCCGCCACGCACGAAGTTCTTCTCGGCCAGCTCGTACGCCGTGGTCAGGCCGGCCGCGCCGCCCGTGGACCCGCCGGCCCGCAGCGAGCGCAGGTGGTCCACCAGCACGCCGTGCTCCGAGCCCGGCACGGAGTCGGCGACCACGCGGTTGTCGCCCGCGTACGTCACGATGGAGACCCTGTCGTCCCCGTCGAGCTGCTCCACCAGCAGCGCGAACGACTCCGCGAGCAGTGGCAGCTTGTTCGGCTCGTCCATCGACCCGGACACGTCCAGCAGGAACACGATGTTGTTGCCCTCCGACGCCGGAAGGGCTTCCGTGGCCTGCACGCCGACCATCGCGAGCTGGTGCTCCGGGTTCCACGGGGCGGCCGCGACCTGCGTCGTCACCGAGAACGGGTGCTCGGCACCGGCGCCGGGCGCCGGGTACCCGTAGTCGAAGTAGTTGACCAGCTCCTCGATGCGCACGCCCTGCGGCGCCTCGCCCTGGTTCACCTGACGGCGCAGGTTCGAGTACGACGCCGTGTCGACGTCGGCCGAGAACGTGGACAGCGGGCTCGTGGCGACGTCGAGGAACGGTGACTCGGGGGAGTCGTCGTACTCCTCACCGTCCCCTGGGGCGGACGGCTCCCCGCCTGGTCCGGGCGGCACGAGCCGCTCGGCGCCTGGTGCCTCGCCGTTCAGGAGTTCCGGGGCGGGTGCCATGTCGGGGGCCGGCAGGTTCGCCGTCTGCGCGGCGGTCCCCGACTCGTCGCTCCCCGCGGTGCAGCCCGCGAGCGCCAGCACCACGGTCAGGGCGGCGGCCAGGGGAACGGTCAGGGGGAGCGCGGGGGACGTGCGGCGGGTGACAGGGTGCATGGCCTCTCCTCGGGTTCGGCTCGTCGCGCGGCGTCGGTCCGGCGATCTGTCCTCATCTGTCCATATGTGCCGACCCGCGTCGTGCTTGCCGTCGTGAGGTCACGGTCGGGTTGCAACCCCGATGCAACGCCCCGCTGCCTAACCTCACCGCACTCGGGTGCACCGGTGCGCCCGGGGCGTGGCTCCGCCGTCGGGCATCCCGGGGGTGGGCGCGAGACCCTGCGAGGAGGCAGACCATGACCGTGTACGCAGCCCCAGGTACCGAAGGTGCCATCGCGAGCTTCCGGCCCCGGTACGACCACTGGATCGGGGGCGAGTACGTACCCCCGGCCAACGGGCAGTACTTCGAGAACCCCAGCCCCGTGACCGGACGGACGTTCACCGAGGTCGCACGCGGCGACGCCGACGACATCGACCGGGCCCTCGACGCCGCGCACGGCGCCGCGCCGGCCTGGGGGCGCACCTCGGTCACCGAGCGCGCGATCATCCTGAACAAGATCGCCGACCGCATGGAGGAGCACCTCGAGGAGCTCGCGGTCGTCGAGACCTGGGAGAACGGCAAGCCGGTCCGCGAGACCCTGAACGCGGACATGCCGCTGGCCATCGACCACTTCCGCTACTTCGCGGGCGCGATCCGGGCCCAGGAGGGCTCGATCAGCGAGATCGACGGCGACACGATCGCGTACCACTTCCACGAGCCGCTGGGCGTTGTGGGGCAGATCATCCCGTGGAACTTCCCGATCCTGATGGCGGTGTGGAAGCTGGCGCCGGCGCTCGCGGCGGGCAACGCCGTGGTGCTCAAGCCGGCCGAGCAGACGCCGACGTCGATCCTGTTCCTGATGGAGCTCATCGCGGACCTGCTGCCGCCGGGCGTGGTGAACGTGGTCAACGGCTTCGGCGCGGAGGCGGGTAAGCCGCTGGCGAGCTCGTCGCGGATCCGCAAGATCGCGTTCACGGGCGAGACCACGACGGGGCGCCTGATCATGCAGTACGCGTCGCAGAACATCATCCCGGTGACGCTGGAGCTGGGCGGCAAGTCGCCGAACCTGTTCTTCAGCGACGTCGCCGCGGCGCACGACGACTTCTACGACAAGGCCCTGGAGGGCTTCACGATGTTCGCCCTCAACCAGGGTGAGGTGTGCACGTGCCCGTCGCGCGCGCTCATCCAGAGCGACATCTACCGCGACTTCCTGGCCGACGCCGTGGCACGCACCGAGGCGATCAAGCAGGGCAACCCGCTGGACACCGACACGATGATCGGCGCGCAGGCCAGCAACGACCAGCTCGAGAAGATCCTCAGCTACTTCGACATCGGCCGGGCCGAGGGTGCCAAGGTGCTCACGGGCGGGCACCGGGCGGAGCTGGAGGGTGACCTCGCGGGCGGCTACTACGTGACACCCACGATCTTCGAGGGCAAGAACGAGATGCGGATCTTCCAGGAGGAGATCTTCGGGCCGGTCGTGGCGGTGACGGAGTTCGCGGACTTCGACGACGCCATCAAGATCGCCAACGACACGCTGTACGGCCTGGGCGCGGGCGTATGGAGCAGGTCGGGCTCCGACGCCTACCGGGCGGGGCGCGCGATCGAGGCGGGCCGGGTGTGGACGAACAACTACCACGCGTACCCGGCCGCGGCGGCGTTCGGCGGCTACAAGGGCTCGGGCGTGGGTCGCGAGAACCACAGGATGATGCTCGACCACTACCAGCAGACCAAGAACCTGCTGGTCAGCTACTCGCCGAACAAGCTGGGCTTCTTCTAGGCCGGCGGCGCACGCCGAGCGGGAGGCCGGGGGCCGGTACGTCCCTCGCCTCCCGCCCGGCGGTCCGGATCCAGCTCCGAGCTCAGGGAGGTTCCATGTCCGACGACGTTCGCCCGGGCCAGGCGGCCGGCTCGCCGCCCGCACGGGTGGCCGTGACCGACGACGCCGCCGCGCTGCTGGTGCGGCTGCGGGACAAGCACGGCGACCTGATGTTCCACCAGTCCGGCGGCTGCTGCGACGGCTCGTCGCCCATGTGCTACCCGGACGGCGACTTCATCACCGGGGACGCCGACGTGCATCTCGGTGACCTCGCGATCGACTCGTTCACGGTTCCGGTCTGGATGAGCCGCAGCCAGTTCGAGTACTGGAAGCACACCCACCTGACGATCGACGTGGTGCCGGGCCGTGGCGCCGGCTTCAGCGTCGAGGCGCCCGAGGGGGTGCGGTTCCTCATCCGGTCGCGGCTGTTCACCGATGACGAGTGGGCGCTCCTGCGGGACTGACCCGGCGGGCGCGGAGCTCAAGGCTGGTCCAGCCTGGCGACGTCGTCAGCCGTTGCCAGGAAAAACGCGGCGAGCGTGAGGCCGTGCCTGGCCGCGGTGTCCCGCAGGGCCACGAACCAGGCGTGGTCGGTGATCGAGGCCGCGGCGGTGCCGGGCCGTTCCAGCATCACGAACACCGACGCGCCCGGTTCGCCCTGGAGGATGTCGTGCCACACCTGGCCCAGGTCGTTCACCGCGAGCACCTCGGGCTCGTCCGGCACCAGGTCCACGGGGACGATGACCGGCAGCGGTCGGCGCTCGCCGTCCAGCAGCACGAACCAGAGGGTGCGGCGGCGCGGCCGGATGTCGCCGTGCACGAACCGGGCGAACGCGAGGAGGGCATCGTCGTCCGCCAGGGGATGGTCGGGAGTGAACTCGCTCAGTGCTGTCATGAGCACCAGTGTTGGCACCGGGGGCTGTTCGATGCTGGTTATCCACAGATGAAGATTCTTGGCGGATCGAGATGAGGGCTTGAAGTTGACGCGACGTCAACCTCTACGGTGAGGAACATGCAATGGTCCATCCAGGAGATCGCGCGGCTGACCGGCGTCACCAGCCGGACGCTGCGGCACTACGACGCCGTCGGGCTGCTGCCCGCCGTCCGCACGACGGACGGCGGGCCGCGCCGCTACGACCGCACCGCTTTGGTGCGGTTGCAACGGATCCTGCTGCTGCGTGATCTCGGGCTCGGCCTCGGCGACATCGCCGAGGTGCTCGACACCCAGCGGGACGAGGCGCAGGCCCTGCGCACGCACCTCGTGTCGCTCCGGGAGGAGCAAGGCCGGATCGCCCGGCAGATCGCGTCGGTCGAACGGACCGTCGCGGCGCTCGAGAAGGACCCCGACACCACGGAGGGACACATCATGGCCAAGGACATGCTCGACGGCTTCGACCACACCCGGTACGAGCAGGAGGTCACCGAGCGCTGGGGGAGCGACGCCTACCGGCGGAGCGACACCTGGTGGCGCGGCCTCAGCGAACAGGAGCAGCGGGAGTGGAAGGGCCGCGTCGAGGCGCTGAGCCGGGACTGGGCCGATGCCGCGCTGGCCGGCACCGACCCGGCCTCGGACGAGGCGCAGGCGCTCGCCGCACGGCACGCCGACTGGCTCGCCGGGGTGCCGGGCACGCCCGGCGCCGGGCAGCGACTGCCCGACCGCGGGTACCTGCTGGGGCTGGCCGACATGTACGTCGCGGACGACCGGTTCGCCGCGAACTACGGCGGCACCGAGGGTGCCCGGTTCGTGCGCGAGACCCTGCGGGTCTTCGCGGCGCGGGCCTACCCGGCCGGCGTCGGCCCGGAGGGTGCGAGCTGAGCCCGGTAGAGGTCGCGCAGGAGGCAGATCTCGCCCCCGTGCGCCATGGCCTCGCGGCTGAGGTGGGTGACCAGCGCCGCCATCGGGAAGTCGGCGTACCCGACGCCCTTGGGGCCGATGGGCTGCTGGAGCGACTCGTCGTCCAGCGCCGCGATGCCGGCCTGCCAGGACCGGTAGCCCTCCTCGAGCATGGCCAGGCCGGCGTCGGCCGTGATCGGGGCCTCGGGCCAGTGCCGTGGGTCGAACATGTCGGCGTCGGGCGGCGCGGCGGTCGGGCCGAACAGGGCGCGGGCGCGTCGCCCGAAGACGTCCCGGCCCACGTGCACCATGCGCCACGCGATGGTCGTCACCGGTGGGACCTCCGGCTCGGGCACCTCCTGCTCGAGCCGGGGCTCCCCGTCCGGCCCGGGGCGCACGCTCCACGCCGGCGAGGCGGGCTCCCACAGGTACTCGGCGTCCGTGAGGCCCTCCAGCCGGGGCCAGAGGTGGAAGTCCCAGTAGAAGCTCAGCTGGTCCAGGAGAAGGTCGCGCCACACGGTCGTCGCTGGTCCGGGCGGTATGGTCGGCTCCGTCGTCGTCATGCTCGGACACTACGCTCGGTCTCTGACACCCAGTTTCAAAGGTAGCCTCTGCCCATGCGCGACACCCCCGCCGAAGCTCCTCCAAAACCGCCCGTGACCTGCTGGTTCGCGGGTCTGACGACGCTCGATGTGATCCACCGCAGCGCCGTCCGCCCGGGCCGGAACGAGAAGGTCACGGCCGTCCGCCAGGACGTCTCCGCGGGCGGCCCCGCGGCCAACGCGGCCGTCATCGCCGCGACGCTCGGGGCGCGCGCGCTCCTGATCAGCGCGATGGGGACCGGGCCCGTCGGCTCGGCGGCCCGGGGCGACCTGGAGCACCACGGGGTCGAGATCCACGACACCGCACAGGGGCGCGAGATCCCCGTCGCCGTCTCGGCCGTGATGGTCGACGACGAGACCGGCGACCGGTCGGTCGTCTCACCGGACGCCACGCTCACGAACGGCCTGGACGTCACGGCCGCCGAGCTCGACACCCTGCCGCGGCCCGACGTGGTGCTGCTCGACGGGCACCACCCCGACCTCGCGCGCAGCGTGCTCGCCTACGCACTGGCCCTCGAGCCCCGCCCCCTGGTCGTGCTGGACGCCGGGCGCTGGCGCCCGGTCTTCGCCGACCTGCTCGGCTCCGCGGACGTCGCTGCCCGGTCGGCCGACTTCCGCGCGCCCGAGGACGCCGCCCAGTCGCGTGCCGTTGTCACCACGCACGGGCCTGACCCGGTGACCTGGTGCGACAAGGACGGGCGGCAGGGTTCCACCGACGTGCCCGAGGTCGTCGTCCGTGACACCCTCGGCGCGGGCGACGCGTTCCACGGTGCCCTGTCCGTCGCCCTCGCCCAGGGTGCCGGGCTGGAGGCCGCCGTCGAGGAGGGCGTGCGGGTCGCCTCCATCCGGGTGCAGCACATCGGCCCGCGGTCCTGGCTGGAGTACGTGCCGTGCGCCTGACGACGGCCGAGCTCGTCGAGCGCGCCGCCGACATCGCCGCCGAGGCCCGCGGCGCGGGTGCCGCGGCCGTGCTCGGGATCACCGGACCGCCCGGCGCCGGCAAGTCGACGCTCGCCGCCGCCCTTGCCGACGGCCTGGCACCCGGTGCGGCCGTGGTCGTCGGGATGGACGGCTTTCACCTGTCCGACCAGGTGCTGAAGGCCCACGGCAGCCGCGACCGCAAGGGCGCGATCGACACGTTCGACGACGCCGGGTACGCCGCCCTGATCGACCGCATCGCCGGCCGGAGACCCGGCAGCCCGCCCGTCTACGCGCCGGAGTTCCGGCGCGCGATCGAAGAACCGATCGCGGCCGGTACCGCCGTCACCGACGAGCCCCTGGTGATCACCGAGGGCAACTACCTGCTGGCCACCACAGGCGCCTGGCCTGCGGCCCGTTCGCGGATGGCCCAGGTCTGGTACATCGAGCTGCCCGACGCCGAGCGCCTGCGGCGCCTCGTCGCGCGCCACCACGCCTTCGGCAAGCCGCTCTCCGACGCCGAGGCCTGGGCGCGCGGCAGCGACCAGCGCAACGCGGACCTCATAGCCGCGACCCGTGACGCGGCCGACCTCGTCGTGGAGTGGGTGTAGGGCCCCGGCTCAGCCGATCTCCAGGACCGCGACGCGCCACACCCCGCGCCGGGCCTCCAGCCGCACGGCCGCGGCGCGTACCCGCCCCTCGTCGTGCAGGATCACCGTGGCCTCGGCCGACGTGGCGCCCAGCCGGACCATCCGCACACGCCGCACCGCGGCCGGGTGCGCCCTGGGCCGAGGCGGGCGCACCTGCCGGGCCTCCCGCATGAGCCGCCCTCGCTCCAGAAGCTGGTCGTAGACCTGCGGCGTCACCCAGCGCGCGAGCTGGGCCGCCGGCCGCTCCCCACGCAGCACCTCGACCGCCGCACGCACCACACGGCAGACCTGCGCGGTGGGGTCCGGCAGGTCCGGGTCGGGCTCCGGCGCCGGGCGGCCCGACAGTGCCTCGAGGGCCGCCGTCGCGTTCTGCAGCTCGGGGTACGGTGTGCCACCGATCCGCATGCGCCGCAGCCGCCGGCCGATCCCCGGCCCGGTGACCGGCCCGGACGGCGGCACCGTGGTGCGTCGGACCGGCAGGCGCGACCGGGCCGGGTCCTGGGCCGGCGTGGCGGTCGACGCGCGCTTCTGTGCGGCTGCTGGAGCGGACGCTGCCGCCGCGGGCTTCGACGGCGCGGCGGGACGGCTCCGGGCTCCGGCGCCTGTTCCGGCGCCTGGCGAGGTGTCGAGCGTGGTCATACGGGGCCTCCTGGGAGCGGGCTTGCTGGGGACGCGGGTGCGGTCGTGCTCACCGGTGCTCCGCCGCGCAGCGGGTCGTGGGAGCAGTGCCGTCAGGGCTGGTGCAGCACCATGCCCGGCCGGATCAGGTCCGGGTCGGCGCCCACCACGTCGCGATTGGTGTCGTGCCACCGCACGACGGCCTGTGCGGTCTCGGTGTCGGACGGTGCTGCGGCGCGGCGGGTGCTGCGGGTGCCGTCGGCGGCACGGGCGAGCCCGTCCGCGGCGATCGACCACAGCGTGTCGCCGGCCTCCACCACCACGAGTGCTTCCGGTCCCGTACCCGGCCGCGTGCCGCGGTTGACCAGCGACGACTGCTCCGGGCCGTGGGCCTGCAGCCCGTCCGTCGGCCGCCAGCCGAGGTCGAGCACCACGGCCGGCCCGGCGTCGGCGGCACGGGCCTCGCCGGTCTGGGGGCCCGCGTGGGGTAGGGCCAGCGCCGCCGGGGTCGTGAGCGCGAGGCCGAGCCCCGCCCCGGCCGCCGCACGGGCCAGCCGCCGCACCACCGCAGGCGCATGCCGGGCCACCGCGCGCTCGGCCGCCGTCCAGCGTCTGCCCCGGCGGTCCGCGAGCACACAGGCCAGGGCGAGGAGCGCGTGCCCGCCCGTCCAGCCCGCCACCACCGTACCGACAGCGACCGCGGCGAGCTCGACGATGTCCTCGACCGGGAAGTACGCCGAACCGAGGCCCGCGCCGACCTGCCATGTGCGCACACCGAGCAGGCCGGCTGCCGCGACGAGCGCGAGGCCCAGCCCCAGCAGCCCGAGGAGCCCGCGCCTCGTGCCCACGACCTCTTGCGGCCTGGTGCAGCTGGCCCTGTTCGGCGGCGCTCCTGGCGTCCTGTCGGACGCACGAGGCGTGCGCCTGCCAGCAGCCGACATGTGGTCGCGGGCGTACGTCGTCATGGTTCCCCCTGCGGTGGTCGAACTTCGGCGGTGATGACCCAGTGTGCCGATTTTGATATCAGTTGATGTCGTCCGGCGATGGTTATTCAACATCCATGCCGGGGGCGTGTCCACCGGAGAGCAGGATGCCTGTGGATAGCGCAAGGTGTCCTCATGACATCAGCGCAGCCGGTCGGTCCCACCCGCTGGGAGGCGCTCTTCGATGACCTGGAGGCGCAGGCCCGCGCGCAGTCGGCGGCCGAGGCCGACGCGCTCGTGTCCGAGCTGACGCGGGCCGAGCACGCGACGATGACGCTCGCCGACCGGTTCCGCGCCGTCGTCGGCGGGGTGGTCACGCTGGAGCTGCTCGACGGCGCCCCGTTGCGCGGCGTCGTCGTGGAGGCGGCGGACGAGTGGCTGCTGCTGCGTGGGGTGCGGCCGGAGCCGCTGAGCCAGCACCTGGTACCGCTGGCCGCCGTCGCGGCCGCCCACGGCCTGGCCCGGCAGGCGGCGTCGGCCACCTCGCGTCGGGACGCCCTCGGCCTGGGTCCGGTGCTGCGGAGCCTGCAGCGGGACCGGGCCCGCGTCGTCGTGCGCACGCTCCGCGGGGCGTACGGCGGACGGGTCGCGCGAGTGGGCCGGGACCATCTGGACATCGACCTGCTCGACGGCCGCGGAACCCGGCTGGTTCCGTTCACGGCGCTGCTGGTCGTGAGCGAGTCGCCCTAACCGATCGGTATAGGCCGTAAATGGAGAGCGGGACCGGTGTCACCCCGTTGGAGTGCGCCGGTCCCGTCGGTGTGCGATGCGGCCATTCAGCCGTCCGCTGCGGCAGAACCCTTGAGCCGCTCACGGCTCTTTGCGTACATACGCTCGATGTACGACTCGAGCTCCGCTGCCTCGACGCGCCAGACCTTCTTGGGGCCCACCTGGATGGCGGGAAGGTCGCCGGTACGAACCAGTGCGTAGCCCTGGGCCATCGAGATGTTCAGTGTCTCGACCACATCAGCCAGAGAGAGAAAGCGCTTTTCCATGGGAACAGTGTGGCACGAGACACCGACATGAGGGGGTTATCCACAAGAAGTGTTTATCTGATGCCGGATCGGCGACGTTCGATCACTATGGTTCCGGCGCTCTGCGCAGGCTGTGCGCCATTCTGTGCCGGTTCGCGGTTCAACTTGTACTCGACGCCCCACACAAAGTCCACCAAAGTACGCGGAAGGACCGAGATGACGTATGCCCCGGCCGCCCCGGCGACCGCTGCCCAGGGCCTGGATCTCCCCGAGCCGGCCGCCGGCCGGCTCCGCAGGCCCGGCTGGCGCGACCCGCGGCTCGTGACCGGTCTCGTCATCGTCGCGCTGTCCATCGCCCTCGGGTCCTGGGTGGTCTCGGCCGCGAGCCGCACGGTACCGGTCTTCGTGGCCGACGGCGCACTCACGCCCGGTGAGCCCCTCACGGCCGGTTCGGTGCGCGCCGCCGACGTCCGGCTCGGCGCCGGGACGGGCCGCTATCTGCCCGCCGACGAGCCGCTGCCCGCGGACCTGATGGTGCTCCGGGTGGTCGACGACGGCGAGCTGGTGCCGCTGACGGCTCTCGGCACGGACGCCGACGTGCGCTCGGTCGCGGTCCCGGTCGCCTCCGGGCTGTCGGACCGGATCAGGGCCGGTGCCGTCGTGGACCTGTGGTTCGTGCCCGACCTGCCCGTCACGCGTGAAGCGGGCGCGGACCGGCCGGAACCGCGCACGCTCGCGAAGGACGTGGTGGTCGAGCAGGTGGACGCCGACGACGGCGCCATCGTCGTGGACGGCACCGTCACGCTGCACGTGCTGGTCCCGGGCGACACGCTGCCGACGGTGCTGGCCGCGCTGTCGGACGCGGGCACCGTCGCCGTCGTGCCCGTGGCGGGCGGCGTCCGATGAGCGAGGAGCGGAACGTCACCGTGCTCGTCGCGGTCCAGGCACCCGAGGAGGAGGCCGCGGCGGTGACCGTGCTCGGCGCGCAGTCGCAGGTGACCGTGGCTCGTCGCCTCGCGGAGCTCACCGAGCTCCTGGCGGCGGCCGAGGCGGGCGCGGGCACCGTCGCCGTCGTCTCGGGGGACCTGCCCGGCCTGGACCGCGACGCCGTGGCGCGGCTGCGCGGCGCGGGCCTGCGCGTCGTGGTGGTCCAGGACGCTGCCCTGTCCGCCGCGCGGCTCGCATGGTTGGGCGCCGACGTCGTCGTGGCGGGCGGGGACGCCGAGAACCTGGTCGCCGCGGTCCGGGGCGACGGCCCGGACCCGGCTGCCCCCGTGGTGCCGGCCCCGGCCGACCGCGGGTCCGACCGGCCGGGCGCGATCGTCGCGGTCTGGGGTCCGGCGGGCTCGCCCGGCCGCACCACCACCGCCATCGAGCTCGCGGCCGCCCTCGCGGGGGTGGGCGCCGCCGCGCCCCGGCGCACCGGCCTGCTGCGCAGGTCGCGCCCCGTGCCCCCGCCGCACGGCTCGAGCACCGTCCTCCTCGCCGACGCCGACACGTACGCGTCGTCGGTGACCTCCCGCCTGGGGCTGCTGGACGACGCGCCCGGCCTGGCCGCCGCCGCTCGCGCCGCCGGGCAGGGCAACCTCGACGTCGTGACGCTCGCCGGGCACAGCCCGGTGGTGCTGCCGGGCGTGCGGGTGCTCACGGGCATCACCCGCGCCTCGCGATGGCCGGAGCTGCCCGCCAGCTCGCTCGACCTCGTGTTCCAGCGCTGCCGCGAGCTGGCGGCCTGGACCGTGGTCGACTGCGGTCCGGTGCTCGAGGCCGACGAGCTCCTCATGTACGACACCCGGGCGCCGCAGCGCAACGGCGCGACCCTGAGCGCCCTGCAGGCCGCGGACGTCGTCGTGGTCGTCGGCGCGGCCGATCCCGTGGGGCTGCAGCGGCTGGTGCGGGGCCTGGAGGACCTGCGGGACGCCGCGGTACCCGTGCCCGCGGCGCGCGTGGTCGTGGTGAACAGGGTGCGGGCGGCCGCCGTCGGGCGCAGGGCGGAGGCCCAGGTGCGCGACGCGCTGGCGCGCTACGGGGGAGTGGGCGACGCGCACGTCGTGCCGGACGACCCGGCCGGGCTCGACGCAGCCCTGCTCGCGGGGCGCGTGCTGGCCGAGTGTGCGCCGGCCTCGCCTGCGCGGGCCGCGTTCGAGGCCCTCGCGGACCGAGTGCGGGAACTGGTGCCGGCCCCGGTCTGAGGGAGCGGTCCGAGGGCACGATCCGAGGCGCGGTCGGGCCACGCGGGGCACCTCCTGGGTAACAATCCGCCCGTCCGGCGCGGCTCGGCGGCGGAAGACTGCCATCCAACGCTAGGTTGTGCCCGTGGCCGCCGTGACGAAGGACAACTACGCCGACGACCTGCGTCTGGCGCACGTGATCGCCGACCAGGTCGACTCCATCACCATGTCCCGCTTCCGGGCGCTGGACCTGAAGGTGGAGACCAAGCCGGACCTGACGCCCGTCTCCGACGCCGACCGTGCGGCGGAGGACTTCATCCGCGGCCAGCTCGCCCGCGCGCGGACCCGTGACGCGATCGTCGGCGAGGAGTACGGCTCCGCGGGCAGCGGCGCCCGGCGCTGGATCGTCGACCCGATCGACGGCACCAAGAACTTCGTGCGTGGCGTACCCGTCTGGGCCACGCTCATCGCGCTGGCCGACGGTGACGAGGTGGTCGTGGGCCTGGTCAGCGCCCCCGCCCTGAGCCGCCGCTGGTGGGCGGCGAAGGGCTCGGGCGCGTGGACCGGCAAGTCGCTGGCCTCCGCGTCGCGGATGTCGGTGTCCGGCATCTCCCGCGTCGCCGATGCGTCGTTCAGCTACGCGTCGCTCGGCGGCTGGGAGGAGCGCGGCAAGCTCGACGGGTTCCTCGACCTCACCCGGGCGTGCGCGCGCACCCGCGGCTACGGCGACTTCTGGTCGTACATGCTCGTGGCCGACGGCGCAGTCGACATCGCCGCGGAGCCCGAGCTCGAGGTGTACGACATGGCCGCACTGGTGCCGATCGTGACCGAGGCGGGCGGCACGTTCACCTCGCTCGACGGCGCGCCCGGCCCGTGGGGCGGGAACGCGGTCGCCACCAACGGCAAGCTGCACGAGGAAGCGCTCGGCTTCCTGGGCTGACGTCGGCCCGCCCCAGGTCAGGGGCCGAGGCGGGAGAACGGCTCAGGCGCTCTGCCTTCCGCGCGTCGTCCACGCGGCCCGCGTCGTCAGGCCCGAGGGACGTCCTTGATCTCGCTCCAGTCGTACCAGAGCAGGTCGCGGTCGGTGACGCGCTGCAGCGCCTCGTCCAGTGCGGTGTCCGACTCCTCGCCGACCTCCGCCGTCGTCTCGGCGTCGCTCTCCTCGTCGGCGGCGGTGAGCACGTCCGCGATGTCCGCGGCGGCCTCTGCCTCGTCCACGTGCACGCAGACGATCGCAACCTGCTCGACGGTGCCGGTCACCTGCACCTCGGAGGCCACCGGCTCGTCCTCGTCCTCGTCGCCCGGGACGACGGGGCCCACCGCCGCGTCCGGGACCTCCACCGTGATGATCACGCGCTGGTGCGGCGCGTCGGGGCGGCCCGCGATGAGCGCCAGGGAGTCGTCGGCCGCGTTGAGGGCCGCGACGTACTCGAGGCCTTCGGCGTCCTCGTCGGGCAGGGCGGCCTCCAGCTCCTTCGTCACGGCGTGCGCGCGGCGCGGGGCCAGTGTCCAGCGGGCGGCGTCGGAGGAGTGGGAGACGGCGTCGAGCTCGTCGAGCGTGGCGGGCACGTAGATGCGCATGTGCTCAGTCTGCCGTGTGTCGACCCCTCGTGAGTGGAGTGGCGGTGTCACCCAGCCCCCGTACTCTCGTGTCCGGCGTCGGGGCGGGACGCCACGGGTAGTGGTAGCAGCCGAGGGCAGGAGACGAGATGGGCGCCAAGACCGCGATGCTGGTGTACGCGGACGGGGACGTGGCCGCGGGTCTGACGGGAGCGGCCGACTTCGCCGACGAGGCGAGTGCGGCTGAGCTGCTCGCCCTGCTGTGGCCGCCGGCCCGCATCCGCCCGGACGGTGAGGAGCCCTGGGATCTCGGCGACGCCGTGTTCCCGCCCGAGGGCCGTGCGTGCGCGCTCTCGACGCCCGAGGTGGACGTGCTGTGCGACCAGGCCCTCATGCTCGACCGCCCCTCCCAGCTCCCGGCCCACCTGGTGGACGCGAGCATGGGCCGCACGCTCTACCTGCACGCGATGCACAGCGCGGTGGACTGGTTCGCCTTCGCGGTGTGGCGCGACGGCGTGCTCGTGCGGTCGCTGAGCCTCTCGCCGGACGACGGGGTGCTGGAGGACACGGGGGAGCGTCTCGCGTTCGAGGAGCCGTTCTGGGCGGGGCGGCACCCGGCGTCGCTCGAGGGCTACCCGCTGCCCTTCCACCCGCTCGACCTGGGCGACCACGCCCTGCGCGAGTTCTTCGGGTTCAGCGGCGAGGGGGCTGACGACGGGGGCCCGTCCGCCGGACGGCTCGACCCGTGGGCCGTGGAGCTGTACGGCTTCCAGGTGGTGTAACCGCGCCCAGCGCTCGACAGATTGCCGAATCGCTCGTACATTTGTTCGAGAGCGAGGAGGTTGTCATGCCCGAACCCACTACTCCCGGTCCCTCCGGAGTGGTCCCCATGCTGTCCTACCAGGACGGCGTCTCCGCCATGGACTGGCTCATCGAGGTGTTCGGCTTCAGCGAGGCCGAACGCTGGCTGGACGACGACGGACATCTCTCCCACGGCGAGCTCGACGCCGGCGGCGGGCGCGTGATGCTCTCCGAGCTCGCGTCCTACGAGGGGCCGACCGCGCACCGCAAGCACTGCCGGGCGGCGGACGCCTGGCTGTCGACGCCCTGGGTGATCGACGGCGTGCTGGTCCACGTGGCCGACGTCGAGGCACACTTCGCCAAGGCGCAGGCCGCTGGAGCAGGGGTCCTCTCGAAGATCGAGGAGGCGCCCTACGGCCGCTCCTACCGCGCGGAGGACCTGGAGGGCCATCGCTGGATGTTCCTGCAGCCGTGAGCCGGTCCGCCGCGGAGTGCGCTTACCCGGTTCCGCGGGCCAGCCGGTCCACGCGTCGCAGTGCGGCGGGGAACCGGGCGTCGCCGGCCATCTCGCGGACCAGGTCTGCCGCGGCATCCAGCGCCATGCCCGAAGCCGTCACGTACAGGGGCCGGGCGGACTGCCCGCGCAGCACCTCGGCGGCGTGGGAGGCCGTCCGGAACCGCGTCTTGGCGACGCCGAGCACCACCGGGGCGAGCCCGGAGTCGGCCACGTGGGCGCCCAGGCCCGGGCTGCCGGCAGGGTCGAGGTCCACGTACCCGTCCACGATCAGCAGGTCCAGCGGTGCCACGCTACCCAGGACTTCCCGCAGCGGCGGCAGCTCACGCTCGTAGAACCGGCCGGGCCGGTACTCCGCCACACGCTCCACGCGCACAGTGCGCTCCTCGACGAGCGCCGCGAAGCCCGGGTCTTCGGCGACGACCAGCGCGGCGCGCGCCCCGCCGTCGTCCAGGTACTGCACGTCCACCGCGCCGTAACGCGGGGTGGCACCGGCCATGCTCAGGCGTCCGAGCCCGTGCGGGACGACAGCAGGCGCCGGAACGACGCGAGCCGGGCCGCGCGGGCCGGCCGCTCGTCCTCGGGGGAGGCCTCGATCCAGTCGTCGAGCGCGCAGTCGGGGGCGTCCGCGAGGTGCGTGCAGCCGCGCGGGCAGTCCTGCGCGACCTCGTCCAGGTCCTCGAACGCGTGCAGCAGGTGCGCCACCTCGACGTGCGCCAGACCGAACGAGCGCACGCCCGGGGTGTCGATCACCCAGCCGTCGAACCCCGCGCCGTCAGCGGCGGGCGCGCCGTCGACGTCGGGCCCGGCATCAGGAGCATCCACCTCCCCCACGGGCAGCCGCAGTGCCACCGCCGACGTCGAGGTGTGCCGGCCGCGACCCGTCACGTCGTTGACCACGCCGGTGGCACGCTTGGCGTCGGGCACCAGCGCGTTGATCAGGGTGGACTTGCCGACCCCGGAGTGCCCCACCAGGACCGACACCAGGCCGCGGAGCCGGCCGCGCACCTCCTCGACGGAGTCGGGCGCGAGCGTGATCCCGGTGCCGTCGTCCGCGGGCGTCCGCCGCGTCACCACGACCTCGACGCCGAGCGGCTCGTAGAGGGCGCGCAGCTCGTCGGGGGAGGCCAGGTCGGCCTTGGTGAGGCACAGCAGCACCGACATCCCGGCGTCGTACGCGGCGACGACGCAGCGGTCGATCATGCCGGTGCGCGGCTCGGGCTGGGCCAGCGCCGTGACGATGACGAGCTGGTCCGCGTTGGCGACGACGATCCGCTCGTACGGGTCGGTGTCGTCCGCGGTGCGGCGCAGCGTCGAGGTGCGCTCCTGGATCCGCACGATCCGGGCGAGCGAGCCGTCCTCGCCGGAGGTGTCGCCGACGACGTCCACGCGGTCGCCGACCACGACGCGCGTGCGCGTGAGCTCGCGCGCCTTCATCGCGGTCACGACGGTCTCGTCCGTGAGATCGGACGCCGCGCCGCCGACCAGGAGCGTGTACCGCCCCCGGTCGACGCCGGTGACCAGGCCGGTCACGGCATCCGTGTGCTCGGGTCGTTGCTTGGTCCGGGGCCGGGAGCCGCGCTTGGACGGGCGGGAGCGGAAGTCCGACTCGTCGAGGTCGCGGCGGCCCATCAGGCGGCCGTGCCCAGCATGCCCAGCCACATGCCCGTGAAGTCGGGCAGGGTCTTGGCGGTGGTGGCGACGTCCTCGATCAGCACCCCGGGGACCCGCAGGCCGAGCAGCGCCGCCGACGTCGCCATGCGGTGGTCGCCGTAGGTGCGCACGACGTCGCCGTGGAGCGGGCGCGGCGTGATGACCAGGCCGTCCCGGGTCTCCTCCGCCTGCCCGCCGAGGCGGGTGATCTCGCGCGCGAGCGCGGCCAGGCGGTCGGTCTCGTGGCCGCGCAGGTGCGCGATCCCGCGCAGCCGGGAGGGCGAGTCCGCCAGTGCGGCCAGCGCCGCGAACGTGGGCGCGAGCTCGCCGCCCGCGTGCAGGTCGACGTCGATCCCGTGGATCTCGCCCGTGCCGGTGACGCTCAGCACGCCGTCGGCCAGGGTGAACGTGCCGCCCATGCGCTCCAGCAGCTCGGGCACCATGGCGCCGGGCTGCGTGGTCAGGGTGGGCCAGCCCGGCACGCGGACCGTGCCGCCCGCGACCAGGGCGGACGCGAGGAACGGTGCCGCGTTGGACAGGTCGGGCTCGACGCGCGCGTCGCGGCCCGTGATGGGTCCGGGGCGCACGGCCCAGATGCCGTCCCGCGAGTCGTCGACCACGACGCCGACGTCGCGCAGCGTGGCGACCGTCATCTCGATGTGGGGCAGGCTCGGCAGGGTGGCGCCGATGTGCCGCAGGGTGAGGCCGCGCTCGAAGCGTGCGGCGGCCAGCAGCAGCCCGGACACGAACTGCGACGACTCCGAGGCGTCGACGTCGACCGAGCCCCCCGGGACGCCACCGCGGCCCTCGACCGTGAAGGGGAGGTAGCTCGGCAGCTCGGCGGAGTCGCTCGAGCCCTCCGGGTCGTGCACCGTGATGCCGAGCGTCCGCAGCGCCGCGAGTACCGGCAGCATCGGCCGCAGCCGGGCCGCGGCGTCGCCGTCGAACCGGACCGGGCCGTCGGCGAGGGCCGCGACGGGCGGCAGGAACCGCATGACCGTGCCGGCCAGGCCGGTGTCGATCTCGGTGCCGCCGGTCACCGGGCCGGGCGTCACGTGCAGCGTGCTGGGGTGGTCGCCCTCCTCGATGCCCGCCCCGAGCGCGCGCAGGGCGTCGATCATCAGGTCGGCGTCGCGGCTGCGCAGCGCGCCGCGCAGGGTGCCGGGGGCGTCCGCGAGGGCGGCGAGCACCAGCAACCGGTTCGTGAGTGACTTGCTGCCGGGTACCTCGACCGTCGCGTCGAGCGGTGCGCCGGCGAGCGGCGCCTCCCAGGTCGGTGCGGGCGCGGTGGTCGAAGAAGTCATGTGGCGAGATTATCGCGGAGCGGCCGCGCGCGGCGGCCCGTATCAGCCACGGTCACCGCGCTCGCGCTCGCCCCGGCGGACGAGCGGACGGGCTCAGTCCTCGGCCGCGGCAGCCTTCGCGTCCGCGCGCGCCGCTCGTGCCTGCTGGACCCGCCACGACAGCCCCGGCCTGCCCTCGAGGTCCGCGCCCGCGATGAGGGCGGCACCGACGGAGGCGAGGTTGTGCAGGAACCGGTCCGTGCGGGCCGGACGCTCCTCCTTGGGCGCGGTGAACGGCTGGTTCACCAGGGCGAGCGGCAGCGTCAGCAGCGCGAGCGCGAGAGCGGACGCGCGTGGCGCCTTGCCCAGCGCCAGCAGCGTGCCTGCCGTCGCGGTCGCGACGCCGTGCGCGCGCACGAGCGTCGTGACCTGCTTCTCGCTGAGCGGCTCTGCCCCCAGCGCCTTGGTCGCCAGTGCGGATCCCGACCGGGCGGCGGCCACGTGCTCGCTCGGCTTCCGGGCGGCCCGCACGCCGTCGTAGATGAACGAGGAGGCCAGCAGCGGTCGCGCGATGTGTCGAAGCAGCATGCGTCCACCTTGGCAGATGCCGGCGCCGGATGCAGCAGGATCGCGGCAGGGTGGCCACCAGGAGCCTGAGCCCGCACCGGGAATTCGGTGCCCCGGCCGCTGGTTGAACCCCACGTGGAGCAATGCCTCGAGAAGGATGCGGTGAACGACACGGTGATGGGCATGGTGACGAGCACGACAACGGGCCCTGCGACCAGCGGCGCGTCCGACGCGACGGCGGTACCGATGACCGCAGGTCAGAGCGGCGCCGTGATGTTCGGCGCGGTCCCGGCGCACCTGCTGGACCCCGGCGCCGACGCGGCGAAGGCTCCGGCGGGCGTACGGTCCGGGGGTACCCAGGGCGCGTTCGGCGCGGTCCCGGCGAACACGGGCTGGCCGACGCGGCTAGGCTCAAGGGCGATGACTGAGACTTCCCGTGAGCAGAACCAGGGCGCAGGCGGCGATGCCGGCCGCGCCGATGCCGAGGTGCGCCCCGGTGAGATCGCGGCCGTCGAGGCCGACATGGAGCCCGCCGGCGAGACCGAGGGCACCGAGCGGTCCCCGCAGGAGGAGGACGCGACGGCCCGCGCCGCGCGCTTCGAGCGGGACGCACTGCAGTACCTGGACCAGCTCTACTCCGCGGCGCTGCGCATGACGCGCAACCCCGCCGACGCCGAGGACCTGGTGCAGGAGACGTTCGCCAAGGCGTTCGCGGCATTCCACCAGTACCGGCCGGGCACCAACCTGAAGGCCTGGCTGTACCGGATCCTCACGAACACGTTCATCAACAGCTACCGCAAGAAGCAGCGCGAGCCGCAGCAGTCCCAGGCGGAGGACGTCGAGGACTGGCAGATCGCGCGCGCGGCGTCGCACACGTCGCGCGGCCTGCGCTCGGCCGAGGCCGAGGCGCTGGACCGGCTGCCGGACAGTGATGTGAAGCGGGCGCTCGCCGAGCTCCCGGAGGACCGTCGGATGGTGGTCTACTACGCCGACGTCGAAGGCTTCCCCTACAAGGAGATCGCGGAGATCATGGGGACTCCGATCGGGACGGTCATGTCCCGGCTCCACCGCGGACGCCGGCAGCTGCGTGAGCTCCTCGCCGACTACGCCGCTCAGCGAGGTCTCGTCAGCCAGGCGCCCGGAGGTGCGCAGTGAACAACATCGAGCCCGTCCCGCACGACACGGCGGGGGAGTCCGAGTGCGAGCACGCACTGACGCACCTGTACGAGTACCTGGACTCCGAGATGACGCCGGACGACGAGCAGCGCATGCGCGCGCACGTCGCTCATTGCTCGCCGTGCCTGGCCGAGCTGAGCGTCGAGGATCTCGTGAAGCAGCTCGTGAAGCGGTCGTGCAGCGAGCGCGCGCCGGACACGCTGCGAGTGCGGATCCACGAGCAGCTCACGGTGATGACGGTCGTCGAGACCGCCTGACGCCGGGCATGACGAAGGGCCGGAACCCCGCGGGGTTCCGGCCCTTTCGCATGCTCAGGCTGTTCGCCTCAACAACGGCTCAGGCGTTGGGACGCTTGCCGTGGTTGGCGGCCGAGCCCTTGCGGCTACGGCGCTTGCGACCGCGCTTGCTCATGGGTGTCTCCTGACAGGTGACGGACTGAATGATCAATGGTCCCACAGATCGGGAGGTTGTCAGGCCGCAAGGGGTTGCCCCGTCGGGTAACGCGATATATCGTGTCTCGGGTCAACGCGATATATCGCGTCCTGCGAGGCCGAGCACCGGAGGCACCCATGAGCACGGACAGCTGGACCGTCACCGGTCCGCAGACCATCGAGCTGAGCGGTGTGAGCACCGTGGACGCCCACGTCATCGACGGCCGGCTCGACGTCGTCGCGCACGACGAGCCCGTCGTCCGCGTCGAGGTGCACTCCGTGGAGGGGCGCTCCCTGGAGGTTCGCCTGGAGGGCGACCGCCTGGTCATCGAGCACGAGAGCGGCCTGTCCGGCTGGGGCTCGTTCATGAGGCGGTTCGTCGACTTCGGCGGCAAGGCGCGTGCCGACATCCACGTCGCGGTGCCCGCGGAGACCGCCGTCCGGCTGGGCACGGTGCGCGGCGAGTGCCTCCTGGCCGGCACGACGGCGGCCGCGTCCGCCTCCACCGTCTCGGGGTCGCTGCTGGTCTCGCGCACGGCCGGCGACCTCAAGCTGAACACGGTCTCCGGCGAGGTGACGGTGCGTGACCACGTGGGCGACATCACGAGCAATACCGTGTCCGCCGACGTCGTGATGAGCGGGTCCGCCGACTCGGTCACGTCCACCTCGGTCTCCGGCGACGTGACGATCGACCTGGCCACCCAGCCGCGGTCGGTCAAGGTCAACTCGGTGTCCGGCAACATGCTGCTGCGCGTCCCGGACGACGGCGCCGTGGCGGTGTCGGCGCAGAGCGTCAGCGGGCGGGTCACGGTGGCCGGTGCGCAGTTCAGCGGCGGGGGCGGCGCCACGTTCTCCTCCGGGCAGCCCGAGGCGCGGCCCGACCGTCCGTGGACCACCCGCCTGCGCGCCACCAGCGTCTCCGGCGAGGTCACCGTCGTGGGCGGACCGCAGGACGCGCCCGTCGACGTCCAGGACGCCCCCGCGGACCACTCGCCCGTGGAGCTGTGATGCCACCTGTCTTCGCCCACGGCGAGCTGCGCCTGTACCTCCTGGTGCTGCTCCTGGACGGGCCACGACACGGGTACGAGCTCATCACCGAGCTCACCCAGCGCTTCGGCGGCACCTACCGGCCCAGTGCCGGGACCATCTACCCCCGCCTGACCAGGCTGGAGGAGGAGGGGCTGGTACGCCGGTCCGCACCGGGACCGTCCGGTGCCGGCCGCAAGGGCACGTACGAGCTCACCCCCGCCGGCCGGGCCGAGATCGACTCCCGCCTCGACGACGTCAAGCGCCTGGAGCAGAACGTCGCCGAGACCGTCCGCACCCTCGCGGACGGCGTCCGGGCCGACATCCGTGACACGATGCGCGGCCTGCGGGCCGAGCTCGCGGCCGCGGCGCAGGAGGTCCGCTCCCGGCCGCGACCGGGTCCCGGCACGGCGCCGGACCCGCGGCGCACCCAGTCCAACTCGCTGCGGCACGACGCCGAAGCGGCGCTGCAGCGGTTCCGCAACGACGTGCTGGCCGACCTGCGAGAGGCCGACGTCGCCGGTACGGTGTCGGCGCTGACGGTCGAGACGCTGCGCACCGTCCTCGACTCGGCGCGGTCCGCGATCCGTGGGACGCTGCCCAGCAGCACGAGCACCGCCCCGCACCGCACGAGCTCGCAGTGACCAGAGCAGTCCCCAAGAACCTCCCGATGACCCCTCCCCATGAACGGAGCACAGCGATGACCACCGAGTCCTGGAGCGTGGCCGCACCGCAGACCATCGAGGTCGGCGGCGCCACGACTCTGACCGTCCGACTGACGAACGGCCGCGCCGAGATCGTGGCCGACCCGAACCGCACGTCCGGCGCCGTCGTGGAGGTCCTGGAGGTCTCGACACGGCCGCTGCAGATCCTCGCGGAGCACGGCAACCTGCGGGTCGCCTACGACTTCCCGGGCCTGGAGGGCTTCGTCGACCGGTTCCGCGGCCTCAAGGACCAGGACGCCGCCGTCGTGCGGATCACGGTGCCGGCCACGTCCGTGGTCGACGTCGCGACCGTGGGCGCCGAGGTCGTGGTGACCGGCGCGCAGGCCGGCGTGAACGTCAAGACCGCGGGCGGCGCCATCACCGTGACCGGGACGAGCGGTTCGGTAACCACCAAGTCCGGCACGGGCGCCGTGAGCATCGCCGAGCACAACGGCGACGCGTCGGCCACCACCGTGTCCGGCGCCGTGTCGCTCGTGGGTGCCCTGGGCCGCGTCTCGGTCCAGACCGTGTCCGGCGCCGTCGACGTCACCGCCGTCGGCACCACGCCGCTCGTCAACGCCAAGACGGTCTCCGGTGCCGCGGCGGTCCAGCTCGACGCCGGCGCGCCGGTCAACCTCCGCGCGCGCAGCGTCACGGGCAAGGTCGTGATCGACGGCGCGCAGGCGACGTCGAGCGCGCAGCGCACCGTCGTCGTCGACCACGCGGAGCCGGGCGCCGCGGCCTACATCTCGACCAACACGGTCTCGGGAACGGCCACGATCACCCGCGGCTGACACCTGTCGCCGTAGTACAGGGAGCCCGGGTCACTTTGGTGACCCGGGCTTCCGTATGCACCTCCGGCTCAGGCTCTGCTCGTTGTCGCCTGAGCTTGCGGCTCCGCTCCGGGCGGGTGCCTCGTTCCTCGGCCCCCACCCTGCGCTGCGCCTCCGGCTCAGGCTCTGCTCGTTGTCGCCTGAGCCTGCGGCTCCGCTCCGGGCGGGTGCCTCGTTCCTCGGCCCCCACCCTGCGCTGCACCTCCGGCTCAGGCGACCTCGTCCTGGGGCAGCCCCAGCCAGCTGTGCCAGCCCGTGTGCAGCACGAGCCACGCCATGAGCCCGTACCCGGCCTGGCCGGGATAGGTGCCCCCGCCCTGGGCCAGGTCCGCGAGCCACTGCTCGTGCTGCGCCAGCGGCGTGTACGTGTCGACGTACGGCACCCGGCGCCGGCTGGCGACGTCGGCGAAGGCGTCGGAGAGCTCCGCGATCCGGTCGCCCTCCGCGGGCGCGCCGGGCGGCGGTCCGACGACGAACGCGGCCGTACGGTTCGCGTCCGCGACGTCGAGGATGTTCGCCAGGTTCAGGCGCGAGCGCGCGACGGTGAGTCCCGCGGCGACGTCGTGCCGCCCCAGGGCGACCACCAGGCGGTTCTCGACCTCGGAGTCCGGGCCGAACCGCGCGGCGGTCTCGGCCTCCCAGCGGGCGCCCAGCTGCGTGCTGTTCTCGCCGGGGACCGCGAGGGTGAACAGCATGGCGGGACGGGCAAAGTGGGTGCGCGCGACGACGCGTCCGGTCCAGCCGAGCGCACGGGCGTCTCCGACACCCGTGGCCAGCTCGTCACCGACGACGCAGATACGCACCTCGCGATCCTGCAACGGACTCTCCTTGCCTGTTCCCGGCAGCCTGGCGGACGGCCGGTTCCCCATTGTGGTGCACGGAACGCGGCCGATCGGTGACAACGCGCCGACGGCCGCATGCCGCGTCGCGACAACGCGGGACGGTCAGAGCAGGGTCATCCCCCAGCGGACGCCGTGGTGCTGGCCCGGGGCCAGGTGCACGAGCCGCTCACCGGTGCGGAAGGCGTCGGCGACGCAGCTCATGGGCTCGGCGGCGAGCCCCATGCGGCGGCGGGCGGGCTCGATGTGGTCGCCCGTGCAGACCTGCCACACGTCCTGCGACTCGTCCATCCAGACCGCGGCCGTCCTCCCGTCCGGTCCGGTCAGGTGGGCCCAGGACAGACCGTCGGCGTCCCGGATGACGTCCACGTACGCGTCGTCGAGGTCCACGCCCGCCGCGCTGCGTGCCTCGCGCAGGTCGAACATGCCCGACGCCGGCTCGGTGCCGGTCGGCAGGAGCCGCTCGTCGGTCGTGACGCGGGTCGCGGCGTCGAGCCGCAGGGTGCACTCGTCCAGGTCGGCGCCGCCCGTGGACAGCCACGGGTGGAACCCGCAGCCGTAGGGTGCGGTGTCCGCACCCACGTTGGTGACGTCGAGAGTGATCTCGAGACCGGCGTCGGACAGGGCGTACCGCATCTGCGCGACGAGCTGGAACGGGTAGCCGGGCCGGGCCACGAGCTCGAGCTCGAGCGTGACGGCGGAACCTGTGTGCTCCACCACGGACCAGCGGTCGAATGCCGCCAGGCCGTGCAGCGCGGTGTTGCGGGCCGGCTCGGTCACGGGGAGCTGGTGGGTCACGCCGCCGTACTCGTAGGCGCCGTCACGGAGCCGGTTGGGCCAGGGGATCAGGACCGCGCAGTTGAACACGGGGTTGATCTCGTCCGCGCCGAACGGAACCACGACATCGCGGCCGTCCACCGAGTACTCTCGCAGCGCCGCACCCACCTGGGTGACGGTGGCGCGGTGACCCGCGTGGCTGATGCGGAACTGGTCCCCGGAAGGATGGGGCCTTGCGGCAGCAACCGGAGGAATTTCTGTCGTCACACTCACACCGTAACCGTAGGGCAAATTACGCCTGCGACACGTAGCGTGAGACAGCAGACTAGAAGAGCAGGCTAGACGGTCGGGTGGCAGAAGGCCAGAAGCAACCCACCGATGAACTGGGCCCGACGTCGGGCCGCGCGGGCAGCTCAGCCCGCCCCAGCAGCAGGAGGAACGATGGAACAGCAGGTACTCGGACGGACCGGTCGCCTCGTATCGGCCGTGGGCCTGGGCACCTGGCAGCTCGGCGCCGACTGGGGCGACGTCAGCGAGAGCGATGCCCGTGCCGTTCTGGAGGCCTCGCTCGAGGCCGGGGTGACCTTCTTCGACACCGCGGACGTCTATGGCGACGGCCGCAGTGAGCAGGTGATCGGTAGCTTCCTCAAGGAGCACGCCGACGCCGGGATCACCGTCGCCACCAAGATGGGCCGGCGCATGGACCAGGTGCCGGAGAACTACGTGCTCCAGAACTTCCGCGAGTGGACCGACCGGTCCCGGCAGAACCTCGGTGTCGACCGGCTGGACCTGGTGCAGCTGCACTGCCCGCCCACCGCCGTCTACTCCACGGACGCCGTGTACGACGCGCTCGACGAGCTCGTGTCGGACGGCGTCATCGCCGCCTACGGCGTCAGCGTCGAGAAGGTCTCGGAGGCCATGGAGGCCATCGCGCGCCCCAACGTGGCCTCCGTGCAGATCATCCTGAACGCGTTCCGGCTCAAGCCGCTGGACGAGGTGCTGCCCGCGGCGTCGGCCGCCGGGGTGGGCATCATCGCGCGCGTGCCGCTCGCGTCGGGCCTGCTGTCGGGCAAGTACACCAAGGACACGGTGTTCGCCGAGAACGACCACCGCACGTTCAACCGGGACGGGGCCGCGTTCGACGTCGGTGAGACGTTCTCCGGCGTGCCCTACGAGGTGGGCCTCGAGGCCGCGGCCAGGTTCACCGAGCTGGCCCGCGACATCGTGGGGGAGACCCTCACCCCGGCCCAGGCCGCTATCGCCTGGACCTGGCAGCGGCCGGGCGTCTCGTCCGTCATCCCGGGCGCGCGCAACGTCGAGCAGGCCCGCGCCAACGCGGCCGCCGGTGACGCCGCCACGCTCGGCCCGCTGTTCATGTCGGGCGTGCGCGAGATCTACGACGAGCTGATCAAGGAGCACGTCCACGACAAGTGGTGACGCTCCGGACCGGCCCGGCTCAGGGCTGGTCCGGGCGGAAGACGCAGAACTCGTTGCCCTCCGGGTCGGCCAGCACGTCCCAGAAGACGTGCGGGTCCGGTGAGTCCTCGCGGCTGGTGAGCAACGTCGCCCTGGCCGCGAGGAGCCGCTCCGTCTCACCCCACACGTCCCAGTGGATGCGGTTCTTCACGGTCTTCGGCTCCGGGACGGGGATGAAGAGCATCTGCGCGGGCAGGCCCGCACCGGACTCCAGCCTGTACCACGGCCGTTCGGAGAACCGCTTCGGCTCCAGCCCGAGCCGTTCGCCCCACCAGCCGCTCACCGCCGCCGGGTCCGCGGCGTCCACGACCAGCGCGTGGAGGCGGTAGCGGCCCACCGTCGCGGCTTGCTGCGGGAACGCGCAGAGCTCACCGCCCTCGGGATCGCGCAGCACGCTCCAGTCGTCCTGTTCGATGTCCGGGTACTCCGCGGCCACCGAGGCGCCCAGCTGCGTCAGCTCGTCGACGGTGGCGTGCAGGTCGAGGTGCACGCGCTGCTTCACGGTGCGGGGTTCGGGTACCTCGTTGATCCAGACCCGGTGCTCGGCCACGTCGTCCACCAGCAGGAAGTCGGCGGCGGAGTCGCCGGCCGGCTCCGACCGGAGGCCGAGGGCAGCCGACCAGAAGGAGGCGAGCTCGGATCCGCTCGTGGCGTCGATGACCAGGTCCTTGAAGGTGGCGTCCGGCATCACGCCAGCGTACGGCTGCCGGGCGCCGTCGGCCCGGAAACGACGAAGGAGGGCGCCCCGTACGGGACGCCCTCCTGGTCTGCGCTGTGTCAGCCGCGCGTGAAGGCCTGCTCCAGCAGCGTCTTCTGCTGCGCCTGGTGCAGCTTGGCCGTACCGGCGGCCGTGGAGGCCGACGCCGGGCGGGAGACCACCTTGACGTACGGGACGTCCATCGGCAGCGCCAGGTGGATGAAGCCCCACGCGCCCTGGTTCTGCGGCTCGTCCTGCACCCAGACCACCTCGGCGTCGCCGTACTTGGCGATCTCCGCGCGGATCTGCGCCTCCGGGAACGGGTAGAGCTGCTCCAGGCGAACGATCGCCACGCCCTCGTCGCCGCGCTTGGTGCGCTCGGCGAGCAGGTCGTAGTACACACGACCAGTGCACAGGAGCACGCGGTCGACCTTGGCGGTGTCCGCCGTCGCGTCCGGGATGACCTCCTGGAACGTGCCCGCGGTGAAGTCCTCCACCGCGGACGCCGCCGCCTTGAGCCGGAGCAGCTGCTTGGGCGTGAACACCACCAGCGGACGGCGCGGCCGGGCGTAGGCCTGCCGGCGCAGCAGGTGGAAGTACGACGCCGGCGTGGACGGCTGCGCGATGGTGATGTTGTCCTCGGCGCCGAGCTGCAGGAACCGCTCGATGCGGGCCGACGAGTGGTCGGGCCCCTGGCCCTCGTAGCCGTGCGGCAGCAGCATGACCACCGACGACGACTGACCCCACTTCTGCTCGGCGGACGAGATGAACTCGTCGATCACCGTCTGGGCGCCGTTGACGAAGTCGCCGAACTGCGCCTCCCAGAGCACGAGGGCGTCCGGACGCTCGACCGAGTAGCCGTACTCGAAGCCGAGCGCCGCGTACTCCGACAGCGAGGAGTCGTAGACCCAGAACTTGGCCTGGTCGCCCGACAGGTACAGCAGCGGGGTCCACTCGGCGCCGGTCTCCCGGTCGTGGAGCACCGCGTGCCGCTGCACGAACGTGCCACGGCGCGAGTCCTGGCCGGCGAGGCGCACCGGGGTGCCCTCCGCGAGCAGCGAGCCGAAGGCCGCGAGCTCGCCGAAGCCCCAGTCGATGCCGCCTTCCTTGGCCATGAGCTGGCGCTTCTCCAGGAGCTGCGCGAGCTTCGGGTGCACGGTGAAGCCCTCGGGCGGCGACATGTGCACGTCGCCGACCCGCTGCAGGGCGTCGTGCGAGATCGCCGTCTGCCAGCCGACCATCGTGCCGGCGTCCTCACGCTGCGACTCGGGACGCTCCAGGCCGGCGAGGTGCTCCGTCTCCGGGGCGGGCGTGAAACCGGACTTGGTCTCGGTGAAGACCCGCTCGAGCTGGGACTGGTAGTCCTGCAGCGCGTGCTCGGCCTCCTCGACGGTGATGTCACCGCGCGCGACCAGGTTCTCGGTGTACAGCTTGCGCACCGAGCGCTTGGTCTCGATGAGGTTGTACATGAGCGGCTGCGTCATCGACGGGTCGTCGCCCTCGTTGTGCCCGCGGCGGCGGTAGCAGATGAGGTCGATGATGACGTCCTTGCCGAACTGCTCGCGGAAGGCGAAGGCGAGCTCCGCCGTCCGGACCACGGCCTCCGGGTCGTCGCCGTTCACGTGCAGGACGGGGACCTGGTAGCCCTTGGCGACGTCGGTCGCGTAGGTGGTCGAGCGGGACGCCGTCGGGCCGGTGGTGAAGCCCACCTGGTTGTTGACGACCACGTGGATGGTGCCGCCGGTGCGGTACCCGCGCAGCTGCGACAGGTTCAGCACCTCGGGCACGACGCCCTGGCCCGCGAAGGCCGCGTCGCCGTGCACCAGGATCGGCAGCACGGAGAAGCCGTCGCCACCCAGGTCGATGCGGTCCTGCTTGGCGCGGACGATGCCCTCGAGCACCGGGTCCACGGCCTCCAGGTGCGACGGGTTGGCCGCGAGGTAGACGCGCGTGGTGGCGCCGGACTCCGAGGTGAACGTGCCCTCGGTGCCGAGGTGGTACTTGACGTCACCCGAGCCCTGCACGCTCTTGGGGTCGAGCTGGCCCTCGAACTCCTTGAAGATCTGGCCGTAGCTCTTGCCCGCGATGTTCGCCAGCACGTTGAGGCGGCCGCGGTGGGCCATGCCGATGCCGACCTCGTCGAGACCGCCCTCGGCGGCGCGCGACAGGATCGCGTCGAGCAGCGGGATCAGGGATTCGCCGCCCTCCAGCGAGAAGCGCTTCTGCCCCACGAACTTGGTCTGCAGGAACGTCTCGAACGCCTCGGCGGAGTTGAGACGGCGCAGGATGCGCAGCTGGTCCTCGCGTGGCGTCTTGGCGTAGCCGGCCTCCAGGCGCTCCTGGAGCCACTTGCGCTGACCCGGGTCGGAGATGTGCATGTACTCGATGCCGATGGTGCGGCAGTACGAGTCACGCAGCAGGCCGAGGATGTCGCGCAGCGTCGCCTTCGGCTTGGGGCCGAAGCCCGCCGTCGGGAAGGTGCGGTCCAGGTCCCACAGCGTCAGGCCGTGGGTCTGGATGTCCAGGTCGGGGTGCTTGCGCTGGCGGTAGGCCAGCGGGTCGGTGTCCGCCATCAGGTGACCGCGCGAGCGGTACGCCTGCACGACCTCGGCGATCTTGGCCGGCTTGGCGGCCTCGACGTCGGCGTCGACCGTGTTGTCACGGACCCAGCGCACGGGCTCGTACGGGACGCGCAGCGCCGCGAACACGCGGTCGTAGAAGCCGTCCAGGCCGAGCAGCTTGTTCGAGATGATCTTCAGGAACTCGCCGGACTGCGCGCCCTGGATGATCCGGTGGTCGTAGGTCGAGGTGACCGTCATGACCTTCGAGATGCCCATCCGGGCGAGCTGCTCCTCGGACGCGCCGGCGAACTCCGCCGGGTAGTCCATGGCGCCGACGCCGATGATGGTGCCCTGGCCCTGCATGAGGCGCGGTACCGAGTGCACCGTGCCGATGCCGCCCGGGTTGGTCAGCGAGATGGTGGTGCCCTGGAAGTCCGGCACGCCCAGCTTGTTGTTGCGGGCCTTGCGGACCAGCTCCTCGTAGGCCGCCCAGAACTCGGCGAAGTCGAGCTCCTCGGCCTTCTTGATGCTCGGCACCAGGAGCTGGCGGGAGCCGTCCGGCTTGGCCAGGTCGATCGCGAGGCCGAAGCCCACGTGCGCCGGCTGGTTCACGCCCGGCTTGCCGTCGACCGGCTCGTAGTGCGCGTTCATGACGGGCATGTCCGCCAGGGCCTCGACCAGCGCGAAGCCGATGAGGTGCGTGAACGAGATCTTGCCGCCCCGGCCGCGCTTGAGGTGGTTGTTGATGACGATGCGGTTGTCGACCATCAGCTTGGCGGGCACGGCGCGCACCGAGGTGGCGGTGGGGACCTCGAGCGAGGCCTCCATGTTCGTGACCACGCGCGCGGCGGGGCCGCGCAGCTTCTGGATGTCGTCGACGGCGTCCGGGTGCGCCACGGGGCGCTCGAACGTGTCCGCGTAGTGGGTGGTGGGCGGCGTGGCGATCGGGTTGGCCGGGTTGACCTTGGGGTCGGCCGGCAGGGACTTCTCCCGCACGGGCTGTCCGGCCTCCGCGGCCGCGGTGCCACCCGTGACCGGGCCGGCGCTCTGCTGGGCAGGAGCCTTCGGCGCGGCCGTCGCGGGCGCCGCAGCGGGGGCGGCCGTCGCGGGCGCGGCCGGAGCCGCTGCGGCGGGTGTCGGGGCTGAAGCGGGGGCGGTCGGTGCGCCCTCCTTGGCGGAACCGTTCTCGCCCGGCGTGTAGTCGGCGAAGAAGTCCCACCACGCGGGGTCAACCGCGTTCTTGTCCTTCAGGTACTGCTGGTAGAGCTCGTCCACAAGCCATTCGTTGGCTCCGAATGACGAGCTCGCCACGCTGATCGACTCTGAACCAGCCTTAGGGGACACGCGCGGATCGCCCACCTTCACCACAGTTGCGTTCGTCGCGCGCCGTACAGGGGTCACAGCGCGCACAGCCCGAATGGTTTTCGGACCCTCCAAGGGTAGGCCCTTCGCGCCCCGCGGGGGGCGTGATCACGCGGGTGTTGCGGGCGGGTCCGGTGTCAAAGAAGTAGGTTCGTCATGTTTCTCGCACACAGAGCAAAACCAGGGCAACGTTCGGCCTGGAAGTCCCCAACATGGTGTTACGGGGTTTCGCCCCGCACGGACAATCTTTGGCGTCTGTGACAGAAATCACGGGACTCCGTCTCACGTTTCGACCGCTCGCAGCCCTAGGCTGCTGGGTTTCTCACCAGACGCCGCCCACCGGACGACGCCCGCGGCGCAGGACGAGGTCAGACCGTGTGCGTCGTGCTCACACCCGGTGCCGGGTGCGCTCGCGCGGGGAGGGTGACGCGCATCGTCGCGCCCCGCTCGGAGTCCACGACCTGCACGTGGCCGCCGTGCAGCTCGACCGCCCAGCGGACGATCGCGAGGCCGATGCCGGTGCCGCCGCTCGACCCGACGGTGCCGGAGCCGACCGTCCCGCCGGCGCCGCCCATCGTGTCCGCGAGAGACTCGTCGGTCGCGGGGGCACGGCCCTTGTCGCCCCGGTTCCGGCCGCCCCGGCGGCTGACGCTCCGGCCCCCGTCGCCGCGGCCCCCGTCGCCGCGCGGTGCGCCGGTCGACCCGGTGCCGCGCACGAAGCGCTGGAAGATCCGCTCGCGGTCGGCGGCGGCGATGCCGGGCCCCTCGTCGCTGACCTCCAGCACGATGTCGGACCCCTCCGTGCCGTCCACGGGGTACGCGTCCAGGCGGACGACGCCGCCCTGCGGCGAGTGGCGGATGGCGTTCTGCAGCAGGTTGATGACCACCTGGTGCAGGCGCTCGGCGTCGCCCTCGATCGTCAGGTCCTCCGGGGTGACGTCGATGACGTAGTGCAGGTCCTTGGCGGCGTCGACCATCTGGAGGTCCTCGGCGCAGTGCTCGAGGAAGTCCCCGACGGCGATCTCGCCGATGTTCAGGGCCGAGGCGCCGGCCTCGATCCGGGAGAGGTCCAGCAGGTAGGTGACGAGCCGCGTCAGGCGTTCGGTCTGCGCGTGCGCCTGCTCCAGCGCGGCCGGGGTGGGCTCCACCACGCCGTCGACCATGTTCTCCAGCTGTGCCTGGAGCGCCGCGACGGGCGTGCGCAGCTCGTGCGACACGTTCGCGATGAGGTCGCGCCGCGTCTGCTCCACGGAGGCCAGGTCCTCGGCCATGCGGTTGAAGGCGTGCGCGAGCTGCCCCACCTCGTCGCTGCTCGTGGCGCGCACCCGCCGCGTGTAGTCGCCGTCGGCCATGGCCTGGACGGCCTCCGTGATCTCGCGCAGCGGCGACGTCATGCCGCGGGCCAGGATCTGGGTGACGAGCAGCGACAGGATGATCGCGAGCGGGAAGGTGCGGCTCGGCCCCAGCGATGCCTGCAGGCCGAGCCAGGTGATCAGCACCGCCGCCGTGACGGTGGCGGCGACCAGCACGCCGAGCTTGATCTTCAGCGAGCGCAGGGGGTCGAGCGGCCGCACGTCGGGGACGCGGGGCACGTGCGGTCTCATCGGGGCACCAGCGCTACTGGTTGGCCGGCGGCTCGAACGCGTAGCCGACGCCGTGCACCGTGCGGATCAGGTCCGGGCCGAGCTTGCGGCGCAGGGCCTTGATGTGGGAGTCGACGGTGCGCGTGCCGCTGGCGTCGGCCCAGTCCCAGACCTCGGCGAGCAGGCGCTCGCGCGTCAGCACCGTCTTGGGAGAGCCGGCGAGCATGACGAGCAGCTCGAACTCCGTCGGGGTCAGGTGCACCTCCTCGCCGCCGCGGTAGACGCGGCGCTGCGCGCGGTCCACCGTGACGTCGCCCATCATCATGGGCGGGTCCGCGGGCGTGGTCGCCGCGGCCTGCGCCGCGCGGTCGACCCGCCGCAGCAGGGCCTTGATGCGGGCCACCAGCTCGCGCATGGAGAAGGGCTTGGTCATGTAGTCGTCCGCGCCCACGCCCAGGCCGACCAGCATGTCGGTCTCGTCGTCCCGTGCGGTGAGCATGAGGATCGGGACCGGGTTCTCGGCCTGGATGCGTCGCGTGACCTCGAGCCCGTCGATGCCCGGGAGCATCACGTCGAGCACGACGAGGTCGGGGCGCAGCCTGGAGGCGGCGTCGACGCCGGACAGGCCGTCGCGCGCCACCTCGACACGCCAGCCCTCGGCGGACAACCGCTGGGCGATCGCGGTGGCGATCGTGGGCTCGTCCTCCACCACGAGCACGGTCGCGGACTGCTGACCGGTCGAGGCGGCGGCCGACGCCGTGCCGGGCTGCTGCGGGGCCCCAGACGGCTGGGGAGTACCAGATGACATAGGTCAATCATGCCCGTACCTGCCTGATAAGACACTGAAGCCAGCCTGAGAGTCGGACTCCTGGGCGCTGTCTGCACTGTTCCCGCTACGATCTATCGCACGATGATCGAGCGATATCCCCACCGAGAAACCTGGATGAATCAGGACCCCCGCGGTGCCCTCCGGAGCGTGAGATGACCGGCGAATGGATCATGGTCGCCGTCGGCGTTCTTCTCACGGCAGGCACAGCAGTATTCGTGGCGGGGGAGTTCTCCCTCGTCACCATCGACCCCGCCGTGATCGGCGACTCCGACGACTCGGAGGGAGACAGACCCGGCGGTTCCCGGTCTGCTTCCTCCTCTGATCCCGGCGCGCGGTCCGCGTCCGGCGCCCAGCCGGTCTTCGGCAACGGCCTGCGGGACCGCAGCGTCCGCACCGCGCTGCGCCACCTCTCCACGGAGCTGAGCTCGGCCCAGGTCGGCATCACGCTGACCACCATCCTGCTCGGCTACACCGCCCAGCCGGCCCTGAACTCCCTGATCTCCGCCGCGTTCGGCAACACGTCCGTGCCGACGGCGGTCTCCGCCGGGCTCGCCGGCGTCCTGGCCCTCATCCTGGTGAACGCCTTCTCCATGGTGTGCGGCGAGCTGATCCCCAAGAACTTCGCGCTGTCCGCCCCGCTGGCCACCGCGCGCCTGGTGGTGCCGGTCCAGCGGGTGTTCACCATCACCTTCAAGCCGCTCATCGCGGTGCTCAACGGCTCGGCCAACGCGCTGCTGCGCCGCCTGGGCGTCGAGCCCCGTGAGGAGCTGTCGGGCGCGCGCTCGGCCTCCGAGCTGGCCTCGCTGGTGCGCCGCTCCGCCGAGGAGGGCACGCTCCAGGAGTCGGTGGCCACGCTGCTGACCAACTCGATCGAGCTGGACACGCTCAGCGCGCGCGACGTGATGACCGACCGTCTGCGCATGTCCGTCATCGACCGGGACGCCACGGCGGAGGACGTCGTCGCGCTCGCCCGGCGCACCGGGCACTCGCGGTTCCCCGTGATCGGGGAGGACCGCGACGACATCGTCGGCCTGGTGCACCTGCGCCGCGCCGTCGGCGTGCCGCACGACCGCCGGGGCGAGGTGCCCGCGGCCGCGCTCATGGTCGACGCGCCCCGCGTCCCCGAGACGGTGCGCCTGGGCCCGCTGCTCGTCGAGCTGCGCGGCTTCGGTCTGCAGATGGCCGTCGTGGTGGACGAGTACGGCGGCACGTCCGGCGTCGTCACGCTGGAGGACGTCGTCGAGGAGCTGGTGGGCGACGTCGCCGACGAGCACGACCCCCGGCGGGCCGGCGCGTCGCGCGCCGCCGACGGATCGTGGATCGTGCCCGGCGTGCTCCGCCCGGACGAGCTCGCCGAGTACACGACGATCGAGGTCCCGGAGGGTGCCGCCTACGAGACGCTCGGCGGCCTCGTGATGGCGGAGCTGGGCCGGATGCCCGGGGTCGGCGACGAGGTCACGGTGGGGCAGGCGGGCCTGCACGGTCCGCACGCGCGGGTCAGCCTGCGTGTCGAGGCCATGGACGGACGGCGTGTCGAGCGCCTCCGGGTACGCCCGCTGCCCGACGACCCCGACCCGGGGGCCGACGACTCCGGGGCCGGCCGCAACGGTTCCGAGAAGGGCGCGACCCGATGAGCACCACCACCGCACTCGTCATCGGCCTCGTGCTGCTCGCGGGGAACGCGTTCTTCGTGGGCGCCGAGTTCGCCGTCATCTCGGCGCGCCGCAGCGCCATCGAGCCGCTCGCCGCGGCCGGGGACCGGCGCGCGATCACCGTGCTGTGGGCGATGGAGCACGTGTCGCTCATGCTCGCGTGCGCGCAGCTCGGCGTGACCGTCTGCTCCACGGGTCTGGGCATCGTGGCGGAGCCCGCCATCGCGCACCTGCTGGAGGGGCCGCTGCACAGCCTGGGCGTGAGCGAGGAGCTCACGCACCCGATCGCCCTGGTCATCGCGCTGTCGCTCGTCGTGTACCTGCACGTCGTGCTCGGCGAGATGGTGCCGAAGAACCTGGCCGTCTCCGGCCCGGACAGGGCAGTCATGTGGTTCGGGCCGCCCCTGGTGCTCCTCGGCCGGGTGCTACGGCCCATCATCGTCGGCCTGAACTGGATCGCGAACCACGCGGTGCGGCTCGCCGGCGTCGAGCCCAAGGACGAGGTCGCGTCGGCCTTCACGGCCGAGGAGGTCCAGTCCATCGTGGAGCACTCGCAGGCCGAGGGCGTGCTGCGCGACGAGCAGGGCCTCCTGACGGGCGCCATCGAGTTCTCCAACCGCACCGCGCGCGACGTCATGGTGCCGGTCGGCGGCCTGGTCGCCGTCGACGAGACCAGCACGCCCGACGACGTCGAGCGGCTCGTGTCCAAGCACGGCTTCAGCCGGTTCCCCGTGGTGACACGGCGCGAGGAGGGCGACGAGCTCGTCGGCTACCTGCACCTCAAGGACGTGCTGTACGCGACCGGGCCCGCGCGGTTCGAGCCGGTCGCCGTATGGCGCGTGCGCGCCCTGGCGGCCGTCGCGCCCGACGACGAGGTGGAGGACGCGCTGCGGGTCATGCAGCGCTCGGGCTCGCACCTGGCGCGCGTGGAGGGGGCGGACGGCGCGGTCCTCGGCGTGGTCTTCCTGGAGGACATCCTCGAGGAGCTCGTCGGCGAGGTGCGTGACGCCATGCAGCGCCGCTGACCAGTGCCTGTTGGTCGTCCGGCGCCGGACGACCAACGGGCCGGGGTTGGCAGCCTGGCCGACCCGGGTCTAATGTCACGTGCACATAACGGAGCGCGAGGGGGCCGCGGACACATGAAGACGGAGGGCCAGTGGAGTCCACGGCTGTGACGAGCACGCAGCCCGCCCTCATGACGCGCCGCGCGCGCCGTGAGGCGGAGCAGCAGACGCAGGCGATGCGCAAGATGACGTCGTTCGACCGGTTGGTCACCGGAGCGGTCCCCAAGGCCTCGCGTCCCACGTCGTCGGTCCCCGCGGGACAGCGAATGATCTCCAGGGCCGCCGTGGTCGGCACGCTCGCCGCCGCGACCATCGCGGCGCCGTTCGTGCAGGCCGCCGAACAACCCGGTGAGTCGCCGTTCGACGTCGAGGCTCCGCCCACCGGGCCGTCGGTACTGGACCTCGTGACGCAGCCCGTCGAGCGCCCGGAGACCTCGGCCGCCGTGGTCCGCGCTGAGGCACTCACCCGCCCCGTGTCGGCCGCCAGCCGCTCGCTCGACCGCAGCCCCCTGCCGAACTGCGACGTCAACGCACCCGTGGACGGCACCAACGGTGGGCTCGCGGACCACTCGCTGTGCGAGCTGTGGCAGGACGGGGAGTACCTCCGGCCCGACGCCGCGATGTCGCTCAGCGCGCTCAACGAGGCGTTCCGTGCGTCGTTCGGGCGCGAGCTGTGCCTGGTGGCCAGCTACCGCGACCTGAACACGCAGTACGAGATGAAGGCGTCGCGTGGTTTCTACGCCGCCTCCCCGGGCACGTCCATGCACGGCTGGGGCCTGGCGATCGATCTGTGCACCAAGGAGACGGGCGACAGCGACGTCTTCTCGTGGCTCTGGGCCAACGCGCCGTCCTACGGCTGGCAGAACCCGGCGTGGGCACAGCTCGGCGGCAGCAAGTACGAGCCGTGGCACTGGGAGTTCGTGTCGGGCGTCGTCGAGAAGGGCGAGTGGCGCGGCTAGAGCCGCAGGTGGGTGTTCGGCCCGAAGTCCTGGCGGAAGGCGGGCCCCTGGCTCGCCAGCTCCGCGGCGAACGACCGAGCCCACGCGCTGTACGGCTCCGTGGCCAGGTACTCGTTCGAGAACCGGCGGTCGTCGGTGATCTCCGTGACGCAGAAGTCCGGGATCTGCAGGCCTGTTACCGGGCCGGAGCGCTCGCACTCGGCCACCACCAGCGGGTGGTTGGCCCCGCCGAACACGTCGATGGACCAGCCGTCGGCCCCGAGCCACGCGGCGTAGCGCACCTTGACGACCGGCGCGCCGCCGCGGCGGACCAGCTCGACGCCGATGCTCGGGTCCAGCTCGCGCTCCGCCTCGTAGCGGGTACCCCCGACGGCCGGGCCCTTCACCGTGACGGCGGCGAAGTCGATGTCCGCGACGTGCGACCGGAGCAGCTCGGCCGGATCGGTGTCGGCCGTGAGGTCGGCGTCGACGTCGCCCGCCTGGACCCGGACGCGCAGCGCGTAGCCGTCGTCGGCCAGGAAGTAGGACTGGACGATGAGGGCCGGGGCGTCCTTGAGCTCGGCCGGTAGGTCACGCACGAAGAAGCGGCGCTCGAACTCGAAGTCGGCGTAGCCGCGGTCGGGCTCGGCGGCGGGCGGCTCGTCGAAGAGGTCGTCGCTCATGAGGATCCCTCGCGCTGCTCGGCAGGTGTTTCTCGGCGGATGGTCCTAGAAGTCTACGCAACCGGCCCGGCGAGGGGCGCCCGGTCGGTGACGAACCCGGTCAGAGCGGCCGACAGCTCCTCCGGACGGGTGTCGATGCTCCCCGGCTTGAGGACCACGGGCGTGCCGACGAGGGCCGTGTTCAGCGACGCCGCGATGCGACGGACGAACGTCCGCTGCCGCACGACGACGGCCCGCGGGTCGGCGACGTCGACGGCGAGCACGCGCCGGAACGCCAGCCGGGCCTCGCGCACGCCCGTGACCTCGGTCCAGAGCACCTGCTCGACGCCGAGGTTGGGCAGCCAGTCGGTGAGGCCGTCGTCGTCGAGCGTGAGTACGGGCCAGGTGGGCAGCAGCAGGCGGCGCAGCACGATGAGGCCCAGCCCGGTGAAGACCAGGACGCCCATGGCGCTCACCGACACGACGGCCAGCGCGGCCGGCGATCCGCTGATCTGGGCGGCGTCGAAGCCGAGCCGGGCGGCGACGGCGCAGAGCACCACCAGCGCGAGGGTGCCGAGGGCGAGCGTGATGACGTGCGCGCGGGACGGGTAGAAGTCGACGGACTCGTCGGGCATACCGGGACACTATCCGCACGAGGGGCCGAATCGGTAGCCCGGATATGGCTTCAGCCGAGCAGGAGGCGGGCGCCTGCCAGGGCCGTCGCGATCAGCACGGCCGTGCTGAACACCGGGCCCGAGATGCGGTGGGCCACGAACCGGCCGAGGAGCAGGCCCGCGACCATGCCGGGCAGCAGGGCGAGGGAGACCAGCAGCGAGCCGGCCGAGACGAGGCCAAGGCTCGCGCTGAACGGCAGCTTGGCCACGTTGACGGTGAGGAAGAACAGCGCGACCGTGCCGAGCAGCCCGGCTCGCGAGACGCCGGTCCGGAGCAGGTAGAGGCTCATGGGCGGTCCGCCGGCGTTCGCGATCATCGTGGAGACGCCGGCGGTGGCGCCGAGGGCGGCGCGGGCGAGGCGCTCGCCGAGGGTGGCGCGTGGTGTGTCGGGTGTCGCGCCCGCGGGTACGGTCTCGGCGTCCGCCGGGCGCGGGGGGCGGCGTCGGGCGCGCCGCGCGGCGAGCTGCCGGACCAGGTCGCCGAGCCCTGCGAGCAGGAGCAGTGCGCCGACGATCCGGGCGCTGACGTCGGGCGGGGCCCAGCTCAGTGCCGCGAATCCGACCAGCAGCCCGACCGTCACGCTGGGCAGCAGGCCGCGCAGGATGCGCCAGCGGACGTCCCTGCCGTAGGTGCTGACGGCGACCAGGTCGCCCACGATGAGCAGCGGCAGGGCGACGCCGGCCGCCTGGACCGGCGGGAGCACCGAGGCGATGATCGCCGCGCCGAGCGCGCCCAGCGGGGGCAGTCCCGTCTTGGACAGGCCCATGAGCAGGGCGGCGATCGTGCCGCCGACGACGACGGTGAGCGTGAGGGCCGATGCGTCCATAGCGGGGAGGACTCTACGGCGGAACGACGCCGGTCTGCCGATCCTGCCCGTCGCGCTGTCAGACCCTCACACATGCGTCAGCCGTACAGGGTCACCCTGGTGACCTGTACGGCTGACACGTACCGGGGTGGAGCGGGTCAGTGTGCTCCGGGGCGGGTCGCGCTCGACTCGTCGCGGTCCTGGTCGGACTTCTCGCCGTCCGCCGCTTCGACGGCCGGGGTGCCCGACGCGTCGCCCGTGGCGGCGTGCTCGGTGGCCTTGCCCTCGTCGTCGTTGCGGGTCGCATGGAGGCTGGTGAAGGTGACGATCACGAGGACGGCGATGATCACGCCCAGCGAGGCGACGGTCGGGATCTCGGGCACGCCGGCCCAGATGCCGTGGGCCCAGTGCAGCACGAGCTTCACGCCGATGAAGGCGAGGATCGTCGCGAGGCCGTAGCCCAGGTGCACCAGCTTGCTCAGGGCGGTCTGCAGCACGAAGTACAGGGCGCGCAGGCCGAGCAGGGCGAAGGCGTTGGTCGCGAACACGAGGTACGGGTCGCTGGTGATGCCGTAGACGGCGGGGACGGAGTCCACCGCGAAGACGACGTCGGCGGCGAAGATCGCGACGACCACGACCGCCAGGGGGGTGAGCATCCGCTTGCCGCCCTCGCGGACCGACAGCGCGGGGCCGCGGTAGTCGTCCGTGACGGGCATGAAGCGGCGGATCAGCTTCACCGACCGCAGCTCGGAGACCTCGATCGCGTGGTCGTCGCCCTTGATCTGGTCGCGGAGGATCTTGACCGCCGTGGCCAGCAGGATCGCCCCGAACAGCAGGAAGGCCCAGCTCAGGTTGGCGAGGACGGCGGCGCCGACGGCGATGAAGACGCCGCGGAGCACCAGTGCACCGACGATGCCGAGCAGGAGGACGCGCTGCTGCAGGGCCGCGGGCACCGCGAAGGCGCTGAGCAGCAGCATGAACACGAAGAGGTTGTCCACGGAGAGCGACTTCTCGACGAGGTACCCGGTCAGGTACTGCACGCCGATCGACGAGCCGAAGGTGGCCCAGATCCAGCCGCCGAACGCGAGCGGGAGGGCGATGTAGAAGGCGCTCCAGCCCAGGGCCTCGCGCATCGAGACCTCGTGGGGGCGCCGGGTGATGAGGAAGTCGACGACGATCAGGACGATCACGGCGAGGATCGTCAGGGCCCACATCATGGGTGTGGCCACGGTCGTCAGCGCGGAGGCAGGGGCAGCAGAACTCGTCAGCGAGGCGAGCAAGGAGTCTCCAAAGATAGGTCGGCTCCGAGGTCTCCTTCGCCTTGCTGGGCAAGGCCGCCGCCCGAGGCACTGGTAGCAGTGCCGTAATGACCGGGACGGTGTTGGGAAGTACTCCCCCCGCGGCAGGGAGTCTACGGCATGGGTCCGGCGTCTGCCTACGGTCTCTGGTCGGGGCGTGACGTGCGACCGGTGGGGCCCTGGCCCCGCTTCAGCGGTGGTCGCCCTGGACGAGACGGCGCACGCTCTCGACGACGACCTCGCGCCTGCGGGCCCGGGCCGGCTGGCGGACCATCGCGAGCTCCGGCGTGTGCAGGTGCCAGCTCATCATGAGCGCTCGAACCTCGGTGAGCAGCTCCAGGGGTGCGTAGGCACTCGTCAGCAGGCCGGCGTCCTGGGCTTCCTTGATGGCCTTCAGCTTCGCGGCGTTGGACGCCATGATCGCGTCGAGCTGCCCTTGCGGGCGTTCCAGCTGGTACCAGGTGGTGAGCCGCAGCGTGGTCGGGTTGGCCTCGTAGAGGTCGAACCCGCGGCCCGCGTAGGCGGGCAGGTCGGTCGCGTCGAAGTCGACCTTGTCCACGAACGCGAGCACCCGCTGCGCGAAGACGGTGTCGAACAGCTCGTCCTTGCTGCCGAAGTGCTTGTAGATGAGCGCCTTGTTCGCGGGCGCGTTCTCGGCGATGCGGTCGACCCGTGCTCCCGCGATGCCGTACGCGGCGAACTCGGCCTCCGCGGCGTCGAGGATGCGGGCGCGGGTCGCGTCGGAGTCTCTGACCATGCCGTCCATCCTAGTGAATAACTAGTTAGTTGCAAGCACCGCCGGACCGTGCTTCACTGAGGTAACAAACTTGTTAGTTACTTCCAGATCGGAGAGCTGCTCTCATGTCCGCTACAACCAGCCCGGCCCGTCCGGGCGCAGATCGAAGGGGCGTCGTCCTGGCCGTCATCCTCGGCTGCCAGCTCATGATGACGCTCGACGCCTCGATCGTGACCACGGCGCTGCCCCACATCCAGCAGGAGCTCGGCTTCACCGACTCGGGGCTCTCGTGGATCCAGAACAGCTACGTCCTCGTGTTCGGCGGCCTGCTGCTCCTCGGCGCTCGCGCCGGCGACCTGTTCGGCCGTCGCCGCGTGTTCGTCGCCGGCGTCGTCGTCTTCACCCTCGCGTCGCTCCTCGCCGGCGTCGCGCAGACGGCAGAGCTGCTGATCGTGGCCCGCGCGGTGCAGGGCCTGGCCTCGGCCTTCGCGATCCCGGCCACGCTCGCGCTCCTGGTCTCCAGCTTCCCGGCGCCCGAGGAACGCGCCCGTGCCATCGCGGTCTACAGCGCGGTGATCGGCGCCGGCGCGAGCGTGGGCATCATCGTCGGCGGGGTCTTCACCCAGTTCTGGTCGTGGCGCTGGGGCCTGCTCATCAACGTGCCGATCGGCGCGCTCGTCGTCGCACTCGCGCCTCGTGTGCTGCCCGAGGGCGGGCGGCAGTCCGGCCGGATCGACGTGCCCGGTGCGCTCACCATCACCCTCGGCATGTCCGCGCTGGTCTACGGCCTGGTCGAGGCGGCCGAGGCCGGATGGTCCAGCCCGTTCACGATCGTCCCGCTCGTCGCGGCCGTGGTCCTCGTGGTCGCCTTCGTGCTGGTCGAGCGCCGGGCGGCCCAGCCGATCGTCCCGCTGCGGCTGTTCGCCAGCGTGCAGCGGTCCGGAGCGTATGTCGGCCGCGTCCTCATCGTCGGCGCGATGTTCTCGATGTTCTACTTCCTGTCGCAGTACCTGCAGAACGTGCTGGGCCTGAGCCCGCTGGAGACCGGCTTCGCGTACATCCCGACCACCGCGATGTTCTTCGCGATGGTGTACGTCGTCCGCTTCCTCGGCGCGCGGATGAACAAGTCGACCCTGCTGGTCGCCTCCCTGGTGCTCGCGACCGTCGGTATGGCCTGGCTGAGCCGGCTCGACGCGACCACTCCTTACTTCCCGCAGATCGTGCTCCCGCTGCTCGTGCTCGGCGTGGGTCAGGGCATCGCGATCATCCTGTTCACCGAGCTCGGCATGGCCGACGTCGGGCAGTCCGACGCCGGTGCGGCCTCGGGCCTCGTCAACACGGCGCACCAGATCGGTGGCTCGATCGGGCTCGCGATCCTGACCGTCATCTTCGCCTCGGCCGTCGGCCACGGGACGGATCCCGACCCGGCGGTCCAGGCCGAGGGCTACGCCGCGGTGTTCCAGGTCTCCACGCTCTTCTACGTGGGTGCCGTCGTCGTCGCCGTCGGGATCCTGGTCGCGAACCGCCGCTCCCGGAGGCGAGCGGCTCTGCTGAGCGCCGCGCCGTCGGCCGTCTGAGCCGCCAGCGCCTCGTCCGACCACCTGTCTCGAACCCATCGAAAGGAACCACCATGTCCACGTGGATCATCACCGGAGCGGCAACCGGACTCGGCCGCCTGCTCGCCGAACACGTCCTCGCCGAGGGGCACGACGTCGCGGCCGCCGCGCTCGACGTCGGCCCCCTGAGCGACCTGGCCGAGCGCTACCCGGAGAGTCTGCTCCCGGTCACCGCCGACATTACCGACGCCGATGCCCGCGCGCGGCTGGTCGAGGCGACCCGGCAGCGGTTCGGGCGGATCGACGTGCTCGTCAACAACGCGGGCATCGACTTCATCGGAGCGGTCGAGGAGCAGGACGAGGCCGACTACCGCGCGGTGTTCGAGGTCAACTTCTTCGGGGCGGTGGGCATGATGCGTGCGGTCCTGCCGACCCTCCGCGACCAGCGAGCCGGCACCATCGTCAACATCTCGTCGATGGACGGGATCGCCAGCCTCCCGGTGAACGGCTACTACTCGGCGAGCAAGTTCGCGCTGGAGGGCATCACCGACGCACTGGCGGGCGAGGTGGCCCACCTCGGCATCACCACGCTGTTGGTCGAGCCCGGTTCGATCCGCACCGGGATCATCGGCCGCACCAGGACGTCGGGCGCACGGATCGCGGACTACGAGCCCGCCGTCCGTCCGTTCCTGGACGCGGTGGCCCTGCCGGACGCGGCCACGCTCCTGTTCCCCGGGGACGCGACGGCGTCCGCCGCGGCCGTCTATGCCGAGGTCACGGCGGCGCACCCACGGCGTCGTCTGATCCTCGGCAGCGACGCGCTGGCGAACATCACGCGCGCCGTCGAGCGGCTGCAGGAGGACGTCGCCGCCAATGCGGAGACGGCTGGGGGCGTCGACTATCCGGTCTGAGCGGTTCGGCCGCTGGCGGGCAGCACAGCGACGTCCACCGCCGGTGCGCGGGGCGCCCAGCCGGCTGCTTCGCCCTTGATCTGCTCCTCTGGCTGTGGCGTACCCCGGCCGTTAGGCCAGCAGTAGCCGACAGGAGGCCGCAAGAGCGGGGAAAGCAACAGGCCGTGACCAGCGTTTGCGTTGGTCACGGCCTGTTGCTGTCTGTGCGCCTGAAGGGATTCGAACCCCCGACCTTCTGCTCCGGAGAACTTCGGCTCATGGTCGATCGGCATGTTTCTGCGGGTCGCTTGCCCCGGAACGCCCGGGAAAGTGGTCCTCGCGCGAGCGGTCGGAGCTGTTTGGCGGGGAGGTTGGCGGGGAAGGCGGGATCATCTGTCAGTGGGCAACGAGGACCGATATCGCTGTGGCTTCTGCGGTGAGCCGACCGACGACGACCCGAGGTACGTCCGCCTTGATCTGTCTTGGGATCACGCGGAGGCCTTCCAAGTCATCGGGGCTCACCATGCCTGCCTGGTCGCAGCGCTACAGCCGGGCTTCCCTCTGGCGGTTGAGGGGCCATACGAGTAGTGAGCTGACGGGGCGGTCGACCCTGCGGGTCTGTGACCCGACATGCTCCTGCTTCGGGGTCCCTGTTCCTCCGTCATCCGTTGGCGCGGGGCACGTCTCGGACGTCGGTTCTGCCGGCAGTGCAACAGGTCCCGCTCATCGAGTGTCGGTGGAGTGGTGCAGGTGGCCGGCGGGACCTAACACCCTGGCGAGAAAGGTCGGATGGTCCAAGCGGGTCGCCCGCATGGGCTTCGTCGGGTTCCGGATCCACGACCTCCGGGCAACGGCACTGACCAACCTGCTGGAGGCAGGCGTGAAGCTCCATGTGGTGCGGGACATCGCGGGGCACAGCGACCTGCGGGTGACTAACCTCTACACCCGACCTCACGACGACGCGCTGAACCTCGCTGCGGCGGCGCTCAACACGTACGCGGCACGTGGCCGGTGAGCATCCCGTGGCGGGGAAACTGGCGGGGAACAGCCCTCAAGGCCTGGGCACGAAAGAGCCCCTCACCTGGTGTAATGCCTGGTGAGGGGCGTTGTGCGCCTGAAGGGATTCGAACCCCCGACCTTCTGCTCCGGAGGCAGACGCTCTATCCACTGAGCTACAGGCGCGTGGCCGCTGGCTGGGATGCGTTGCTCCCGTAACGGCCGAAGCGAGACTACCAGGTAAGCGGCCCCGCGCGTGCATCCGGGCCTGTGACCCGCACCGTCGCGCCGCGTGACACCGTGCGACGCGGAGACCCGGCGCGATCGGTGCCACGCGCTTGGCAACCGTCCGCCGTCCGAACGCGTCCGTGTGGCACCGACCGACGGTCCGGCCGGGCGGCGATGATGTTCCTGAAACAGGGCGCGCCACCGCCGTCCGGTGCCTGTGGACAACGAGACAGGGGATCCGGCCCGGCCGATAGAATCGATCCGTGACCCCCACGGAGCTCTCAGAAACACTCAGCGCTGCCCTCGCAGCGGCCGTCGCCGACGGCACGCTCGCCCTGCCCGCCGACGCCGTCCCGGCGTCGGTCCACGTGGAGCGACCGAGGCAGCGAGAGCACGGGGACTGGGCCACGAACGTCGCCCTCCAGCTCGCGAAGAAGGCGGGCACCACGCCGCGGGCGCTCGCGGAGGACCTCGCGGCCCGCCTCGGCGCGACGCCGGGCATCAAGTCGGTCGGCGTCGCCGGACCGGGCTTCCTGAACATCACGCTCGACGCCGCCGCCGCGGGCGAGCTCGCGCGCACCATCGTCGAGACCGGTGCCGCGTACGGCCGGGGCGAGGCCCTGGCCGGCCAGGTGATCAACCTGGAGTACATCAGCGCCAACCCGACCGGTCCGCTGCACATCGGGCACACCCGCTGGGCCGCGCTGGGCGACTCGCTGGCGCGCATCCTGCGCGCGGCAGGCGCCGACGTGACCGCCGAGTACTACATCAACGACGCGGGCGCCCAGATGGACCGCTTCGGGGAGTCGGTGCTGGCGCGCGCCACCGAGGGCGAGGTGCCCGAGGGCGGCTACCGCGGCGAGTACGTCAAGGAGCTCGCGACCAAGGTCCTGGCGGACCACCCCGAGCTGCCGGAGCTGCCGCACGACGAGGCCGTCGCGGTCGCCCGGGAGTCGGGCTACGCGCACCAGCTCGCCGAGATCCGCGAGGTGCTCGAGAACTTCGGCGTGCACTTCGACGTCTGGTTCTCCGAGCGCGACCTGCACAGCTCGGGCGCCGTCGAGAAGGCGGTGGCCCGGCTGCGCGAGCAGGGGCACGTCTTCGACCAGGAGGGCGCGGTCTGGCTGCGCACCACGGACTTCACGGATGACAAGGACCGCGTGATGATCCGGGCGAACGGCGAGCCCACCTACTTCGCCGCCGACGCCGCGTACTACCTGTCCAAGAAGGACCGCGGGTTCCCGGGCAAGATCTACCTGCTCGGCGCCGACCACCACGGCTACATCAACCGCCTCAAGGCCATCGCGGCCTGCGCCGGGGACGACCCGGAGACCAACATCGAGGTGCTGATCGGCCAGCTCGTCAACGTCGGCGGCGCCAAGCTGTCCAAGCGCGCCGGCAACATCATCGAGCTGCGCGACCTCGTCGACTGGATCGGCAGCGACGCCGTCCGCTACTCCCTCGCGCGCTACCCCGCGGATACGCCGCTGGAGCTGCAGGGCGAGGACATGCTCAAGCAGACCAACGACAACCCGGTCTTCTACGTGCAGTACGCGCACAGCCGCACGGTGCAGATCGGCACCAAGGCCGTCGAGCGCGGCGTGGCCCGTGCCGACGGGTTCGACCCGGCGCAGCTCTCGCACGCCTCGGAGGGTGCGCTGATCGGGCGGCTGACCGAGTTCCCGCGGATCGTGGCGCAGGCCGCCGAGCTGCGCGAGCCGCACCGCGTGGCCCGCTACCTGGAGGCCCTCGCCGGCGACTTCCACTCCTGGTACAACGACGACGAGAAGCTGCGCGTCACCCCGTACCCCGACGAGGAGGTCACGGACGCCCACCGGGCTCGTCTGTGGCTGAACGACGCCGTCCGCACGGTCCTGGCCAACGGCCTCGACCTGCTGGGCGTGAGCGCTCCGGAGCGGATGTGACCGGCGCGCCCTGGTCCACGGGCGTCGGCCGGCTGCCCGACGGCGCGCTGGCCGTTGCGGGCGTGGACGTCCGCGACCTCGTGGCGGAGCACGGGACGCCGGCCTACGTGCTGGACGAGGCCGACTTCCGGACGCGTGCCCGTGCCTACCGCACGGCGTTCGAGGCCGCCTTCGGCGCCGTCGGCGCGGGCGTGGACGTGTACTACGCCGGGAAGGCGCTGCTCACCGTGGCCGTCGCGCGCTGGGCGCGCGAGGAGGGGCTGCGCGTCGACACGGCCTCGAGCGGCGAGCTCGCCGTTGCGCTGCGGGCCGAGGTGCCGGGCGCCGAGATCGGCCTGCACGGCAACAACAAGTCCGACGCCGAGATCCTGCGCGCCCTGGACGCCGGGGTGGGCCGCATCATCGTGGACTCGCTGGTCGAGATCGAGCGGGTCGCGCGCCTCGCGGGGGAGCGCGGCGTCGTGGCCCCGGTGATGGTCCGCGTGACCACGGGTGTGCACGCCGGCGGGCACGAGTACATCGCCACGGCTCACGAGGACCAGAAGTTCGGGCTGTCGGTCAACGCGGCGGACGGGGCGGAGAGCCCCGCGATGGCCGCGCTGCTGGAGGTGCTCGAGCACCCCGAGCTGAGGCTGCTCGGCATCCACTCGCACATCGGCTCGCAGATCCTCGACCCGGACGGTTTCGAGGCCGCCGCGCGCGTGGTGCTGCGCCTGCGGGTCGACCTGTCCGAGCGGTCGGGCGTGCTCGTCGACGAGGTCGACCTCGGCGGCGGCTACGGCATCGCCTACCTGCCCGGCGACGTCGCGCTCGATCCCGAGCGGGTGGCCAAGGACATCGCGCAGTCGGTGTCCGGCGTGTGCCAGGAGCTCGGCACGAGCCTGCCGCGGTTCTCGATCGAGCCCGGCCGGGCGATCGTCGGGCCCGCGGGCCTCACGCTGTACACGGTCGGCACGGTCAAGCCCGTCACCGTCTCGGCGGACGGCGGCGCCGACTTCACGCGCACCTACGTGTCGGTCGACGGCGGCATGAGCGACAACATCCGCCCCGCCCTGTACGGGGCGGCGTACCACGCCGAGATCGTGGGCCGCTCGTCCTCGGCCGAGACGGTGCTGGCGCGCGTGGTGGGCAAGCACTGCGAGTCGGGCGACATCGTGGTGCACGAGGTGCAGCTCCCGGCGGACGTGCGCGCGGGCGACCTGCTCGCCGTCGCCGCGACCGGCGCCTACGGGCGCTCGATGGCGTCGAACTACAACATGCTGCCCCGCCCGCCGGTGCTCGCGGTGGCCGACGGCGCCTCGCGGGTGCTGGTCCGCCGCGAGACCGAGGACGACCTGCTGGGCCTCGACCAGGGCTGACGGACAACAGGACGGCGGGCGGGTGACCGAGGTCGCCCGCCCGCCCGTCGTCCTGCTGTCAGATGTCCTGGGCGGCGTCGACGTGGCAGCCGGCAGAGGAGTCCTCGTAGTCGTCGATGTGCCCCTCGATCTGCTGGCTCAGGTCGTCGAGCTGCGCGCCCAGCGCGTCGATCTCGGCGCCGATGGTCTCCGCCGTCGACATGTTGCCCGCGGCGACCGCGGCCATGAAGTCGTTCAGCCCCTCCAGGTAGACGACCGTCTTGTCGTCCATCTTGGCCGACACCTCCAGCATCGCGTCCGCGTCGCCGATCGCACCGACGCACGCCGTCGCGGTGGTCTCGGCGCGCTCCTTGGCGATCTCCAGGTCGTCGATCGTCGCGTGGGCCTCGGCGATGGTCTGCTTCGCGCTCGCCAGGTCCGACGCGAAGCCCGCGGCGCGCGCCTTCCACTCGTTGGTCGAGACGACGCCGAGCGCGCCCCACACCACGGCGGCGATCAGCAGCACGATCAGCACGAGGGTGACGGCGTGCTCCTTGAGGAACGCCACGAGGGCCGGCGGGATCTGCGGGGCCGAGCCGACGGACTCGGCCGGTCCGGCGGCGGGCGGTCCCGCGCTCGTGCCGGTCGCGACCTGGCCGGCCGCCGGTGCGTCCGCGTCGCTCGACGCCGGTCCGGCCGCCGTCGCGCCTTCGCTCGCGCCCTCGCTCGCGGCGTCGGCGACCGCGCCGTTCGGTGCGACCAGAGCCGGAGCTGGCTCAGTGGTCGGATTCGGTTCTGGAGCGCGACGTGCGCCCTCGTCGTCGGACATGCGGGCACCGTATCCGGCTAAAAGCACCCAAAACCGCCACAACGGAACTGCTGCGAGAAGTTCACCCGGTCGGGTTCTCGCTGCCAGCCGTGCTGTTGCCGCCCAGCAGGCCGCCGACGACCCCGCCGACCACGCCGTCGACGGTGCCGCCCACCAGGTCGAGCGTGCCGCCCACGACGTCCTCGACCAGGCCGGTCTCGGCCGGGGCGTCCGGTTCCGCCTGTGCGGGCGGTTCCGACGGCTCTGCAGGCGCCGGCTTGTCGGGCGCTGCCGGGGTCTTGCCGCCGGAGCCCGCCGACGAGCCGCCGCCGGAGCCGGACCCCGCGTCTGCTCCACCGCCCGTGCCGGAGCCGCCCCTACCGGAGCCGCCCGAGCCGGAGCCGCCGGAGCCGGACCCCGCCCCGTCGTCGGACGAGGATTGCTCCCTGTCACCCGAGTCCCCGGCAGGCCGGACTCCCGGGTTCGCGGGGTCGGTGCTCGCCACCGTCGTCCACGAGCCGACGTCGGACGGGTCGATGGCCCGGTTGGGGATCGAGCCCGCCGCGAAGAACTCGAAGTGCCAGGGCTCGGGCTTGGCGCCGCCGAGCTGTGCCCAGGAGGGGTTGTCCCAGCCGTAGTCGGGCGCGTGCAGCCGCAGCCAGACGTACTCGTCGGAGCCGCCGCCGGCGATCGGGTTGCCGAGGTCGACCGCGAGGCCCCAGCCGTGGTTGGACGTGCCGGGGATCGCGGCCAGGTGCGGTTTGGCGCTCCGGACCGCCACCTGCGTCTCGAAGGACCGGTACGAGTCCGTGAGCGGGATCGGGTGGCCGAACTCCTTCTCGAACCGGGCGCTCAGCGCCGTCAGGCGCTCGGCGGCGTCGCAGCGCAGCAGGTGCCCCGGCGCGAAGGGCAGCGCGCACAGCACGTCGGCGGGGATGCGGCCGTTGGCGTACCCGGCGGTGGAGTCGCCGTAGGCCGCCACGGTGTCCAGCAGGTTCCGGCGCAGGGAGGTCCCCGTGTCCGGCAGCGTCTCGATGAGCGCGGTGGGCGAGGACGGGTCGAGCATGTTCGCGAGCCGCATCGCCGCGACGGCCACCTCGTCGAAGGTGACGTACTCGCCGACCTCCTCGGGCACGACCTCTGCGGCCGGGAGGTCCTCCGGCGTGCCCCAGTCGGGGGCAGGGCTCCCGTGGGTGCCACCGCCAACAATCCGGGAGACCTGCGTGGCGCCGATCGGTTCGGACGGCGCGGGCGTGCGCGGCTCGCCCGCCGTCGGGGCGGACTCGACCCGCAGCGGCTGGTCGGCCTCTGTCAGCGCGAGCTGCTGCGCCTGGTACGTCGTGTAGAGCATGCCGAGCTCCGCGGCGGCCTGCGCGACGGCGGGGCTGGGTTCGGAGCTCTGCCGCAGCATCGACTCGGCCCGGTCCAGGACGGCGAGGACCTGGCTCACGGTGACGCCGTCCGGTGCGGTGGTCTCGGGGGCTGCGTCCGGGCGCCGCTCCACCGCGCCGACCTCGACGGTGCGCGCCGCGGCCGGCCGCGCGGCGGAGGTGGGGGAGCCGTCCGTCAGGAGGTGCGACGACGGCACGCTCGCCGACGCGCTGACGAGCACGCCGCAGGTCATCGCCAGCGCGACGGCGCCGGTCCACGCGTTGCGCGCCCGACGGCCGGTCAGGGTGCGGCGCGCGGCCCGGCCGCGATCGCGGAAGAAGGCGGCGCCGGTCGCGGTTCCACGACCGCTCGCCGACCCTGGATCGCTGGTCTCGCCAAGCCTCGCACCGTTCGGCTCGTCCGTCACTGGTCAACGCCCCCTTGCGTATGACATCGGCTGTCGCGGACCGCGTCCGCCGCCGACCGGTCTGGGCACCGGCGCTGATGTGGCCCCGGTGCCGTCCGTCCAAGAACGCCCAGGGTAGCGCTACTGACGGCGCATTCAACAACCGGAATGTCGCGCTTGCCGCCCGCGCGAGGGCTTGCGCCCGCGCACAAGAGCCCGACGCCGCGCCGGTCGCACCCCAGGGGTGGCGGGGCGCCGAGAGAGCGGCGACCGGGCGCGGCGTCGGGCGGTGGAAGGGACGCCCGACAGCGGGGCGTCCCAGCCCGGTGGCCGGTGGGTGGTGATCGGGGCCTTACGGCCGGTCGACCGCCGAGCCCACCAGGTACCCCTGGTACGCGGGGTTCGTGAGGAACGCCGGGAAGTCGTCCTCGAGGGCGACGGCGCGGAAGATCTCCGCCGCGTCGTCGATCCGGTTGCCGTGGCCGTGGGGCAGCGACGCCACGACGTCGAGCAGGATCGCCTCGACACGCTCGCGGGTCACGGGCTGCTGGTCGTCGTCGGTCAAGGTGCCCGACGCGATCCACTGCCACACCTGCGACCGCGAGATCTCCGCGGTGGCGGCGTCCTCCATGAGGCTGTCCAGCGCGGCGGCTCCGGTACCGCGGAGCCACGCGTCGAGGTAGCGCACGGCCACCGAGACGTTCGACCGCAGGCCGGCCGAGGTCACGGTCGCCCCGGAGCGGCGCGCCGAGGCGACGTCGAGCAGGTCGTGCTGCCCCACCACGACGTCGTCGCGCAGGCGGGAGACCTGGTTGGGCGCGTCGCCGAGCACGGCGTCGAACTCGGCCCGGGCCACCGGGATGAGATCGGGGTGGGCCACCCAGGTGCCGTCGAAGCCGTCGCCGGCCTCGCGCCGCTTGTCGGCGCTGACCTTGGCGAACGCGGTCTCGGTGACCTCCGGGTCGCGGCGGTCCGGGATGAACGCGCTCATGCCGCCGATCGCGTGCGCCCCGCGCTTGTGGCAGGTCGCCACGAGCAGCTCGGTGTAGGCCCGCATGAACGGCGCCGTCATGGTCACCTGGGCGCGGTCCGGCAGCACGTACGACTCCCCGCGGGTGCGGAAGCACTTGATCACCGAGAACAGGTAGTCCCAGCGGCCGGCGTTCAGCCCCGCGCAGTGGTCGCGCAGCTCGTAGAGGATCTCCTCCATCTCGAACGCCGCGGGCAGCGTCTCGATGAGCACCGTGGCGCGCACGGTCCCGCGCGGGATGCCGAGGGCGTCCTGCGCCACCTCGAACACCTCGTTCCAGAGCCGCGCCTCCCGGTAACCCTCCAGCTTGGGCAGGTAGAAGTACGGTCCGCGGCCGCGCGCGACGAGCTCGGCGGCGTTGTGGAAGAAGTACAGGCCGAAGTCCACCAGGCTGCCGAGCGCGCTCGACGTGATGCCGTTCGCGTCCGTGTAACGCAGGTGCGCCTCGTCCAGGTGCCAGCCGCGGGGCCGGAACACGATGGTCGGCAGGTCCGCGATGTCCGGCGAACGCAGCGTGTACTCCTTGCCCGCCTCGTTGGTGAAGGCGAGCGTGCCGCGGATCGCGTCGTGCAGCGCGAGCTGGCCCTCGATCACGTTGGGCCACGTAGGGCTGGACGCGTCCTCGGCGTCGGCCAGCCAGCACCGGGCCCCGGAGTTGAGCGCGTTGATCGTCATCTTCGGGTCGGTGGGACCCGTGATCTCGACGCGCCGGTCCTCCAGCCCGGGCGCGTTGCGCGACCCGGCGACCCGCCAGTGCGGGTCGTCCCGCACCGGCCGGGTGGAGGCCCGGAAGTCGGGGTCGGCGCCGTCCGCGATGTCCTGCCGGCGCAGCTGGCGCTGCGCGATCAGCTCGTCGCGGCGGGCGTCGAACCGGTCGTGCAGCAGGGCGAGGAACGCCAGGGCCTCCGGCGTCAGGATCTCGCCGTAGCGCGGCCCGACGGCGGCGGTCACGGTGATCACGCCTCGGCGGGTGCCGCTTCCCGAGGCGCCCACGCCGCCGTTCGGCAGTGTGCGGGGGGACGCGCTCGGGGGTGCGGGGGCGGGGACCGGCGCAGGCGGGGGAGCGGGGGTAGACGGCGTCGTGGTCGCGTGGGCGGCCATCGTCCGGGCGGCGGCCGGCGGGGTGCCGATCCCGGCCAGGCCGGCATCGGCGTCGTAGGGGCTGGTGCCGTGGGCGCGGGTGTCGATGGTCGCGGTCATCAGAACTGCGCCGCCTCGGTCGAGCCGGCCAGCGCGGTGGTCGCCGAGTCCGGGTTGAGCGCGGTGGCGACGCGGTCGAAGTACCCCGTGCCGACCTCGCGCTGGTGTCGCGTGGCGGTGTAGCCGCGCTCCTCGGCGGCGAACTCCAGCTCCTGCAGCTTCACGTAGGCCGACATCTGCTCGCGGGCGTAGCCGTGGGCCAGGTCGAACATCGAGTAGTTCAGGGCGTGGAAGCCGGCCAGGGTGATGAACTGGAACTTGAAGCCCATGGCGCCGAGCTCGCGCTGGAACTTGGCGATCGTGTCGTCGTCGAGGTGCTTCTTCCAGTTGAACGACGGCGAGCAGTTGTAGCTCAACATCTGGTCGGGGAAGTCGGCCTTGACGGCCTCGGCGAACTTGCGGGCCAGCTCCAGGTCCGGGGTGCCGGTCTCCATCCAGATCAGGTCGGAGTAGGGCGCGTAGGCCTTGGCGCGGGCGATGCACGGCTCGATGCCGTTGGTCACCTTGTAGAAGCCCTCGTTCGTGCGCTCCCCGGTGATGAACGGGCGGTCGCGCTCGTCGACGTCCGAGGTGATCAGGGTCGCCGCCTCGGCGTCGGTCCGGGCGATCACGATCGACGGCACGTCGGCGACATCGGCCGCGAGCCGGGCCGCGTTGAGCGTGCGCACGTGCTGCTGGGTGGGGATGAGCACCTTGCCGCCGAGGTGGCCGCACTTCTTCTCCGAGGCGAGCTGGTCCTCCCAGTGCACGCCCGCGGCGCCCGACTGGATCATCGACTTCATCAGCTCGTACGCGTTGAGCGGGCCGCCGAAGCCGGCCTCGGCGTCGGCCACGATCGGGGCGAGCCAGTCGCGGGTGGGGGTGCCGTTCTCCGACACGTCGATCTGGTCGGCGCGCAGCAGCGCGTTGTTGATGCGGCGGACCACGGCCGGCACGGAGTTGGCCGGGTAGAGCGACTGGTCGGGGTAGGTCTGCCCCGAGAGGTTCGCGTCGCCGGCGACCTGCCAGCCGGAGAGGTAGATGGCTCGCAGGCCCGCCTTGACCTGCTGCACGGCCTGGTTGCCGGTCAGCGCGCCGAGGGCGTTGATGTAGTCCTCCTCGTGGAGCTCGCGCCACAGGCGCTCGGCGCCGCGGCGGGCCAGCGTGCTCTCCTCGCCGACCGAGCCGCGCAGCGCGACGACGTCCTCCGCCGTGAAGCTGCGCTCGATGCCGGCCCAGCGGGGGTCGGACGCCCAGGCCTGGCGCAGCTCCTCGGCGGTCTGGAGCTGGTCCCCGGCGCGCACGGAGGCCTGCGCCGGCACCGCGGTCGTCGTGGACGTGGTCGCCTCGGACGTGGGGTCGATCGTGGGTGCGCTCATGGCGGGTCTCCTTCTCGGGACGGAACGTTGCCACCGCGTCTGCCGGTGACGTGTAACGACCATCTGCCCTCCGCGACCCCCTTCTCAAGCAGATCCGCGCAGAAGATTTCCAGTTCTTCTGTTGATCGGAAGCCTTTGCCTATGTCACCCTCGGGCATGGCAGGAAGCACCGAAAATCGCAGAACCGCGCGAAATGCGACTTCCTCGCGTTCCACCCAGAGTGGTCAAAACGCTTCGACGACGACGTCGGACACCGAGCCGGACGCCCTCACGATCGGCCGCCGCATCCGCTATCTGCGGACCAGCAAGGGCATGACGCTCGAGGACCTCGCCGCCGCCATCGACCGCGCCCCGTCCCAGATCAGCACGCTGGAGAACGGCAAGCGGGAGCCCAAGTTCTCGCAGCTGCAGGCCATCGCCCGCGCTCTCGGCACGGGCGTGGACGACCTGCTGTCGCCCGAGCCGCCGTCGGAGCGGGACGCGCTGGAGATCGAGCTGGAGCGCGTGCAGCGCGGGCCGCTGTTCGCCTCGCTCGGCATCGACGGGGTGCGCATCGGCAAGTCGCTGCCCCACGACGCGCTCGCGACGATCCTGGCCCTGCACCGGGAGCTGGAGCGCCTGCACACCGAGCGCGCGGCCACCCCCGAGGAGGCGCGGCGGGCCAACGGCGAGCTCCGCGACGAGATGCGCGCCAAGGACAACTACCTGCCCGAGCTCGAGCAGGTCGCCAAGGGCCTGCTGGCCGACGTCGGGCACACCACCGGGCCGCTGCCGCAGCGCATGGCGGCCGAGATCGCCGCGCACCTGGGCTTCACGCTGCACTACGTGAGCGACCTGCCGCACTCGACGCGGTCCGTCATCGACACCCGCAACCGGCGCCTCTACCTGCCGTCCAAGGGGTTCCGCGGCCGGTCGAACACCCGGTCCGCGCTGCTCCAGGCCCTCGCCTCGCACGTGCTGGACCACACCGAGCCGGGGCACTACGGCGAGTTCCTCCGGCAGCGCGTCGAGGCGAACTACCTGGCGGCCGCCCTGATGGTGCCGGAGAAGCCGGGCGTGAAGTTCCTGCGCGACGCCAAGGACGAGCGGGCCATTGCGATCGAGGACCTCCGCGACGCGTTCGGGGTGTCCTTCGAGACCGCCGCGCACCGGTTCACCAACCTCGCCACGCGGCACCTCGGCATCCCGGTGCACTTCATGAAGGTGCACGAGTCGGGGATCCTGCACAAGGCGTACGAGAACGACGGCGTGCGGTTCCCGTCGGACGCCCTGGGCGCGGTCGAGGGCCAGCACGTGTGCAAGCAGTGGACGGCGCGCCGGGTGTTCGACGTCGAGGACCGGTTCAACCCGTACGCGCAGTACACGGACACGCCGTCCGGCACCTACTGGTGCACCTCGCGCGTGGAGAACACGTCCGACGGCGCGTTCTCCGTGTCGGTGGGCGTGCCGTTCGCGGACGTCAAGTGGTTCTCCGGGCGCGAGACCACGGTGCGGTCGGCGTCACGGTGCCCCGACGAGTCGTGCTGCCGGCGTCCGCCCGAGGACCTGTCGGTGAAGTGGGGCGACTTCGCCTGGCCCTCGGCGCGGCCGCACGCGTCGATGCTCGCCGCGATGCCCTCGGGTGCCTACCCGGGCGTGGAGACCACGGAGGTCTACCGGTTCCTGGAGCGGCACGCTCCCGAGGGCTGAGCGCGGCGAGCTCTCGAGGGCATCGACGACATCAGCAGCCCGTGACCAGGTCGAACACCCCCTCGGACGTCTCGCGCAGCGTGGTCACCGTGGTGTTGCCCTGACCCAGGTAGTCCAGGGACCCGACGGCGTAGAACGGGTTGTACGGGTCGATGCCGTACGACGTCGCGCGCCCCGCGGCCTGGTGCTGCGCGTTCGTGGCCGCACCGCAGAACAGGGCCGGTTCGGTGGGCGGGTCCGTCGGCGGGTCGGTGGGCGGGTCCGTCGGTTCGGCGGACCGGTCCACGCGACGGTTGTTGTCGAAGAAGAAGTCAGTCACGTAGGCCGGGTAGTTCACCGAGCTCGTCGAGATGTACGAGCCCCCCGGCCCGCCACCGGCCGGCCACGCGTGGCCGACGTTCGAGTTGGCGATCAGCGAGACGCGCGGCCCCGCGGCGTCGGACCACAGGGTGCCGGTGCCCGCGGTGTTGGTGCCGGGCAGGCCCGCCAGGGAGAACGACGACTGGGTCGACGCCCCGTAGATACCGGCCATGACCTGCGCGTTCAGGGTGTTGTACCCGGTCGCCACGGTGGTGTCGGACGACCCGTAGACCACCGACGTCACCTGCGTGCCGAAGCCGGGCGACCCGGTCGACGCGAAGTTGCGGCAGACCGTCGTGGCCTGTGCCTTCGTGGTCGCCACGGAGCCGATCTGGCCCGACGTCGTGCCGGCCGTCGGGCCCGCGTTGATGCCGATCCCCGCGAACACGTCGGGGGCCAGGCAGCCCATCACCATGGTCTCGCCGCCCCCGGACGACAGCCCGGTCAGGTAGACCTGGTTGGGGTCGATGCCGAGCGAGGCGTCCCCGAGCAGGTCGTCGACGAGCTGGAGCAGGTTGTCGTCGTGCCGCGCCGGGTTGGCCCGCGAGTGGGACGTGTCGTAGTAGTCCCAGCAGCCGAGCAGGACGCCGCCGTTCGGCGCGGCGGGCACGGCCACGACCATGCCGCGCTCGTCGGCGGTCGCCGCCCAGTTGCCACCGTTCTTCAGGTTGGTCGCGGTCTGCACGCACCCGTGCAGGTTGATCATCAGCGCCCGCCCGGCTGCCAGCTCGGGGGCCGACGTCGGCACGTAGAGCTGGGTGGTCATGCCGCCCGCCGTGCGGGACGACCAGGCGCCGGCCGTCGGTTGTGCTACGGCGGCCACGGCCGCCACCGCAGGCGGGGTCAGTGCGATCGCGACGACGGCCGCGAGCAGTGCGAACAGGCGGCGACGAGGCCGCGGGGATGGGTGTGTCATTCGAACCTCCACGTTGAGGTCGTGCCGCCCGAGGCGCTCCGATGCGCGGGGTCAGCCGGACATCTGGGGACATTAGGTGCGACCTGAATCACCTGTCAACAGTTCACCCTCTGGGTTCCGGGCTGGGTGGGTTGACACGAGATGTCCGTCTCGGCCACTATCTCCGCAACCTGAATCGCCTCTCAGGTTTGGGCGAAGGAGCCCGTACCTCACGAGCGGCGACGACTACCCGAAGAAGGGCAGAGTCATGCGGACGAGGAAGTCCCTCATGGCCGTCGCCGCCGCTGCGGTGACGGGCCTGGCGCTCGCGGCGTGCGCGCCGACCGGCGCGAGCAGCACGGGCGGCAGCGGCGACGACGAGAACGCCGCGCCGATCGACGTCGGCATCGTGTACTCGGAGTCCGGGCCGCTCGCCGCCTACGGCGCGGCCTACAAGCAAGGTTTCGAGGCGGGCATCGACCACGCCACCGACGGCACCGGGACCGTGGCCGGCCACGAGCTCAACGTGACCTTCCACGACGACGCCGGCGACCCCGAGAAGGCCGTGTCGCAGGCCAAGGACCTGATCGGCAAGGGCTACCAGATCCTGGGCGGCACCGTCGTCTCCGGCGTGGCGCTGCCCCTGGCCGAGCAGGCCGAGCAGAACAAGGTCCTGTACGTGTCCGGCCCGGCGGCCGTGGACACCCTCACCGGCCTCAACCGGTACACGTTCCGCAGCGGCCGGCAGTCCCTGCAGGACGTCGCCGCCGCGGGCACGTTCGTGGACCCGAAGGGCGCCAAGGTCGTGGTGTTCGCGCAGGACAACGCGTTCGGGCAGGGCAATCTGGCCGCCGTCGAGGGCGTGCTGGGCGGCCAGGGCGCCGAGGTCTCCTCGGTGCTGGTCCCCGAGGACGCCACGGAGTTCACGCCGTTCGCCAAGAAGGTGCTCGACGCAGGAGCCGACATGGTCTTCGTGGCCTGGGCGGGCGCGACGACGGGCGCCATGTGGCAGGGCCTGGACCAGCAGGGTGTGCTCGACGAGACCACCGTCGTCACCGGCCTGGGCGACGTGGCCACCTACGGCGCCTACGGGGACGCGGCCGAGAAGGTCAGCTTCCTCAACCACTACTTCCCGGGCGCGGCCGGCACCGAGACCGAGACCGCGATGCTCGACGCCGTCGAGGCGGCCGGCGGCACGCCCGACCTGTTCACGCCGGACGGATTCGTGGCTGCGCAGATGATCGTGCACGCGGTCGAGGAGGGTGCCGGCGACGTCGAGGCCATGGTCGACGCCCTGGAGGGGTACACCTTCGAGGGCCCCAAGGGCGAGACCACGGTGCGGGCCACCGACCACGCCCTGATCCAGCCGATGTACCAGGCGAAGCTCGTCAAGGACGGCGACACCTGGACGCCCGAGCTGGTCGAGGTCATCGACGGCGAGTCGGTAGCGCCGGCGGAGGTGACCGAGTAGTGGCAAGGGGTGGCGAGCCGGTCCTGGAGACCGCGGGGCTCGGGCTGACGATCGGCGGGGCGCGGATCCTCTCCGGGGTGGACCTCCGGGTGGGCCGCGGCGAGCTGGTGGGCGTGATCGGCCCCAACGGCGCCGGCAAGACCACGCTGTTCAACCTGATCAGCGGCCTGTACCGGCCTACGAGCGGCCGCGTGCTGCTGGACGGCCGGGACGTGACCGCGGCGTCCGTCGCGGTACGGGCGAGGGCCGGCCTCGGCCGGACCTTCCAGACGTCCAGCCTGTTCCCGCGGCTCTCGGTCGCGGAGAACGTCCGGCTCGCCACCCAGCGCCGCCTCGGCGGCAGCCTCTCGGTACTGAGCTTTCCCCGGCGCGGTGACGCGGCGTCGGCAGAAGCGGCCGAGCACCTGGTCACGGTGGGCCTGACCCACCGGACCGACGCCGCGGCCGGCGACCTCTCGCACGGTGACAAGCGCAAGCTGGAGATCGCCGTGCTGCTCGCGATGGACTCCTCGGTGGTGCTGCTGGACGAGCCGATGGCGGGCGTGGCCACGGGCGACGTGGCCGGCCTGGTCGAGGTGATCCGGTCGATCAACGCGTCCGGGCGGACCGTGCTCATGGTGGAGCACCACATGGACGTGGTGCTCGGCCTCGCCGACCGCGTCGCGGTGCTGCACCACGGCGAGCTGCTGACCTGCGACGTCCCGGAGCGGGTCATGACGGACGAGACGGTGCAGTCGGCCTACCTGGGCACGACGGCAGGGAGTGCAGCATGAGCGGGCCGAATGTGCTGGAGGTGCGCGGGCTGTCCGCCCGGATCGCCGGCCAGGAGGTGGTGCACGACGTGTCGTTCGAGGTCCCGGCGTCGGGCGTCACGGCCGTGCTGGGGCGCAACGGCGTGGGCAAGACGTCCACGCTGCGCGCGATCCTCGGCCTGGTCGAGCGGTCGGGCGAGGTGCTGCTCGACGGCGTCCGCGTGGACGGCGAGCGCACGGACCGCATCGTCCGCCGCGGCGTCGGCTACGTGCCGGAGGACCGCGAGGTGTTCGCGGGCCTGACCGTGGCCGAGAACCTGCGGCTCGCGGAACGGTCCGGCGCGACGGCGCACGGCACGACGCCGGAACGTCGCGAGCTGGTCGACGCGCTGTTCCCGGACCTGGTCAAGCGGGCCGGCCAGCGCGCGGGCACGCTCTCGGGCGGACAGCAGCAGATGGTCTCCCTGGCTCGCGCGCTGCTCAACGACAACCGCATCCTGCTCGTCGACGAGCCCACCAAGGGGCTCGCCCCGCGCATCGTGACGGAGGTCGCGGAGACGCTGGCGACGGCCGCGCGGACGGTGCCCGTGCTGCTCGTCGAGCAGAACCTCCAGGTGGTCGAGCGGCTCGCCGAGCGCGTCGTCGTGATCGACGCCGGACGCGTGGTGCACACGGGACCGGCGCGGGAGCTGCTGGACGATCCGGACCTGGTCCAGCGGCTCCTGGGGGTCTCGGCGGGTTCGGCCGGCGACGAGGCGGAGGTCGGCCGATGAGCACCCTGATCCTCCTGCTCGCCACAGGCCTCGGCCTCGGCGGGCTCTACTTCCTCGTGGCCTCCGGGCTGTCCCTGATCTACGGCCTGATGGGCGTGCTGAACTTCGCGCACGGGTCGTTCCTCACGCTCGGCGCGTTCGTCGGGCTCGCGGCCGGCAACCTCGTGGGGGCCGGCACGTGGGGCGGCCTGCTCCTGGGCCTCCTCGTGGGCGCGCTGACCGGCGCCGCCGCGGCGACCGCCACGGAGCTCGGCCTCATCCGGCCCCTGTACAACCGGCACATCGAGCAGGTGCTCGTCACCGTCGGGCTCTCGCTCGCCACGGTCGCGCTGTTCGAGGGCATCTGGGGTCCCAACCCCCGCAACGTCACGCGCACCGACTGGCTCGCCTCGACCACCGACGTGCTGGGCGCGCACGTGCCGAACACCGCGTTCCTCAACGTGCTCGCCGCGGCCGCGGTGCTCGGCGGCATCGTCGCGTTCCTGCGGTACACCCGGTACGGCCTGATCATCCGCGCGGGCGTGGAGAACCGGGCCATGGTGACGGCGCTCGGCATCGACGTGCGCCAGGCGTTCACGCTCGTGTTCGCCGTCGGCGGGGCTGCGGCGGGACTGGGCGGTGTGCTCGCCACGCAGTCGCTGAACTACGTGTCGCCGCACATGGGCGCGAGCCTGCTGATCTTCGCATTCATCGTCACGGTGATCGGCGGCATGGGCTCGCTGACCGGGGCGGCGGTGGCGTCCGTCGTCGTCGCGGTGCTCCAGCAGCTCGCCAACTTCTACCTGAACAACACCGGCGACCTGATCGTCGTCCTGCTCCTGGCGCTCGTGCTGCTCGTGCGCCCGTCCGGACTGATGGGGAGGCCCGCATGAACCGCGTCACCACCCGCCTCGGCGGCCTCGCGCTCCTGGTGCTCCTGGGGTGCCTGCCACTGCTCGCGATCCCGGTCCCGGGCGTCCTGCCGGGGTACACGTACGAGCCGGGGACGCTCCAGCTCCTGGCCCTGTGCTGGCTGACGGCGGCGCTCGCGCTCTCGTACCACCTGCTGTTCGGGGTCGCGGGGCTGATGAGCTTCGGGCATGCCCTGTACTTCGCCGCGGGCATCTACGGCCTGGCCATCGTGCTGGACCGCACCGACGTGCCGCTCCTGCCCGCCGCCGCGCTCGTGCTCGTGGGCGGCGTGGCCCTCGCGTTCGTCGTCGGCGCCATCTCGCTGCGCGTCACCGGCATCTCGTTCGCGATGGTCACCCTCGCGTTCGCCCAGGCGGGCAACGTGCTGGTCCGCCGCGACCAGGGCGACCTGACCGGCGGCGAGGAGGGCCTCGCGCTCGCCACCGACGGCGTCCCGGCAGCACTGGTCGGCGTGGTCAACACGCGCAACCTGTACTGGCTGGCGCTCGTCGTGCTGCTGTTCGTCTACCTGGTGGTGCTGTGGATCGAGCGCAGCCGAGCCGGGCACGTGGCCGCCGCCGTGCGCGAGAACGAGGTGCGGGTGCGCATCATCGGCGGCCGCCCCTACCTGACCAAGCTCGTGGTGTTCGTGCTGGCCGCGTCGCTCGCTACCGTCGTCGGGATGGCGTACCTGCTGCTCCAGTCCGGCGCCTCGCCGGCGACGTCGACCGCCGACTTCACGCTCACGCTCCTGGTCATGGTGGTCCTCGGCGGGGTCGGCTCGCGCTGGGGCGCCGTCGTCGGGGCCGTGCTGTACACGCTGCTGGACCAGCGGCTCGCCGAGCTCGCGCACTCCGAGGCCGTGGCCGGGCTGCCCGCGGTGCTGCGCATCCCGCTGTCGGAGCCGATGTTCCTGCTCGGCACGTGCTTCGTGCTGGTCGTGCTGTTCCTACCGGGCGGACTGGCGGGCGCGGCCGCGCGGCTCGCCGCCCGCCGTCGGCCCGGGAGCGACCAGGACGGGAGCGGTCCCGCGTCCGGCGTGCCCGCCCCTGAGGGGGCAGTGGCATGAGCGACCTGCACACCCTCGGGCGGTGGCCGCGCGACCGCGCCCTGGCGACGCCCGACCGCGTCGCCGTCGACGACCGCGGCGTCACCCTGACCTACCGCGCCCTGGAGACCCGGGCCACGGCCCTGGCGGCCCGGCTGCGGGACGCGGGCTACGGGGTGGGCGACCGGATCGCGACCGTCACCGGGAACAGCTCCGACCAGGTGGTGCTGTTCTTCGCCTGCGCCAAGGCCGGGGTGGTGCTCGCGCCGCTGTCGTGGCGGCTGTCGCCGCACGAGCTCGCGGCCCAGCTCGACCAGGCCGACCCCGCGCTCGTGCTGGTCGAGGAGGAGTGCGGCACCCTCGCGGACGCCGCGCTCGAACGCCTGCCGCTGCCGCCTTCGCGCACGGCGCTGGGGCCGCACGGCGTGGAGGCGCGCGTGCCGCCGCCCACGCGCCGTCGCGCCGACCTCTCGGCGGCGGCCGGTGGCGGCCCCGGCCGCGAGGTGCGCGACGACGACCCGCTGCTGCTGGTGTTCACGTCGGGCACGGGCGGCACCTCGCGCGGCGCGCTGCTCACGCACGCGAACTGCTTCTGGAACAACCTGTCGCTGTCCCGGACGGTGGAGCTGAACAGCACGGACGTCGTGCTCTCGGTGCTGCCGCAGTTCCACGTGGGCGGCTGGAACATCCAGCCGCTGCTGGCCTGGTGGACGGGCGCGACCGTGGTGCTGGAGCGCACGTTCGAGCCGGAGCGCGTGCTGCGCCTGGTCGCCGACCGGCGGGTCACGACCATGATGGGCGTGCCCACCAACTACCTGCTGCTCGCCGAGCACCCCGGGTTCGCGGCGGCCGACCTCAGCTCGCTGCGGCACGCCGTCGTCGGCGGCGCACCCATGCCGGAGCCGCTGCTGCGCGCCTGGCACCGGCGCGGGGTGGCCCTCACGCAGGGCTATGGCCTGACCGAGGCCGGCCCCAACGTGCTCTGCCTGCCCGACGACGTGGCGCGCGACCGCGTGGGCTCCGCCGGCGTGCCCTACCCGCACGTCGAGGTCGCGGTGGCCGACCCGGTCACCGGTGAGCACCTCGCGGGCACCGCCACGGGCGAGCTGCTGGTGCGCGGCCCGAGCGTGTTCGCGGGCTACTTCCGGGAGCCGGAGGCCACGGCGGCGTCGTTTGCGCGCGGCTGGCTGCGCACCGGTGACCTGGTGGAACGCGATGCCGACGGGTACTACCGCGTGGTGGACCGGCTCAAGGACGTGTTCATCACGGGCGGCGAGAACGTCACGCCGGCCGAGGTGGAGGCGGCGCTGCGGCGGCACCCCGCCGTTGCGGACGCCGCCGTCGTCGGCGTGCCCGACGACCGCTGGGGCGAGGTGGGCCACGCGTTCGTGGTGCCGCGCGGCGGGCAGCTGACCGACGCGGAGGACCTGGCGGCGTTCTGCCGCCGTGAGCTGGCGGGGTTCAAGGTGCCCCGGCACTTCGATCTCGTGCCCGACCTGCCACGCTCGTCCCTGAACAAGGTGGTGCGCTCCGCGCTCCACGTACGCCCTGCCGAGGAGGCCCGGTGAGCACCATCTCTCAGCCCATGACCAAGGGGGAGCGCACCCGCGCGCGCATCCTCGTCGCCGCCGAGCGGGTGTTCGCCGAGCTCGGCTTCCACGACGCCTCGATCGTGAAGATCACCGAGGCGGCCGGCGTGGGGCAGGGCACGTTCTACCTGTACTTCACCTCGAAGATCGAGGTCTTCGACGAGGTGGTCGAGGACCTGAACCGGCGCGTGCGGCACGCCATGATCGAGGCGTCCTCGCAGGCCGGCTCCCGCATCGAGGCCGAGCGGGCGGGCTTCCGCGCGTTCTTCGAGTTCACCGCCGAGCACCCGGCGCTGTACCGGATCGTGCGGCAGGCCGAGTTCGTGTCGCCGGGCGCGCTGCGCCTGCACTACACGCGGATCGTCGAGGGCTACCGCGACGGCCTCGCCAAGGCGCAGGCGGCGGGGGAGGTCGGCGACATCGACCCGGAGGTGGCCGCGTGGGCACTGATGGGCATCGGCGAGATCGTCGGGATGCGCTGGGTCCTGTGGGGGCCCGACGTCGAGCCGGGCGGCCCGACGTCGGCCGTCCCGCCCGAGGTGTTCGACCAGGCGATGACGTTCATCGAGCGGGCGCTGGCGCCCGGCAGGACCGAGGAGGAGGGGCGTTCATGAGCATCGTCGACCAGGTCGAGGGGACCGGCTCGCACACCTACGCCACGCACGACGTCGCGGTGTCGGGCGGCACGCTGCGGGTTGGTGTCTGGGAGCCGACGGCGCCCGCCGCGCCCGGCGCCGACGGCGCCACGGTGCCCGCCGTGGTGCTGGTGCACGGCATCACCGCCTCGCACCGGGCCTGGCCGGCCGTGGTCGAGGCGCTGCCGGGACGCCGCGTGATCGCGCCCGACCTGCGCGGCCGTGGCCGCAGCAACGACCTGCCGGGTCCGTACGGCATGGCGGCCCACGCCGACGACGTCGCCGCCGTGATCCGGGCGCTCGCCGACGGGCCGGCGGTCGTCGTGGGGCACTCGATGGGCGGGTTCGTGTCGCTCGTGCTGACCCACCGCCACCCGGACCTGGTGGGGCGGCTCGTGCTCGTCGACGGCGGGCTGCCGATCCCGCTCCCGCCGGGCGTGCCCACGGGCGCGACCCCCGATGAGCTGGTGCGGGCCCTGCTCGGGCCCGCGATCGAGCGGCTGAGCCAGGAGTTCCCGAGCCGCGAGGCGTACCGCGAGTTCTGGCGGGCGCATCCCGCGTTCAGCGAGTGGACGCCCGTGGTGGAGCAGTACGTGGACTACGACCTGGCGGAGTTCCCGCCGGCCGAGGGCTCCGACGGCGGGCCGGTGCTCCGGCCGGCGACGTCGCCCGACGCCGTCGCCGCCGACTCGGCCGACTCCGCCCGCGGTGACGCGCTGCCCGGCGCGCTGGCCTGGGCCGCCGAGACCGGGCTGCCGATCACGTTCCTGCGGGCACCGCGCGGGCTGCTCGACCAGCCGGGCGGGATGTACCCGGCGGAGACCGTCGCCGAGTGGTCGGGGCGGCTGCCCGGGCTGGCAGCGAGCGAGGTGGCCGGCGTGAACCACTACACGGTCATCATGGCGGAGCCTGGCGTGGCGGCAGTGGTGGCCGCCGTCGGCTGACCGCGTGAGCCGGGCCCGCCGTCGTCAGGCCTCCGGGCGCACGCCCAGCATCCGGTCCCGCTGCCGGTTCATCTCGTCGATCAGCACCTGCACCACCGCCGTGACGGCCGGCCGGCGCCACGACTCGGTGCGGATCACCGCCCAGTAGGGCAGGCGCTCGGTGACCTCGTCGGGCAGGAGCCGCACCAGGTCGTCGTGCCGGTCCGCCATGAAGCACGGCAGGAACCCGAGCCCCGCGCCCGCGCGCGTGGCCTCGACGTGCACGAACACGTTCGTCGAGGCCAGCGCGTCCGGCATGCCGGGCACCAGGCGGCGGGGCGCGTCGAGGTCGTTGACCTGGAGCATCGAGTCGACGAAGTAGACGAGGCCGTGCCGCGACATCTCCTCCACCGTGGTGGGCGTGCCGTGCCGGGCCAGGTAGTCCCGGGAGCCGTACATGCCGAGCACGTACTCGCCCAGGCGCACGGCCTTGGCCCGCTGCACGTTCGGCTCGCCGACCACGACGTCGACGTCGACCCCCGAGCGGTGGTGCGTCGCCACGCGCGTGACCGTCACGAGCTCGACCGACAGCTCCGGGTGCGCGCCGCGCAGCCGGGCGATCGCGGGGGAGGCCACGTAGGCGCTGAAGCCGTCGGTCGCCGTCATGCGCACGACGCCGGTGACCGGGTCGGCCACGGTGTCGCCCCCGACGAGCCGGTCCACGGCGTCCGACACGGCCTCGCCCGCTCGCGCCGCTCGCCGGCCGAGCGTCGTCAGCTCCCAGCCGTCGGCGCCCTTGACCAGGAGGCGCCCACCGAGGGCCCGCTCCAGCGCCGTGATGTTGCGCGCCACGGTGGTGTGGTTGACCCCGAGCGCGCGGGCCGCCGTCGTGTAGCGGCCGGTGCGGGCCACGGCCAGCAGCACCAGAAGCTGGTCGGCCACCTGGCCGGCCGGCGGGTCGTTGCGGGCTGACATGCCGCGACCGTACCAAGTGTGCATTCGTGCACACCGCCTCTGCCCACTTCGTCATTGCTGCGCACACCGCTCGCCGGGAACACTCGGGCGGGTCACAGGTGGCCGACGGCGCGGACCGCGCTCCAGGCCGCACCCCGTGTCAGAGTCGACACCTAGGAGCAGCAGCATGTCCGCACAGCCACGCACCCACGCACCGGACGACCGGTCGCTGATCAGACGCATCGTCGCCGCCTCGATGGCCGGCACCGTCGTCGAGTGGTACGACTTCTTCCTCTACGCGACCGCCGCCGCGCTCGTGTTCAACAAGGTGCTCATGCCCGAGACGGGCAACGCCTACGACGCGATCATCGCCGCGTTCGTGACCTACGCCGTCGGCTTCCTCGCCCGGCCGCTGGGCGGCATCATCTTCGGCCACCTGGGCGACAAGCTCGGGCGCAAGTACACGCTGCAGTTCACGATCGTGCTGATCGGTGTGGCGACCGTGCTCATGGGCTGCCTGCCCACGTTCCAGCAGGTCGGCTTCCTTGCCCCGGCGCTGCTCGTGATCCTGCGCTTCGTCCAGGGCGTGGCGCTCGGCGGTGAGTGGGGCGGCGCCGTCCTGCTCGTCGCGGAGCACAGCCGCGACGACGAGCGGGCCCGCTGGACGGCGTGGCCGCAGGCCGGCGTCCCCGCGGGCAACCTGCTCGCGACCGTCGTGCTCTACACGATGTCGGCCACGCTGACCGACGAGGCGTTCCTCGCCTGGGGCTGGCGCGTGGCGTTCTGGCTGTCGGCCGTCGTCATCGTCGTGGGCTACTACGTGCGCACCCGTGTCTCGGACGCCCCCATCTACGAGGAGGCGAAGGCCGAGATCCAGGAGGGCGAGAAGGCCTACGGCGTGCTCGAGGTGATCAAGCGCTACCCGCGCGGCGTGCTCACCGGCATGGGCCTGCGGTTCGCGGAGAACATCCTGTACTACCTGGTGGTCAGCTTCTCGATCGTCTACCTCGGCACGGCGCTCGGCATGGACACCACGCGCATCCTCGGCGTGGTCGCGGCCGCGCACGCGTTCCACTTCGTGGTGATCCTCGCCGTCGGCCGGCTCGCCGACCGCGTGGGCCGCAAGCCCCTGTACATCACGGGCGCCGTGCTCGGCGCGACCTGGTGCTGGTTCGCCTTCCCGGCGATGGACAGCAAGAACGTCTGGGTCATCCTGGCCGTGCTCATGGCCGGCCTGCTGTTCCACGCGCTGATGTACGCCGTGCAGCCCGCGATCATGGCCGAGATGTTCCCGACCCGGATGCGCTACTCCGGCGTCTCGATCAGCTACCAGGTGACCTCCATCGTCGCGGGCTCGCTCGCGCCGATCCTCGCCACCACCTGGCTCAAGAACACCGGCTCCTGGTGGCCCACCGCCGTCTACATGGCTGTCGCCGCCCTCATCACCCTGGTCGCGGCGGTCGCGCTGCGCGAGACCAAGGGCGCGTCCCTGCACGCGCTCGACGCCGAGGACCAGGCCCGCGAGCGGGCGCTCGCCGGGGGCCGCTCGTGAGCTCGGGACCGGAGGGCGGCCGCACGCTCGACGGCCGCCGGGCGCTGGTGACGGGCGGCGCCAGCGGCATCGGTGCCGCGTGCGCCCGTGAGCTGGCCGCGCGCGGCGCGCACGTGACCGTCGCGGACGTGGACGGCGACGGCGCCAAGGCCGTCGCCGAGGAGGTGGGCGGCGAGGCGTGGGTGGTCGACCTGTCCGACACCCGCGCGCTCGACGACCTGCGGCTGGACACGGACGTGCTGGTGAACAACGCGGGCATCCAGCGGGTCAGCCCCATCCAGGACTTCGTGCCGGACGACTTCCGGCTGGTCCAGCGGATCATGCTGGAGGCGCCGTTCCTGCTGGTCCGCGCCGCCCTGCCCGGCATGTACGCCCGGGGCTGGGGGCGGGTGGTCAACATCTCGTCGGTGCACGGGCTGGTGGCCTCGCCGTTCAAGTCGGCGTACGTCGCGGCCAAGCACGGGCTGGAAGGGCTGTCGAAGGTGACGGCCCTGGAGGGCGGCGAGCACGGCGTGACCAGCGTGTGCGTCAACCCCGGCTACGTGCGCACTCCACTGGTGGAGAAGCAGATCGCCGAGCAGGCCAGGGTGCACGGGATCCCGGAGTCCGAGGTGATGGCCGAGGTCATGCTCGCGGAGTCCGCGGTCAAGCGGCTCGTGGAGCCGCACGAGGTCGCCGCGCTGGTGGGCTGGCTCACGGGGCCGGACGCCGCCATGGTGTCCGGCGCCTCGTGGGCCGTCGACGGCGGCTGGAGCGCGCGGTGAGCTGCTGCCCGGCGGCGCGCCGGGAGTGTGACACTGGCACATGGCATGACCTGCCAGGACTGACGTGATGGAGGAGTCGATGATGACTGGAGCACGTACCGGGTTCGACAAGGTGGTCGCCAGTGCGGCCGAGGCGGTCGCGGACATCCCCGACGGCGCCTCGCTGGCCGTGGGCGGGTTCGGGCTGTGCGGCAACCCGATCGCGCTGATCGAGGCACTGCTGGCGCAGGGCACCACGGGCCTCTCGGTGGTCAGCAACAACTGCGGCGTGGACGACTGGGGCCTCGGCGTGCTGCTCAACGCGCAGCGCATCGCCAAGATGACCAGCTCGTACGTGGGCGAGAACAAGGAGTTCGAGCGCCAGTTCCTCTCGGGCGAGCTCGAGCTGGAGCTCACCCCGCAGGGCACGCTCGCCGAGAAGCTCCGCGCCGGCGGCGCGGGCATCGCGGCCTTCTTCACGCGCACGGGCGTGGGCACCCAGGTGGCCGACGGCGGCCTGCCCCGCAAGTACGACGGCGCGGGCGGCGTCGCGATCGCGTCGCCGGCCAAGGAGGTCCGCACCTTCGGGGACTCCGACGCCGAGTACGTGCTGGAGGAGGCCATCAGCACCGACTTCGCGCTGGTGCACGCCCTGCGGGGCGACCGGCACGGCAACCTCGTGTTCAACAGGTCGGCGCGCAACTTCTCGCCTCTGGCCGCGATGGCGGGGCGGGTCTGCATCGCCCAGGTCGAGGAGCTCGTCGAGCCGGGGGAGATCGACCCGGACAGCGTGCACCTGCCGGGCGTGTACGTGCACCGGCTGGTGCACGTCGGCACGGACATCGAGAAGCGGATCGAGCGGCGCACGGTGACGGAGCCCGCGTCGTCGGGCACGCCGTCGGGCAAGGAGGGCTGAACCATGGCACTGACGCGACAGGAGATGGCCGCGCGCGCCGCGCGCGAGCTGGCCGACGGCATGTACGTGAACCTGGGCATCGGGCTGCCGACGCTCGTGCCGAACTACGTGCCGGCCGACCGGCACCTGGTGCTGCAGTCCGAGAACGGGATCCTCGGCGTGGGCCCGTACCCCACCGAGGACGCCGTCGACCCGGACCTGATCAACGCGGGCAAGGAGACCGTCACGCTGCTGCCCGGCTCGTCGATCTTCGACTCCGCCATGTCGTTCGGCATGATCCGCGGCGGCAAGATCGACGCCGCGATCCTCGGCGGCATGCAGGTCTCCGCCACGGGAGACCTGGCCAACTGGATGATCCCCGGCAAGATGGTCAAGGGCATGGGCGGGGCGATGGACCTCGTGCACGGGGCGGGCCGCGTGATCGTGCTGATGGAGCACGTGGCGCGCGACGGGTCGCCGAAGATCCTGCGCGAGTGCTCGCTGCCGCTGACCGGCAAGGGCGTGGTGAACCGCATCATCACCGACCTGGCGGTGCTCGACGTGACGCCGTCCGGGCTGGTGCTGCGGGAGCTCGCACCAGGGGTGACGGCCGAGGAGGTCGTCGAGAAGACCGAGCCGGAGCTCGCCGTCGAGCTGGTCGGTTCCGCGGGCTGAGCCGCGTGACCGTCGAGCCCGCGCGACCGCTGGGCTCGCCGGTGAATCCGGGGGATACGCTGGGAAGAACGGCCAAAGGAGGTCTCATGAGTGACGCATTTGCAGCTCCGACGGGTGCCACGAGCACCGGTCCGGGCGCCACCGGTTCGGGCGCGACACACAGCGCCGACGACGTGGTGATCGTCTCGGCGGCGCGGACGCCGCAGGGTCGGTTGAAGGGTTCGTTGTCCGCGCTGAGCGCCGTCGACCTGGGCGCCGTCGCGGCGCGCAAGGCGCTGGAGGGCGCGGGGGCGCTCGCGGCCGACGTCGACAAGGTGGTCTTCGGCCAGGTGATCCAGGCCGGCGCGGGACAGAACCCCGCGCGGCAGACGGCGGTGGCCGCCGGCGTGTCCTGGGCGGTCCAGGCCGTGACGGTGAACAAGGTCTGTCTGTCCGGGCTGACGTCGATCATCGACGGCGCCCGGCTGCTGCGCACGGGCGAGGCGGCCGTGGTGCTGGTGGGCGGGCAGGAGTCGATGACCAACGCCCCGCACATCCTGGCCGGCGCGCGGTCCGGGTTCGGTTACGGCTCGGCCGAGCTGGCCGACTCCGTGGCGCACGACGCCCTCACCGACGCGTTCGACGACGTCTCGATGGGCATCTCGACCGAGGAGCACAACTCCGGCGACGTGTTCGTGTCGCGCGAGGAGCAGGACGAGATCGCGGCGGCGTCGCACCAGCGGGCCGCTGCCGCGGCCAAGGACGGCGTGTTCGAGGCTGAGCTGGCGCCGGTCTCGGTGCCGCAGCGCCGCGGCGACCCCGTCGAGGTGCGCACCGACGAGGGTGTCCGGCCCGACACGACGCCCGAGTCGCTCGCGCGGCTGCGCCCCGCGTTCAAGAGCGACGGGACACTGACGGCGGGCAACTCGTCGCAGATCTCCGACGGCGCCGCGGCGCTCGTGCTCACCACGCGCGCCCGGGCCGAGGCGGCCGGCGTGCCCGTGCTCGCGACGGTCCGCTCGCACGGCCAGGTGGCCGGGCCGGACAACTCGCTGCACTCCCAGCCGGCCCGGGCGATCACGCAGGCGCTGGAGCGCGAGGGCTGGTCGGCGTCCGACCTCGATCTCGTGGAGATCAACGAGGCCTTCGCCGTGGTGGTCGGGGTGTCCGCGAAGGAGCTGGGCGTGCCGCTCGACATCGTCAATGTGCACGGCGGCGGCATCGCGCTGGGGCACCCTGTGGGGGCGTCCGGCGCGCGTATCGCGGTGCACGCGGCGCACGAGCTGGCCCGGCGCGGCGGAGGCCGCGCCGCCGTCGGCCTGTGCGGCGGCGGCGGCCAGGGCGAGGCGCTGCTGCTGGAGGTCGCGCCGTAGGAGAACTCGGGCGGGACAGAGCTCTGGCGCACCGCATGGTGCGCCAGAGCTCTGCTTCGGCGGGGGCGTCAGTGCGTCTCGCGGTCCTTCTCGTCGCCGATGTAGTCGCGGATGTCGTCCGGGCGGCCGTCCAGGTTCATGTCGGTGGTCCGCGCCTGCCGCGCGTCGTACCGCAGTGCGGCGCCGCCGAGGACCGCCGCGAGCACGGACGCGCCGAGGATCGCGATCTTGGCGCCGTCGGTGTGCTCGGAGTCGCCGAACGACAGCTCGCTGATCAGCAGCGACACGGTGAACCCGATGCCGGCCAGCAGCCCCACCGGCAGCAGGTCGCGCACGCCTATGCCGTCGGGCAGCCGCAGTGGCGTGACCCGGGTGACCAGGGCCGTCATGCCCAGCACCCCCACGAGCTTGCCGATGATCAGCCCGGCGGCGATAGCGACGACCACCGGCTGGCCGAGCACCGCACCCGGGCCGGCGCCGCCGACCAGGGTGACCCCGGCGGCGAAGAAGGCGAACACGGGCAGCGCGAAGCCGGACGAGAGCGGCTTGACCCGGTGCTCGTACTGAGTGGTGCGTGACGTGGTCTCACCGTGCATCGCGACCGCGGGGACGGTGAAGCCCAGCAGCACGCCCGCGATGGTGGCGTGCACGCCGGACGCGTGCATCAGGGCCCAGGCCACGACCGCGAGCGGCAGCAGCACGAACCACCGCGGGCGGCGGCTGCGCACGTGCCAGCCGAACAGGCCGGCGCAGACGAGCGTGCCGAGCAGCGGCAGCCAGTGGATCTCGCTCGTGTAGAAGATCGCGATGACGACGATCGCGAGCAGGTCGTCCACCACGGCGAGGGTGAGCAGGAACGTGCGGATCGCGGCGGGCAGGCCGCGACCGAAGATCGCCAGCACACCCACGGCGAACGCGATGTCGGTGGCTGTGGGGATGGCCCAGCCGTGCAGCGCGCTGGGCTCGCCGAGGACCAGGACGGTGCCGACGTAGATCAGCGCGGGCACGGCCATGCCGCCCACGGCGGCGATCATGGGGACGCCCGCTTCCTTCGGGTTGCGCAGGCTCCCGGCCACGAACTCCTGCTTGAGCTCCACGCCCACGACGAAGAAGAAGATCGCGAGCAGCCCGTCCGCGGCCCAGGTGGCGAGGCTGAGGTCCAGGTGCACCGGCAGCGGCCCGATCGCGGCGGGCCCGACGACGGCGTCGGACAAGGCCTGGTAGGAGGAGCGCCACGGGGAGTTGGCCCACAGCAGGGCGAGGAACGCGGCTCCGATCAGGAGCGCCCCGCCGGTGGTCTCGCGGGACAGCCAGGCCCGTAGGCGTCGGATCCGGGTGGTGGGGGTGCGGGCGTTACCGATCAACGGTCGTCCTCTCGTGCTGCGGGGTCGTCTGACACGGACCGGTCGACCCGGTCCACGCCGACCAGACTTCCCGGCACTCCCTTGGCCCTACCCTACCCGGGCCGCTGTGGGGGGCGTCCGGGGCGCCGGCACCGGTGCGGGCCGCCGGCCGACTCCGAGGTTCTGTTCGAGCCACGATGTTCCAACGTTTCAAGCCCGTTCCCGCGGGCAGGAACTCGTGGTCCGAACAGAACCTCAGGAGCGACGGTGACGCATGCCGCGATCTGCGGATCACGGACCAGGTGGTGATGCCCACACCCGCGCGACGGAGCACTAAGCGGGCTGCTTGCAGGCCGCGCGCAGCTTGGTGACCGTGTTCCAGTTGCGCGCGGTCGTCGGCGCCCCGACGGCGCGGTCGATGGCCTTCGGGGTCAGCTTCGACCGGCCGATCCCGTCCACGTAGTGCACGTACAGCACGCCGGCGGCGGTCGCGAGCATCTCCCGGCCAGGGCTGGCCAGGTCGAGCCTGGCGATACCCGCCTCGTCCAGGTCGCCGAACGGCACGTGTATCTGCAGGTGGGACGGGTCGTCCTTCGCGGCGGCGGGGAAGGGGTTGGCCGCGGCGATCGCGTCCAGCCGCTCGGCGCTCAGCCCGACGGCGCTCACCTCCTGGCCGATCCGGGCCGTGAGCTTCTCCTGCACCAGGCGCGCGACGTCGTCGGCCCGGCTCGCGCCGGAGCTGCCCGGTGTGACCACGAGGTTGCCGCTGTTGAGCAGCGTGCGGGCGTCGGCGAGACCCGCGTCGTCGGCGGCGCCGCGCAGGTCGGCGGACGTCACGCGCAAGCCGGGTCCGATGTTCACGGCGCGGAGCAGGACGGCGAAGTAAGCCATGCGACCATCCTGCCGCCTGGGCGTGCCTCTCTGCGAGTTTTGCCGTGTCTTTAGCTAAAAATCAAGCTATTGCCACCATGTGAACAGTTCGTGACAACTTGCGACCCGCCGGGGCGTGGGTCTGGTCACGGGATGGCAGTGCGCGTAGTTTCCACCTCAGGGACGGCACCCAGTCGCCCCTTCGGGAGGCCAACCTATGGAGTGCTCGCTCCGTGGAGAAGGGCCGGCCCCGGCTCTGCGCCACGCCGCGGCGCACCGAGTCGGTCGCTCGGCCCATCCACCAGCCCCGGTTCGACCGGGTCGGTTCCGCCGGCGGGCGGTACCCGCCAGGTAGCGACGAGGCTGTCACGGCGTTTCGGCGCCGGAGGGAGAACCGCAGTGAGCCATTCCGCACACACCACCCGTCAGTCCGACCAGAGTGCCGACGCCGCCCCCGGCCCGGCAGGTGACGAACGCAGGACCTTCGTCATCGACACGTCAGTGCTGTTGAGTGACCCGAAGGCGATGTTGCGGTTCGCGGAGCACGACGTCGTACTCCCGATCGTGGTCGTCACGGAGCTGGAGGCCAAGCGCCACCACGCCGAGCTCGGGTACTTCGCCCGGAGCGCCCTGCGGATGCTGGACGAGCTGCGCGTGCAGCACGGCCGGCTCGACTCGCCGGTGCCCGTGGGGGACACGGGCGGCACGCTCCGGGTGGAGCTCAACCACATCGACCCCTCGGTCCTGCCCGCCGGCTTCCGGCTGGGCGACAACGACACGCGGATCCTGGCCGTGGCCGCCAACCTGGCGGCCGAGGGCAGCATCGTCACCGTCGTCTCCAAGGACCTCCCGATGCGGGTGAAGGCCTCTGCCGTCGGTCTCCAGGCCGAGGAGTACCGGGCCGAGCTCGCGGTGGACTCCGGCTGGACCGGCATGCGCGAGATCGACCTGTCGGACGAGCAGATGGGCTCCCTCTGGGAGAACGACTCCGTCGAGATCGCGGCCCTGGACCCGGCCACGGTCGAGGCGGCCTCCCCGCTGCTGGTGCACACGGGCATGGTGGTGCACTCCCCGAGCGGCTCCGCGCTGGGCCGGGTCACGGCGGACAAGCGGGTGCGGCTCGTCCGCGGCGACCAGGAGGTGTTCGGCGTGCACGGTCGCTCGGCCGAGCAGCGCGTCGCGATCGACCTGCTGCTCGACGAGGAGATCGGGATCGTCTCCCTCGGTGGCCGGGCCGGCACCGGCAAGTCGGCGCTCGCCCTGTGCGCCGGCCTGGAGTCCGTGCTCGAGCGGCAGCAGCACCGCAAGGTGCTCGTCTTCCGGCCGCTGTACGCGGTGGGCGGGCAGGAGCTGGGCTACCTGCCCGGTTCCGAGTCCGAGAAGATGAACCCCTGGTCGCAGGCCGTCTACGACACGCTCGGGGCACTCGTCTCGCCCGACGTCGTCGAGGAGGTCATCGCCCGCGACATGCTCGAGGTGCTGCCGCTCACGCACATCCGCGGGCGCTCGCTGCACGACTCGTTCGTGATCGTCGACGAGGCGCAGTCCCTGGAGCGGAACGTGCTGCTCACGGTGCTCTCCCGCATCGGCCAGAGCTCGCGTGTGGTGCTCACCCACGACGTCGCCCAGCGCGACAACCTGCGGGTGGGGCGGCACGACGGCGTCGCGGCCGTGATCGAGGCGCTCAAGGGCCACCCGTTGTTCGCGCACGTGACCCTGACCCGGTCGGAGCGTTCGCCGGTGGCGGCGCTGGTGACCGACATGCTGGAGCGCCTGGAGGTCTGACGCCCCGCGGGTCGCGCCCGCCGACATGCCAGAAGCCCAGGTCACCGCAAATGACCTGGGCTTCTGGTTCCTGCTGAACTTCTGGCACTGGGGAGGGCGGACCGGCCGGACGGAACCCCCCAGCCCCGCATGTCCGGCAGTCCGCCTCCCCCTGCGTGCATCCGAAGGATAGCACCTTAGGTAAGGCTAACCATAGTCGAGGCTAAACGCGTGGTTCTCGTCCATTGGTTGAATCCGGGCTTGTCTCGCTTGTCGGATATAGCATCGCCTCATGCTTATTGCCGAAGACTTCCTGCTGCTTGCCGTCGACGACGAGACGGGCAAGCTCGCCAACGTCGACAACCTGGGTGTTCGCCTCGCCGGTGCGCTCCTCGCCGACCTTTCCGACGCCCGCAAGACCCTGCTGCGGGGTGCTCCGGAGGCCGGCGCCACCAAGGAGGAGCGTGAGAAGGCCGGTGACGCCACGATCATCGTCACCGACAACGCCCCCACGGGCCACGTCGCCCTCGACGCCGCGCTGCAGTCCGTGCTCGCCACGCCCGACGCCCCGGCCCGCAAGGTCGTCGAGGCGATCTCCAAGGACGCCGAGGAGAACCTCCTGGCCGCGCTCGTCGAGCGGGGCATCCTGGAGAAGGAGGAGACCAAGCTCTTCCGCATGCTCCCCATCACCCGCTGGCCGGCCCCCGACTCGAGCCACGAGACCGCGCTGCGCGCGAACCTCGTCAAGGTCCTCGTCGAGGGCGCCGAGCCCGACGAGCGCACCGCCACCCTCATCTCCCTGCTGCACGGCTCCGGCCTGATCGCCGGCGTGGTCGGCAAGGAGCAGCGCAAGGCCGCCCAGGACCGCGCCGAGGAGATCGCCGGCAGCGAGTGGGGCGTCGCCACCGTCGCCACGCAGGTCGCCATTGCGGCCTCGGTCGCGGCCGTCGCCACGGTCGGTGCCGCGGTCGCCGCCGCTGTCATCATCGCGAACACCAAGGAGAACGCGGAGGCCACCGCGGCCGCGCTCCCGGCGGGCGAGGGCACCCCGGTCGCCTGACGACCCCCCGCACCACGAAAGGGGCCGCTTCCTCCTGGAGGAAGCGGCCCTTCTCGTCGGCCACGGAGGGCTACGTACCCGGTGTCAGCCCCGGGGCGGGCGCGTCATCGACAGGACGTCGAGCGCCGTGTCGAGCTGCTCCTCGGTGACCTCGCCGCGCTCGACGAAGCCGAGGTCGAGCACGGCCTGACGCACCGTGATGCCCTCCTTGACCGCGTGCTTGGCGACCTTGGCCGCGGCCTCGTAGCCGATGGTGCGGTTGAGCGGCGTGACGATCGACGGCGACGACTCGGCCAGCGCGCGGGCGCGGTCGACGTTCGCGGTGATGCCGACGATCGTCTTGTCCGCGAGCACGCGCGACGAGTTCGACAGCAGGCGGATCGACTCCAGCACACCCTGCGCGATCACCGGGATCTGCACGTTCAGCTCGAACGAGCCGCTCGCGCCGGCCCACGCGACGGTGGCGTCGTTGCCGATCACGCGCGCGCAGACCATGAGGACGGCCTCGGGGATGACCGGGTTGACCTTGCCCGGCATGATCGAGGAGCCCGGCTGCAGGTCGGGCAGCGCGATCTCGCCCAGGCCCGTGTTGGGGCCGGAGCCCATCCAGCGCAGGTCGTTGCAGATCTTCGTCACGGAGACGGCGATGGTGCGCAGCGCGCCCGACAGCTCGACCAGGCCGTCCCGCGCGGACTGCGCCTCGAAGTGGTCGCGCGCCTCGGTCAGCGGCAGGCCCGTGTCCTGCGCGAGCAGCGCGATGACCCGCTGCGGGAAGCCGGCGGGCGTGTTGATGCCGGTGCCCACGGCGGTGCCGCCCAGCGGGACCTCGGCCGCGCGGGGCAGCGCGGCCTGCAGCCGCTCGACGCCGTAGCGGATCGCGGCGGCGTACCCGCCGAACTCCTGGCCGAGGGTGACCGGGGTGGCGTCCATGAGGTGCGTGCGGCCGGACTTCACCACGGTCGCGAACTCGTCCGACTTCGCCTGCAGCGCCTCGGCCAGGTGGTTCAGCGCGGGGATCAGGTCGTTGACGACGCCCGACGTCGCCGCGACGTGCACGGAGGTGGGGAAGACGTCGTTGGAGGACTGCGAGGCGTTGACGTGGTCGTTCGGGTGCACGTCCTTGCCGAGCGAGGCCGTGGCCAGCGTCGCCAGCACCTCGTTGGTGTTCATGTTCGACGACGTGCCCGAACCGGTCTGGTAGACGTCGATCGGGAAGTGGCCGTCGTGCTTGCCGGAGGCGACCTCGTCGGCCGCGGCGACGATGGCGTCGGCGATGTCCTGGTCGAGCACCCCCAGCTCCGCGTTCGCGGTCGCGGCGGCCTTCTTCACGCGGGCGAGGGCCTCGATGTGGCCCCGCTCCAGCGGGGTGCCGGAGATCGGGAAGTTCTCCACGGCACGCTGCGTCTGCGCACGGTACAGGGCGTTCGCGGGGACCCGGACCTCGCCCATGGTGTCGTGCTCGATGCGGTATGCGGCGTTGGTGTCGCCGGGCTCGGACGAGCCCGACGAGACGACGGTGTCAGCAGTCATGGGTCTATCGTGCCGCAGGCTCGGGCGGGTGACGCGTCCCAGCGCGTGACTCGTGTCACCCCGGCCCCGAGCCCCCGGTCACCCGGCGGTCAGGGCAGCTCGCCCACCTCGCCGATCACGTTCACCATGCGCGCGCTGCCCTCGGCCAGGTCGTACTCCAGGCCGACCACGGCGCACCTGCCCTCCTTGACGGCGTCGGCGAGCGCGGCCGAGTAGCCGTGGAGCATGTCGACGGTGTGCTTCACGTGCTCGCGGCGCAGCACGTTCTGGTCGGACAGCGCGGCCATGGCCTGGGCCGGGTCGCCCGAGGTGATGCTCGCGATCGACGGGATGACCCGGTCCACGACGGCGCGCACGAAGCCCGGCGGCTGCTCGCCCGTGGCCAGGGTGTGCGCGGCGGCGGCGACGGCCCCGCAGGAGTCGTGTCCCAGCACCACGACGAGCGACGCGCCGAGCACCTCCACGCCGTACTCGATCGACCCGACCACCGTCGTGTCCACGACGTGGCCCGCGGTGCGGACCACGAACACGTCGCCCAGGCCCTGGTCGAAGATGATCTCCGCGGCGACCCGGGAGTCCGAGCAGCCGAAGATCACGGTGTGCGGGTGCTGTGCGGCCTGCAGCTCGCGCCGCCGGTCCGCGTTCTGCGACGGGTGCGCCGGCGTGTCGGCGACGAACCGGTCGTTGCCCTCGCGCAGCCGCGTCCAGGCGTCGCGCGGGCTCAGCGGTGCGGTGATCTCGTTGGTGCTCACAGGCCGACCTCCTGACGATGCGGCGGGTTGGCACCCGCCCGGGAAACAGTGATGGCGGCGACGGCGACGCAGCGGTCCAGCACGTGCTGCACCGTGGCCGTGCTGACGGCGTTCAGGGCGTCCCGCCGGGCGGCGCCCAGCAGGTCGTGCTCCCAGAGGCCGTCGATCAGGGCGCCCATGAACGAGTCGCCGGCGCCCACGGTGTCGACCACGTCGACGCGCGGGGCGGTGGCCTCGACCTCGCCGGCGTCGGACACGGCGACCGCACCCTTGCCGCCGAACGTGACCACCACGAGCGCGGGCGTGCCACGCTGCCAGTCGCGGGCCACGGCCACCGGGTCGGTGCCGGGGTAGAGCCAGGCCAGGTCCTCGTCGCTCACCTTGACCACGTCGGAGAGCCGCACGAGTGCCTCGACGCGCGGCCGCACCTCCTGCGGCTCGCCCATGATCGCCGGCCGGGCGTTCGGGTCGTACGTCGTGGTCGATGTGCCGCGCGCGGTCTCCAGCACCTGGCGGACCTGCGTGGCGCCCGGTTCGAGCATCGCCGCGATCGAGCCGGTGTGGACGGCGAGCGGGGCGTCCGCGGCCTCGGCGGCGTCCGGCAGGGCCCCCGCGGGGACCTCCCAGGTGAGGTCGAAGTCGTAGGTGGCCGACCCGGCGTCGTCCAGCGTGGCGACCGCGACGCTCGTGCGCTCCGCGCCGTCGCTCCCCTTGACCAGGGCGACCGCCGACTCGGCGAGCCAGCCCCGGACCAGGTCGCCCCGCGCGTCGGCGGCGAGCCACGTGGCGAGCCGGACCTCCCGCTCCAGGCGGCCCAGGGTCAGGGCCACGTTGGCGACACTGCCGCCCGGGTGCTCGGCGGCCGAGCCGTCGGGCCGGTGCACCTCGTCCACGAGGGCCTCGCCCACGGCGAGCACGTGCGCGCTCATTCGGCCTCCTCCGGTGAGTCGGGCGTCGTCGTCGACGCGTTCTGGGCGGCCGCGAGGCGCTCGCGGGCGCCGTCCAGCCACTCCTGGCAGCGCGCGGCCAGGGCCTCGCCGCGCTCCCAGAGCGCGAGCGACGCCTCCAGCGGCTCACCGCCCGCCTCCAGGCGGCCGACGACCTGCACCAGCTCGTCACGCGCCTGCTCGTAGCTCAGCGAGGCGACGTCGGGTTCGGCTCCAGCATCCGTCACAGCATCTGTACTCACGGGGAACAGTCAACAGCACACCGCCGACATCCGTGGTCCGCTGTCCACAGGTTCGACGGGCGGCTCCCACGGGCGGCGCGGAATCAGTTTGGTCCGGACCGGTCCGGCATCGGACCATGGTGACCCATGGGCCATCTAGAAGTCGCGCACGTCGAGTACCACCTGCCTGATGGCCGGACCCTCCTGGGGGACGTCTCGTTCCGTGTGGGCGAGGGCAGCGCCACGGCGATCGTCGGCCCCAACGGAGCGGGCAAGACCACGCTGCTGCGCCTGATCACGGGCGAGCTCGTGCCGCACGGAGGCTCGGTCGTGGTGAGCGGCGGGCTCGGCGTCATGCGCCAGTTCGTCGGCTCGGTGCGGGACGAGACCACGGTGCGCGACCTGCTGGTCTCCGTCTCCGAGCCCCGGCTGCGCGAGGTGGCGCGCCGCGTCGACGAGGCGGAGCACGCGATGCTCACCGTCGACGACGAGGCCGCGCAGATGGCCTACGCCCAGGCGCTGTCCGACTGGGCCGAGGTGCGCGGGTACGAGGCCGAGACGCTGTGGGACGTGTGCACCATGGCGGCGCTCGGCGTGCCGTACGACCGCGCGCAGTTCCGTGAGGTGCGCACCATGTCGGGCGGCGAGCAGAAGCGGCTCGTGCTGGAGGCGCTGCTGCGCGGCACCGACGAGGTGCTGCTGCTCGACGAGCCGGACAACTACCTGGACGTGCCCGGCAAGCGTTGGCTGGAGGAGCAGCTCCAGGCCACCAAGAAGACGGTCCTGTTCGTGTCCCACGACCGTGAGCTGCTCTCGCGCGCCGCCGACCGCATCGTGTCGCTGGAGCCCGGCCCCGCGGGCGCGGACGCCTGGGTGCACGGCGGCGGGTTCGCGACGTTCCACGACGCGCGGCGCGAGCGGTTCGCGCGGTTCGAGGAGCTGCGCCGGCGCTGGGACGAGAAGCACGCCCAGCTCAAGAAGCTGGTGCTGACCCTGCGCAACCAGGCCGCGAGCAGCCCCGACATGGCCTCGCGCTACCGCGCGGCGCAGACCCGCCTGCGCAAGTTCGAGGAGGTCGGCCCGCCGCCCGAGCCGCCGCGCGAGCAGGACATCACGATGCACCTGCGCGGGGGGCGCACCGGCCTGCGGGCCGTGACCTGCGAGGGGCTGGAGCTCACGGGGCTCATGAAGCCGTTCGACCTGGAGGTCTTCTACGGCGAGCGCGTCGCGGTGCTCGGCTCGAACGGCTCGGGCAAGTCGCACTTCCTGCGGCTGCTCGCGGGCGGCTCCGTCGCGCACAGCGGTTCGTGGAAGCTCGGCGCTCGCGTGGTCGCGGGCCACTTCGCGCAGACGCACGCGCACCCCGAGCTCTTCGGGCGCGCGCTGCTCGACATCCTGTGGGAGGACCACGCCCAGGACAAGGGCAAGGCGATGGCCCGGCTGCGCCGGTACGAGCTCACCGAGCAGGCGGACAGGCCGTTCGACCGCCTGTCCGGCGGCCAGCAGGCCCGGTTCCAGATCCTGCTGCTGGAGCTCGCCGGGTCGACCGCGCTGCTGCTCGACGAGCCGACCGACAACCTCGACCTCGAGTCGGCCGAGGCGCTCCAGGAGGGCCTGGAGTCGTTCGACGGGACCGTCCTGGCCGTGACGCACGACCGCTGGTTCGCGCGGTCGTTCGACCGGTACCTCGTCTTCGGGTCCGACGGCGTGGTACGCGAGACCCCGGAACCCGTCTGGGACGAGCGCCGGGTCGAGCGGGAGCGCTAACCGGCCGCGCCGGCCGGGCGCTGGCCGGCCGCGCGCACGCCGTGCTCGGCGAGGCGTTCCACGAGCGCCTCGTGGCCCTCGTCGAGGCACCAGTGCACGGCGGCCATGCCCGTGGACCGGGCGCCGGCCACGTTGGCGGGATGGTCGTCGACGAACAGGATCTCGGCGGGCTCGGCCCCGATCCGGGTGGCCGCCTTCTCGAAGAAGGCCGGGTCCGGCTTCGCGACGCCGAGCTCGCACGAGTACAGGCTCACGTCGAACACGTCGTCGTACCCGAGCGTCCGGCGCATGTGCTCGGCCCGCCGGTGCACCTGGTTGGTCCCGAGGTGCACCCCGTAGCCGGCCGCGCGCAACCTCCGGACCAGGTCGAACGACGCCGCCGACGGCTCGGTGTTCTGCCACACCGCCGCGTACAGATCGGCCGCCGCGACGTCGAGACCCTGCTCGCGCAGCACCTCGGCGATCACCGGCAGGAAGTCCTCGTCGCCGGCCAGGAACGACCGCTCGCGTCGGGACGCCTCGTCCAGCACGGCGCGCGCGTGCTCGCCCAGCAGCGCCTCCGCCGCGGTGTAGAAGCCGCCGCGGACCTGCTGGAGCACGCCGTCGGCATCGAACAGGAGATGTCGGATGGTCGCCACGTGCGAACCGTAGCAACCCCGCCCGGAGCGCCGTCCCACGGGGTTGTCACAGATCGAGGGTGCTCCCGGTCGAGAGCATGACGGGCCGAACGGGTCCGTCGCGCGTGCGATGCGAACCAAAGGAGCACACCATGAAGATCGTGGTCATCGGCGGCACCGGCCTCGTCGGCAGCCAGGTCGTCCACAACCTGACCGAGCACGGGCACGAGGCAGTGGCCGCCGCGCCGCAGACCGGCGTGAACACCCTGACCGGCGAGGGTCTCGCCGAGGTGCTCGAGGGCGCGCAGGTCGTCATCGACCTCAGCAACTCGCCCTCGTTCGCGGAGGAGGACGTCACCAACTTCTTCCGGACCTCGACGACGAACCTGCTCGAGGCGGAGAAGAAGGCCGGCGTGCAGCACCACGTGATCCTCTCGATCGTGGGCGCCGACGGCATCGACTCCGGCTACATGCGCGCCAAGGTCGTGCAGGAGGACCTGGTCAAGGCCTCCGGCTCGGGCTGGTCGATCGTCCGGTCCACCCAGTTCTTCGAGTTCCTCGCCTCGATCGCCGACACGGCGACCGTCGACGGCGTCGTGCACATCGCCCCGGTCCGCTTCCAGCCGATCGCCTCGGCGGACGTCGCCAGGTTCGTCGGCCGGACCGCCGCCGGGACGCCGCTCGGCACGACCATCGAGATCGCCGGGCCGGAGACCTTCGGCTTCGACGAGATCGTGCGCAAGCACCTCGCCTCGAAGGGCGACACCCGCGAGGTGGTCGCCGACCCGAGCGCGACCTACTTCGGCGCGGCGCTCAAGGACGCCGAGCTCGTCCCCAGCGGCGGCGAGCCCCTGCTGGGCGAGGTCAGCTACGAGCAGTGGCGGGCGGCTCAGGCGTAGCCTCCCCGGCGCCGGCCTCCGGCGCGGCCTGGTTCGCCCAGGCCCGCCGGAGCGGCTCCGTCTTCTCCGGGTTCATCTGCCACATGAGCTCGTGCAGGCCCTGGTCGGAGACCACGACGGACAGGACACCGACGAGCTCGCCGTCCCGCTCCATCGCGAAGCCCTCCGCGCCGTTGACCTCGACGGGGCGCGTGGTGATGCCCGCCCAGAACGTCTCCGCGAACGACGACAGGACGCGGGCCACCTTGTTCCGGCCCTGGACCACGACCCGGGCGACGTGCTTGGCCCGGCCGTTGCTGTCCGCGCGCGTCACGACGTCCTCCGCGAACAGGCGCTCCAGCCGGGCGACGTCGCCGGCCCGCGCCGCCGCGAGGAACGCCGCCAGGAGGTCCTGGCGCGCCGTCGTGCTCACCTCGTTGCGCCGCTCCGAGGCCAGGTGCTTGCGGGCCCGGCTCACGAGCTGCCGGGTGGCCGTGGGGGAGACACCCACGATCTGCGCGATCTCCGGGTACCCGTAGTCGAACGCCTCGCGCAGCACGTACGCCGCGCGCTCGGTCGGCGTGAGCTTCTCGAGCAGCACCAGCACGGCGACGTCCAGCGCCTCGGCCCGCTCCGCGCCGAGCGTCGGGTCGTCGCTCGTGTCCACCGGCTCGGGCAGCCACGGGCCGATGTACGTCTCACGTCGCGACCGCGCGCTCTGCAGCACGTTGATCGCCAGCCGGGTCGCCGCCGTCGTCAGGAAGGCCTGCGGGTTCAGCACCACCGAGCGGTCCGTCGTCTGCCACCGCACCCAGGTCTCCTGCACCACGTCCTCGGCCTCCGCCGCGGAGCCGAGCATGCGGTAGGCGATGCCGAACAGCCGTTTCCTGGCCGTCGCGAAGACCTCCGCGGCGTCGTCGAGCGTGGTGTCCACATCGCCTGTCATGGTGCTCTCCCTGGGGTGGTGCAAGGATCCCGGAAGGAGCCGGAGCCGTCGGAGCGGCCGCTGACTCGTCCGGCCTCGCCTTCCGATCTCACCTGACCGTACGCGACGAAATGTCCTTGGGGTGGCCCGGAAGTCGGGTGAACATGTTGCCATGACCACACCCGACCCGATCTTCGTGGACCCCCGGCTCGCGCGGCTCTACGACGCCTTCGACGACGACCGCGGCGACCTCGACCTCTACGTCGGCCTCGCCGAGCGGTTCGGCGCCCGCACCGTGCTCGACGTCGGCTGCGGCACCGGGGTGCTCGCCCTCCTGCTCGCCGCCCGCGGGCTGGACGTGACCGGCATCGACCCCGCCGCCGCGTCGCTCGAGGTGGCCCGCAGCAAGCCCGGGGCCGACGCCGTCACCTGGGTCGAGGGCGGGGCCGACGCCGCCGCCGGGCTCGGCCTCGCCGCCGACCTCGCGACGATGACCGGCAACGTCGCCCAGGTCTTCACCGGCGACGACGACTGGGCCGGGGCGCTCGCGGCGGTGCACGACGCGCTCCGGCCCGGCGGCGTCCTCGTGTTCGAGACCCGGGTGCCGGCCCGTCAGGCCTGGCTCGGCTGGACCCGCGAGAGCCGGTCGGCGTCCCGCGACATCCCCGGGATCGGACGCGTCGAGACGTGGAACGACCTGCTGGAGGTAGCGCTCCCCCTGGTCACCTTCCAGGGGACCTACCGGTTCCCGCCCGGCCTGCTGCCCGACGGCGACGTGGTCACCTCGGTCTCGACGCTGCGGTTCCGGGAGCGCGACGAGATCGAGGCGTCGCTGGCGGACGCCGGGTTCGTGGTCGACGAGGTGCTGGACGCGCCGGACCGGCCCGGGCTGGAGTGGGTGTTCGTGGCCCGCCGGGTGTGAGCTCAGGCGAGGCCGTCGAAGAAGGTGCGGATGTCCCCGGCCAGGAGCTCCGGCTCCTCCATCGCCGGGAAGTGCCCGCCCTCCGTGAACTCGCTCCAGTGGTTCATGGCGTTCCACGGGTCCAGCGCGCGGCGCATGAGCGGGTGGGTGTCGAACACGGCCCAGCCCGCGGGCACGCCCGAGGGCGCGACCCAGTCCAGGCCCGAGTGCTCGGCCTCGTAGTAGAACTGCGCGCTGGAGGCGCCGCTGCGGGTGAACCAGTAGAGGCTGACGTTGGTCAGCAGCTGATCGCGGTCCACGGCCTCGTCGGGCGTGGCGCGGGCGGGGTTGGTCCAGGTCTGGAACTTCTCGGCGATCCACGCGAGCTGGCCCACGGGGGAGTCGGTCAGGGCCGCGCCGATGGTGTCGGGGCGGTGGTTCTGCATCTCGAAGTAGCCGCGCTCGGCCGTGTCCTTGGCGCGGACCGCCTCGATCTGCGCGATCTCGTCCTCCGTCAGGCCCTCGGGGTACGGGAACTTGTCGCCCACCATGCCGAGCGAGCGGCCGTCGCTGCCCACGTGGGTGCCGATGACCCGCTCGGGGTAGAGCGCCGCGAGGCGGCCGGTGGTGCCCGCGCCGATGTCGGTGCCGTGGGCGGCGAACCGCTCGTAGCCGAGCCGGGTCATGATCTCGGCGTACGCCGCCGTGGTGCGGGCGACCTCCCAGCCGGTGCCCGACAGCGGCGTCGAGAACCCGAAGCCCGGCAGGGACGGGACCACCACGTGGAACCGGTCGGTGAGCAGCGGGATCAGGCGCTGGTACTCGACGAACGAGCCGGGCCAGCCGTGGCTCAGGATGATCGGCGTGGCCTCCGGGTTCGCCGACCGCACGTGCACCACGTGGAACGTCTGCCCGTCCACAACCGTGGTGACCTGCTCGTACGTGTTGAGCGCGGCCTCCTGGGCGCGCCAGTCGAACCCGTGGCGCCAGTAGTCGGCGAGCTCGTTCAGGTAGGCCTGCGGGATGCCGCGGCTGAAGTCCGTCCGGTCGTCGCGGCCGGGGACGGGAAGCGGCCGGCGCGTGCGGTCGAGCCGGTCGTGCAGGTCGTCGAGGTCGGCCTGCGGGATGTCGATACGGAACGGCGTGAGTGCGGTGTTCTCGGTCATGACATCCACCTTTCCGGGTGATGCGGACAGGTTCTGGCCTCTACTGTTGGCCGCCGGCTGCCGACCCGGTTCAGCAGACCTCGCGGAAGAAGGCGTGGAGGTCGTCTGCGAGCAGCTTCGGCTCCTCCATCGCCGGGAAGTGACCGCCCTCGGCGAACTCGCTCCAGTGACCGACCGCACGCAGCGGGTCCATCGCGCGGCGCACGAGCGGATCGGCGTCGAACAGCGCCCATCCCGACGGTACTCCGGGAGCCATGGACATGCCCGCCCCGGAGTGCTCCGACTCGTAGTAGAACTGCGCGATCGACGCGCCACTGCGTGTGAACCAGTACAGGCTGATGTTGGTGAGGAGCTGGTCCCGGTCGACGCCAGGCTTGCGGTAGCCGTCAGCGGTCCGGCGCTTGAACTTCTCCGCGATCCACGCCAGCTGACCGACCGGCGTGTCGGTGAGCACCGCACCGATCGTGTCCGGCCGGTGGTTGTGCATCCCGACGTACCCCCGGTCGGCGGCGCTCTCCGCGCGCAGTTCCTCGAGCTGGGTGCTCTCGTCCCCGGACAGGCCCTCGGGGTAGGGCAACATGTCGCCGACCAACCCGAGCCACCCTCGGTCAACGCCCAGATGCATTCCGAGGACACGCTCCGGGTAGACCGCCGCGAGCCGTGAGGTGGTGCCCGCGCCGATGTCGGTGCCGTGGGCCGCGAACCGCTCGTAGCCGAGGCGCGTCATGATCTCGGCATAGGCGTCCGCCGTTCGTTCCAGCTGCCAGCCGGTTCCTGACAGCGGGGTGGAGAACCCGAGACCGGGCAGCGACGGGATGACCACGTGGAACTCGTCGGTCAGCAGCGGGACGAGCTCCTGGTACTCGACGAACGAGCCTGGCCAGCCGTTGCTCAGGATCAACGGTATGGCCCGGTCATTCGCCGATCGCGCGTGGACCAGGTGGAACGTCTGACCATCGATGACCGTCGTGAACTGTTCGAACTCGTTGAGCCTTGCTTCCTGTGCACGCCACTCGAACCCGTCGCGCCAGTACTCCGTGAGCTCCTGCAGGTAGCCCACGGGGGTACCCCGGTCGAAGTCGGTGTGGTCGGCCCGGCCGGGCACGGGGACCGGCCAGCGTGTGTGCGCCAGCCGGTCGCGCAGCTCGTCGACGTCGGCCTGAGGAATGGCGATGCGGAACGGTGCAAGGGCGGTGTTCTCGTTCATGCCGCCCAGATTCCCTGATAATGCGGCAGGTTAGCTTCCGCGATTGCTGGAATGATCATGAACATGCTGGAGACCTCGGCCCGCCTGCTCGAGCTGCTGTCCTTGCTTCAGCTCAGGCGCGACTGGACGAGTTCACAGCTCGCCGGGCGTCTCGGTGTCAGCACGAGGACCGTTCGCGCTGACATCGGCAAGCTGCGGTCGCTCGGTTACCCCGTGGACGCTCGCCCCGGCGTGGCTGGTGGGTACCGGCTCGTCGCGGGGACGGCGATGCCCCCGCTGCTGCTCGATGACGAGGAGGCCGTCGCCGTCGCAGTCGGACTGGGTGCGGTGGCGGCCCGGGGGCTCGGTGTCGAGGAGACGTCGCTCACGGCGCTCGCAAAGCTGGAGCAGGTGCTGCCCTCGCGCCTCCGTCGACGCGTGGAGGCGGTGCGCGAGGCCACCAGCGCTGTGTCGGGGGCCGAACCGCCGCTCGATCTCTCGGTTCTCGGTACGGTCGCCGCCGCGATCCGCGGCCACGAACGGCTCCGGTTCGGATACACGAAGCCCGGGTCCGGCGAAGCGGCGCGCCACACCGAACCGCAGCGGCTGGTCAGCTGGGGACCGCTCTGGTATCTGCTCGCATGGGACCTCGATCGGGCCGACTGGCGGGTCTTCCGTGTCGACCGCATGGTTCCGCACGGACCCACGGGTGCGCGGTTCCGCCCGCGCGTGATCCCCGCGGCCGAGGCCGTCGAGTACGTCGTCGGACGGGTGACCAGGGGTGCAGCGACGAAGCGCGCCCAGGTGCTCGTGCACGCTCCCGCCGCAGAGATTGCCGCAAAGGCTTCGGTCCCGGTGGACATCGAGGTGGTCGACGGGGCCACCTGCCGAGTCGGGCTGCGGTTCGACGACCCGGACCAGATCGCACTGTGGATGGCACAGCTCGATGTCGACATCGAGGTGATCGAGGGGCGCGAGCTCGCGACCGCGTTCGACCGCCTCGCGACGCGATTCCGCCGCGCCACGGGCAGTGCGTCCGGTCCTAGGGCCTCGTCGCTGTGACTTCCGCGTCCAACGCACCCTCGGCGAGGCGCACGTGCAGGCCGTCGCCCACCGCGACGTCGTCGGGGTGGCGGACCACGTGGCCGTCCGCGCGCTGCACGACGGCGTAGCCGCGCTCCAGTGTCGAGGCCGGCGACAGCGCCCGTACCTGGGCCGCGAGCCGGCCGATCTCGCCGCCGGCCCGCAGCAGCAGGGCGTCCAGCGCGTGCCGGCCGTGCCGGATCGACTGCCGGACGTCGCGCTCACGCGACTCCAGCATGGTCTGCGGCATCGCGAGCACGGGACGGGAGCGGACGCCGTCGAGCCCTCGCTGCTCGCGGTCCAGCATGGCGGCGACGGCGCCGCGCATCCGGCTGCGTGCCTGGGTGAGGCGGAGCCGCTCCTCGGAGACGTCGGGGACGATCCGCTTGGCGGCGTCGGTGGGGGTCGAGGCGCGGTAGTCGGCGACCAGGTCGAGCAGCGGCGCGTCCGTCTCGTGGCCGATCGCGCTGACCAGGGGAGTGCGGGTCTGCGCGACGGCGCGCACCAGCGACTCGTTGCTGAACGGCAGCAGGTCCTCGACCGAGCCGCCGCCGCGGGCCACGACGATGACCTCGACGCGCGGGTCCTGGTCGAGCTCGGCGACGGCGGCCGACACCTCGCGCACCGCGTTGACGCCCTGCACCGCGACCTCGCGGATCTCGAACCGGACCTGGGGCCAGCGGGCCCGGGCGTTGACGACGACGTCGTGCTCCGCCTTGGACTCGCGCCCGCAGACCAGCCCGACCACGGCGGGAAGGAACGGGAGGCTCCGCTTGCGGGAGGCGTCGAACAGGCCCTCGGCCGCCAGCACCTTCTTCAGGGCCTCGATCCGGGCCAGCAGCTCGCCCACGCCGACGGCCTTGATCTCGTTGGCCTGCATCTGCAGCGTGCCGCGCTTGGTCCAGAAGACGGGCTTGGCGTGCACCACCACGTGGTCGCCCTCGGCCGGGGGCTGCGCCAGGGTGCCGAGGACCCGCGAGAAGATCGTCACGGGCAGGGACGCGTCGGCGTCGGTGTCCCGGAGGGTCAGCCACTGCATGCCGGAACCGGGGCGCATGTTGAACTGCACCACCTGCCCCTCGACCCAGACCGGCGGCATCCGGTCGATGTAGCCCTTGATCTTCTCCGACAGCACCCGGACCGGCCAGGGGCTCGTGGGGGTGGTGTCGAGCGCCTTGGCGGGCAGCTCGGCCGGGAGGGTCTGCTGGGTGGGTTCCGTCACGTGTCCAACCCTGCCACCCACCACCGACACAAGCCCTCCTTACACCGCCCCTAGACTGCACCTGTGAGTGTCACGAGCCCTGAGCGCCCTGCCCGGACCCAGACGAAGCGCGTCCTGCTGGCTGCACCCCGCGGTTATTGCGCCGGCGTGGACCGCGCGGTGGTCGCCGTCGAGAAGGCACTGGAGACCTACGGCGCACCCGTGTACGTGCGCAAGGAGATCGTCCACAACAAGCACGTGGTGGAGACGCTGCGCGAGCGCGGCGCCATCTTCGTCAACGAGACCGACGAGGTGCCCGAGGGCAGCCGGCTCGTGTTCTCCGCGCACGGTGTGTCGCCCGCCGTGCGCGCCTCGGCCGTGGCGCGCAGCCTCGACACGATCGACGCGACCTGCCCCCTGGTCACCAAGGTGCACAAGGAGGCCGTGCGGTTCGCCAAGGACGACTACGACATCCTGCTGATCGGGCACACCGGTCACGAGGAGGTCGAGGGCACCGCCGGTGAGGCGCCCGAGCACGTGCAGATCGTCAACTCGCCCGACGAGGTCGACCAGGTCGTGGTCCGTGACCCCGACAAGGTCGTGTGGATCTCGCAGACCACGCTCTCGGTCGACGAGACCATGGAGACCGTCCGCCGGCTGCGCGAGAAGTTCCCGTCCCTGCAGGACCCGCCCAGCGACGACATCTGCTACGCCACCCAGAACCGCCAGGTCGCGGTGAAGAAGCTGGCGCCCGAGTGCGACCTCGTCATCGTGGTCGGCTCCGCCAACTCGTCCAACTCGGTGCGGCTGGTCGAGGTCGCGCTGCAGGCCGGCGCCAAGGCGTCCTACCGCGTGGACCGCAAGGTCGAGATCAAGGACGAGTGGCTGGAGGGCGTCACCACGGTCGGCGTGACCTCCGGTGCGTCCGTGCCCGAGATCCTGGTGCAGGACGTCATCGCGCACCTCGCCGACCACGGCTTCGGCACCGTCCACGAGGTGCGGACGGCGACCGAGGACCTCATGTTCTCGCTGCCCCGCGAGCTGCGCGCCGGCCTCAAGGCCGCGGGCGAGGAGCCCAAGCGCCCCCGCCGCGAGTCCCGCAAGGAGCTCCCGCAGGCCTGAGGGGTGCTGCCCGGCTGTGTGCGGGTGGTCGGCACGTCGGGTGGTCGGTAGAACGTCAGGTGGTCGGCAACCCGGGTTGCCGACCGCCTGACCTGGGACCCCACCCGCTGGGCCCGGGCCCGGTCCGCCCCGCCGCGGCGCGGGGAGATCACTGCCCCCGTGTCTAGTACT
>NZ_JBIRYI010000010.1:0-294930 GCF_044389675.1 Promicromonospora kroppenstedtii | reverse complement strand
ACCACCCGCGCCAGCTCAGCCCCCGGCGCCCCGGCCAGCGCCTCCTGCAACACCTCGACCGGCCACAACCCCACCGGCCCGAACTCCGCAGCAGACTCCGACACCCCGCCGGACACGGCGTCACACCACCCCGGCTCCGGCGGCACATCCAGCCCCTGCCGCCCGTCATCGTCACCGAACAACGCCTCACACTCAGCGAAGAACGCCGCAAGCCACGCATCGTCGGGCATGGTGCCGTCCACGAACGGATCCTCACGCACAGCGGGCACCGAGCCTTCAACGCCGTTCGACCACTGCCTAACCATGCCAACACCTCCTCGAACTCGAATAGCGCCCGAACAACACCATTCCAGCGGACCTTTGTTCGACCCTAGGCCGAGCCACCCGCACCCGCTCGTTCTTCCGCCCGCCGCGTAACCCCGTTCCCCGAACGCGCGCGACCGCCCCTCCCGCTGCTACCGGAACGACAAATCACCGCTCCCGCGCCCGCCACACCAGCTTGCGCAGCTCGTCGAACCACAGCACGGTCGACGCCATCCCCACCGCCACGGCCCAGTGCGCCAGGTCGAGCCCCGCGGTACCGAAGGCGACCTGGAGGAACGGCACCTCCACGACAGCCACCTGGAGCACCACGCCCAGCCCGATCGCCGCCCAGAGCCACCGGCCGGCGAACATCCGGTGGAACGCGCTCGTGGTCTCCGACCGCGAGTTGAGCACGTTGAACAGCTGCGCCAGCACGAGCGTGGTGAACCCGGCGGTGCGGGCCACGGTGAGGTCGTCGCCGCCCTCGACCAGGCCGCCGGGCAGGAAGATGTCGATGGTCAGCAGTGTGGCCAGACCCATGACCAGGCCGATGCTCAGCACGCCGGTCCACATCCGGGCGTCGATGATCCGCTCGTGCGGGCCGCGCGGCGGCCGGGCCATGACGTCGTCGGTCTCGGGGTCCACGCCCATCGCCAGGGCAGGGCCCGAGTCGGTGACCAGGTTGATCCACAGGATCTGCGTGGCCAGCAGCGGCACGACGACGGCCTCCCCGCCGGCCGCTCCCTCCAGCCCCAGGACCCCGGCGAACACGACGCCGAACAGCACCGTGCACACCTCACCCATGTTGGAGGAGAGCAGGTAGCGCAGGAACTTCTTGATGTTGTCGAAGATGATCCGGCCCTGGCGTACCGCGGCGACGATGGTCGCGAAGTTGTCGTCGCCCAGGATCATCTTGGCCGACTCCTTCGTCACCTCCGTCCCGGTGATGCCCATGGCCACGCCGATGTCCGCGGTCTTCAGCGCAGGCGCGTCGTTCACGCCGTCGCCGGTCATGGCCACCACGTGCCCGTCAGCCTGGAGGGCGTCGACGATCTGCAGCTTGTTCTGCGGGGCCACCCGGGCGTAGACCGAGACGCCGCGCGTCGTCTCGCGCAGCCCGGCGGCGTCCAGCTCGTCGAGCTCCGTCCCGGTGACCGCCCGCGCGTCCGGCTCCACGATGCCCAGGTCGCTCGCGATCCGGGTCGCGGTGACGGGGTGGTCACCGGTGATCATCATGATCCGGATGCCGGCGCGGCGGGCCTCGGCCACGGCGGTGGCGACCTCGGGCCGAGGCGGGTCGATGATGCCGACCACGCCCAGGTAGACCAGGTCGGACTCGTGCACCTCCAGCCCTTCGGGCCCCGTGTCCTCGGGCACCCGGCGGTAGGCGACGCCGAGCGTCCGGTACGCCTGCCCCGACAGCCGCTCGACGGCCGCGAGCGCCGCGGCCCGCAGCTCGTCGTCGAGCGGCACGGCGGTGTCGCCGACCTGCACGTCGGTGCACCGCGGCAGGAGCACGTCGGGCGCGCCCTTGGTGACAAGGGCCCAGGCGCCGTCGCCGGGTGGGTCCACGAGCGCGGACATGAGCTTGCGCTCGGAGGTGAAGGGCACCTCGCCGCGCCGTTCGAACCCGGCGACGCGGTCGACGGTGCCGGCGAGCTTGTGCGCGGCCACGAGGAAGGCGGCCTCGGTGGGGTCGCCCTGGACGGTCCACTCGCCGTCGGCCCGGGTGAGCTGGGCGTCGTTGGCCAGGGAGCCGCCGCCGAGCACCATGACGGCCTCTCGGGTCAGGGCCTCGTCGGTCAGCGGCCCACCGCCGTCGGCCGGCCCGGCCACCGCCTCGCCGTCGGGCCGGTAGCCGACGCCGGTGAGCGTGACCTCCCCCGATGCCGTGACGACCCGCTGGATGGTCATCTCGTTCTTCGTCAGCGTGCCGGTCTTGTCCGAGGCGATGACGGACGCGGAGCCGAGCGTCTCGGCGGAGTGCAGCTTCTTGACGACGGCGCTGCGCCGCGCCATGGCCTGCACGCCGACGGCGAGGACCACGGACAGGATGGCGGGCAGCCCCTCGGGCACCGCGGCGACGGCGAGGGAGACACCGAGCAGCAGCACAGTCACGAGGTCGGCGGGCGTGCGGACGTCGTTGACGACGGCGGCCAGCACCATGACGACGACGGCGATGCCGATCACGGTGAGACCGAGCACCTTGCTGACGTGCGCGATCTCCCGCTGGAGCGGCGTCACCTCCTCCTCGGTGGAGTCGAGCAGTCGCGCGATGGCGCCCATCTGGGTGTCCATGCCGGTCGCCACCACCACGGCGCGCCCGACGCCCTGGGCCACGGCGGTGCCCTTGTAGACCATGTCGAACCGGTCCCCCAGCGGCGCGGGCGCGGGCAGCACGGCGGCGTCCTTGAGCACGGCCTCGCTCTCGCCGGTCAGCGAGGACTCCTGCACGCGCAGCGCGGTCGCGGTCAGCAGGCGGGCGTCGGCGCCGACGGCGTCCCCCTCGCCGAGCACGAGCACGTCGCCGCGCACGAGCTCGGCCGAGCGCACGGTGACGCGCCGCCCGTCGCGGAGCACCGTGGACATGGCCTCGGTCATGGACCGCAGCGCCGCGACGGCGCTCTCGGCCTTGCTCTCCTGGACCAGCCCGAGCACCGCGTTGAGCACCACGATCGCGGCGATGACGACGGCGTCCACGGGCAGGCCGTGCGCCCCCTCGACCCACCACACGACGAGCGAGATGGCCACGGCCACCAGCAGCAGGGCCACGAGCGGGTCCCGGAACTGGTCCAGCACCTTGCGCCACACCGGCACGGGCGGCCTGGACCGCAGCTCGTTGGGGCCGTCGTGGGCCAGGCGGCGCGCCGCCTCGGCGTCGGTCAGCCCGGTGGCGGGGTCGACGCCGAGGTCGGCGGCGACGTCGGCCGCGTCCCGTACCGACGGGTCCGGAGCGGGCAGCGGGACGGACGGCGGCGGTGTGCGCTGCTGTGGAGTGGCCACAGTCGATCATGACTCAGCAGGGCGGGTCGTACCCGATGTCCGGCAGCACGCGCGCCCACTGCTGCCTGGTGATCGTCTGCCCGGATCCGGAGCAGATCCGGTCCAGGGCGGCGTCCGCGTCGAGGTCCCAGAGGTCGACGGCGCCGTGCTCGGTCCGGACGGCGAGCACGTCCTCGCCCACGAAGCCGATCAGATCCTGCGTCGTGTCGCCGACGGGGATGCTCAGGTCGAGGACGGGAGTGTCGTCCGCGACCCGGTACACCCGCAGGGTCCGGTCGCGGCCGAGGGTGGCCAGCCGCCCGCCGTCCGCGGCGATCACCAGGTCGTTGACGTCGCCCGAGTCGGTGATCACGAACCGGGCCACGAGGTCGTCGCCGACCACGCGCCAGGTGCGCACGCTGCTGTCCCGGGCAGCGCTGGTCAGCAGACCGTCACCCGTCACCGCGAGGCCCGCGATCTGGTAGGTGTGGCTCTCGTCGGCGTCGAGCCGCACGGGCGACAGATGATCGGCCAGGTCCCAGAGCTCGATGGTCGAGGAGAACCCGCCCGTAACCGCCAGGACGGGCCGGTCGGGCAGGAACACCAGGGACGACCCGACCGTCGGGACCTCGGCCACGGGCTGGGGGCTCTCCGGCGACGTGACGTCGTAGAGGGCGATCGCGCCGCTGAACCCTCCCACGGCGAGCAGTGCGCCGTCGGACCGGAAGTCCAGGTCAAGTGGCATGCCTGCCGGCCAGGTGGCCACGTGCCGGGGGTGCGCGCGGTCGCTGAGGTCGAAGAGGTCGATCGCGCCCTCGCTCGCGATCGCCAGGGTGTTCCCGTCGGGGCTGAACTTGGACACCACCTCTCCGAAGAACGTGTTCGCGTCGGGTCCGGCGGCGACGTCGACCGGCAGGCGGGCCAGTTCCTCGGGGCGCAGCGGGTCCGTCAGGTCGGCGACGTAGAGGTCGCCGTCGGCCAGGCCGGCCAGCGTGCGCCCGTCGGCGCTGACGTCCAGGTCGCCACGATCAGCGGCAATCGACGCGCGCGCCCGGGGCTCCAGCGGGTCGGCCAGGTTCCAGATGCGGACGGTGCCGTCCTCCGGTGCGGCGTCCGGCCCGGCGTTCGACCCCGGGGTGGCGACCGCGAGGGTGTCCGAACCCGGCGTGAAAGCGATGGCGTCGGCGTTCATGGCGTCCCAGTCCGGCAGCGGGAGCTCCGCGAGCAGGGTGGGCTCGTCCGCGACGTCCCAGACCCGGGCGTAACCGTCCTCGCTCACGGCAGCGACCCGGTCCCGGTCCCCGTAGGCCAGCAGCGAGACCTGGCCCGGGAACCCGAGCGGGAGGGGCAGCGGACGGGGCGCGCGGAGTTCGCCGGAGTCCGTGACGGACCAGCGCACCAACGCACCGTCGGAATCGACCACCAGATGCCGGCCGTCCGGCGCGACGGCGGACCTGCGCACCCCCGCGAGCGGCTTCCCCACCACGGCGATTGCGGAGGGGTCGGCGACGTCCCACACGGCGAGCGTCGCGTCCGGTCCCAGGCTGCACCCGACGACGAGCATGCCCCTCGGCCGTGCGAAAGCGACCTCGTGCACGCCCTCCTCCTCAGTGCACGGCCGCCAGGACGCCACCGGTTCCTCCGCCGAGCCGGCGGCGGTGCCTGTGAGCGCCCACAGCCGCACGGACCCGTCGTCCGACCCGGTCGCCAGGGTGCGACCGTCCGTGGCGGCGTCCAGCGTGTCCCCGAGCGACGGCACCGCGAGCGGGGCCTGCTCGACCGGCGCCCGGGGGTCGGTGACGTCGGTCAGCACGAGCGTCTCGCCGTGCCCCAGGACGAGGAGCGAGGGCGTCACGAAGCGCGCCGAGTCTATGTCCTGGTGGCTCTCCATGGACCAGTCGGACAGCACCTCCAGCGTCCGTGCGTCGTACAGCCACACGTGCGAGACGATCTCGGGGTACGCCGGCACCTCGGCGCGGCCCGACCGCGCCACGGCCAGCAGCGACCCGTCGTCGGAGTACGCGAGCGCGCTCGCCTGCATGGTGAGCTCGCGCGGGATCTCGTCGCCCGCGACCACCGCGGACCGCGCCTGCGGCGTGGGCGCCAGCCGGTAGGCGGCGGCGAGGAGCTGGCGCGCCAGGCCCGGCTGGGTGTCCCGCACGGCGCCGGCCTCGGCGACCAGGGACCCGGCCAGGGCCCGGTCGCGCTGCTCGACGGCGCCGGACCGCTCAGTCAGCGCCCAGCCCGCGGCCACCACCGCGAGCACCGCGACCAGCGACAGCCCCGCCCACATGGCCCGGCGGAAGCCCTGGGACCGGCGGTGCTGGGCCACGTCGACGCCCAGCAGGTCGTCCTTGCCCCGGGAGTGGAGGGGCGCCGCCAGGGTGGCGACCGCGTCCTGGAAGACGGGGTCCCGCAGGCTCAACCGCTCGGGCGGCAGCTCCAGGTCGACCCACTGCGGCTCCTCGGTGAACCAGCCGCTCAGCGCGTGGGGCAGGGCCGTGGTCCGGTCCCAGTCGAAGTCACCGGCGACGTCGTCCCAGACGATCTGCCCGCCGGTGCGCACGATCAGCACAGGGCGCCGCGGCGTGACGCTGCGCCACTGCTCCACCTCGCGCCCCACCCAGCGGGAGCCGGCCGCGCCGGGCGAGGCGACGAGGATCATGAAGCGCGAGCCGTCCAGTGCCCGCCGGATCGTGCTCCACAGCCCGTCGGCCGGGTCCAGGGCGCGCCGGTCGCAGAAGACCCGCAGCGCCCGCAGCCGGTTCCACGGCCGCGCGAACAGGTGCAGCGCGTCGCGCAGGGCCGGGCCGACCGGGCCGTCAGCGTCGTGGCTGTAGGAGACGAACGCGTCGTAACCACCGTCAGGCACGTCGCCAATATACGGAAATGTCTCTTTGACCTGCGGCGCGACTCGCCGCGGTTCGGCTCACCGGGAAGCCGGCACCAGCACCTCGCTCATGTCTCCCTCGCGCCACTGCGCCAGCAGCCGGTGGAACGCCACGGGCCCCGGGCTGTACGACGTCGGCGCGCCGCCCTTCCGCGTGCCCTCGCCGTTGTAGTACCCGGGCGTGCACTCGGCCAGGAACGCCGAGCTGTCCTGGCCTGCCCCCGCCTCCGCGATGGTCGCGGCCCAGGCGTCCTGCGCCGCTTCCGTGGGCTCGACGTACCGGGCCCCGGTCTTGGCGGCCCGGGCGACGACGGCGGCGATGTGCGCGGCCTGCTCGGACAGGATGTGCACGAAGTTCACCGAGTTGGCGTTCTGCACCCCGCCCAGGTGGAACAGGTTGGGGAACCCGTGGGTGTAGAAGCCGTGCAGTGTGCGCGGCCCGCGTGCCCACGCACCCAGCAGGGTCGTGCCGCCCCGGCCGTGCACGGGCAGCGTGCCCGACACGACGCCCGAGACGCCCACCTCGAACCCCGTGGCGAAGACGACGCAGTCCACCTCGAGCTCCTGGTCGCCCACCACCACCGAGTTCTCGGTCATCCGGGTGACGCCCCCGTGGTCGGCGGTGTCCACCAGCGTGACGTTCGGCCGGTTGAACGCCTGCAGGTACTGGTCGCTGAACCCGGGTCGCTTGCACATGTAGCGGTACCAGGGCTTGAGCGCCTCGGCGGTGGCCGGGTCCTCGACGATCTCGTCCACCCGGGCGCGGATCTGGTTCATCTTGGCGAAGTCGGCGAGCTCGTCGAGCCGCTCGCGCTCGGCCGGGTCGACGGTCGTGTCCACCGCGCCCGTGATCATCTTGCGCTGCAGCCGCGCCGTGCCGGTCCAGCCGTCACGCGTCAGGTCTTCCGCGACGTCCTCGCCCGCGAGGATCGCCAGGAAGTTGTCCATCCGCTCCCGCTGCCAGCCCGGCTTCAGCCCGGCCGCCCACTCCGGGTCCGTGGGCCGGTTGTCCCGCACGTCGACCGACGACGGCGTCCGCTGCAGCACGTACAGGTGCGCGGCGTCCCGGGCCACGTGCGGGATGGCCTGCAGGCCGGTCGCCCCGGTGCCGATCACGGCCACGCGCTTGTCGGCGAGGCCGGTCAGGCCGCCGTCCGCCGTGCCGCCCGTGTAGCCGTAGTCCCAGCGGCTGGTGTGGAACGTGTGCCCGCGGAAGTTCTCGATGCCCGGGATGCCGGGCAGCTTGGCCTGCGAGAGCGTCCCGGAGGAGACCACGACGTGCCGGGCCCGCATCGCGTCGCCCCGGTCCGTGCGCACCAGCCACTCGTCGGCGTCCTCGTCCCAGGTCAGCTCCGTGACCCGCGTGTGGAAGACGGCGTCCCGGTACAGCCCGTAGTGCTCGGCGATCCGCACGGCGTGCTGCCGGATCTCCTCGCCGGGCGCGTAGCGCCACTTCGGCAGATAGCCCGTCTCCTCCAGCAGCGGCATGTACACGTACGACTCGATGTCGCAGTGGATGCCCGGGTACCGGTTCCAGTACCAGGTGCCGCCGAAGTCGCCGGCCTCGTCCATCATCCGCAGCGACTCCACCCCGACCTCACGCAGCCGCGCTCCGGTGACCAGGCCGCCGAACCCGCCGCCCACGACCAGCACCTCGACGCGGTCGGTCAGCGGCTCGCGCTCGGTGCGCGCGGTGTAGGGATCCTTCGCGTAGTACCCGAACTCCCCCGCCGCCCGACGGTACTGCGCCAGGCCGTCGGGCCGGATCCGCCGGTCGCGCTCCTGGCGGTAGCGCTCGCGCAGGGCGTCGGCCTCCGAGGTGGTGAGGAATCCATCAGTGCTGGTCAGGTGGGACAAGGCAGGGCCTCTCGTCAGCAGGTCGGCGGGTTCTCCCCCGCCGACCACATGAAAACGTACATGAATGTACGTTTTCAACCCCTGCTCCTGTGGCGTCCCGCACGGTGCCTCCCGTTACCCTCGGCGCATGGCGGTCGAACGAACAGTCGAGCGGACCGGCGAACCGACCCGGCGCGACGCGGCGCGCAACCGCGAGCTCCTCGTGGCGGCCGCTCGCCGCGCCTTCGCGCGCCGGGGGCCGGACGTGCCCCTGGAGGAGATCGCGAGCGAGGCCGGCGTCAGCCGCACCACGCTGCACCGCCACTTCGCGCACCGGGAGGAGCTCGCTTCGGCGGTGCTGGAGCACAACGTCGCCGACATCGAGGTCCGCGCGGCCGCCCTGTCCGCCGTCGACGACGGCGCCGAGCGGCTGTTCCACCACCTGCTGGACGTGCAGTTCGAGGTCCCGTGGCTCGGGCGCGTCGTGGCGGACGGCATGCCCGGGACCGCCGACCTCGGCGAGCGGACGGCGGCGGCGCTCGCGCCGCTGCTCGAACGCGCCCGCGCGCAGGGCCGCGTGCATCCCGGCGTCACCACCGAGGACGTGCTGCTCACCCTGCCCATGGTGATGGCGGTCCAGGCCGCCACGGCGGTCGGAGGCGCGCCGTCCCGCGAGAGCACCACGCGCGCCATCCTGCACCGCGGCCTGTTCACCACCGCGCCGCCGGCCGGCTAGGCGTCACGTGCGCGGGAACCAGCCGCGCACAACGCTGCGCCACGCGTCGTGGAAGGACCGCCCGATGCGCCACTCGTGCCAGGTCAGCGCGAGGATCACCGCGTCCAGCAGCACCAGCGCCACGACGCCGGGGCTGAGCACGAGCTGCACGACCTGGACGGCCAGCAGCACGCTCAGAGCGCCGACGGCCCACGGGTACACCCGGCGCGAGCCCGCCAGGAGCGCGGCGACGATCACCACCTTGACCACGCCGTGCAGCAGCAGGAACAGCCCGCCCGCGACGGCGGCCCCGTGGTCCAGCCCGGCCGCCTGGTCCAGCAGCAGGTTGGCCACCAGGTCGTGCGGGTCCTCCCGCAGCTCCTCGGCCACGGCTGCCCGGGTCAGCGCGAGGATCCGGTCCTGGTGCAGCACGAGCAGCGCGGCCCCCGCCACCAGCTCGACCAGGCCGTCCAGGCCCTTGAGCAGCACGCCCAGCACGAACGCCGTCTCGACCAGCAGCCGACGCCGTCCGCCGCCTCCTGCCGCCGGTGCGCCCATGGGGCACCACTCTGGTACCGGCGACGGCGCCCGGCCAGCGGGCCGGGCGCCGTCTCTTCCAGCGGGATCCTGGGACCTACGGACCTAGTACGACGACGTCGCGGCCTTCCGCTGCGGCCACAGCGCGATGGCCAGGCCGGCCAGGACGCTCAGGGCGTGCAGCCCGTTGTCGGCCGCGTTGATGTTGAGAAAGTTGATGTCCGGGTTGCCCACGGCGAACAGACCGTAGACGAAAGCGGCGCCGTACCCGGCCACGAGCAGCCAGCCGAACGTGCGCGCCCGGCCGAGCGTGGACGACAGGCTCACGCCGACGATCCCGATCAGCAGGTGCACGATGTTGTGCAGCGGGTTGATCGCGAAACCGAGCAGCGTCTGGCTGTGGTCGTGCTCGGCGAACCCGCTGAATCCCGTCACGAGGAACCCCGCGGCTCCGACGAGCAGGTAGACCGCGCCGATGATGAGGGCGAGCCACTGGGACACCCCGCGCGTGCGCGTCGGGGACATGGACTGGGTCATGGCTTTTCTCCGTTCTGTTCGGCGTGTGCCTCACAGAAGGTTCGGAGCGACGTCATGTCCGGATGGGTCCGGTTTCGTGAGGCACCACCCCGCTCCCGTGGCGAGTCCCGCGCGCCCGGGTGAAGGTGAGCAAGAACGACCACCGACCGAAGGAGAGACGTCATGGGCATCGACGACAAGCTCAAGAACGCCGCCGAGGACGCCGCCGGCAAGGCCAAGGAGGCGGCCGGCAAGGTCACGGGCAACGAGTCGCTCGAGGCCGAGGGCCAGGCCGATCAGGACAAGGCCTCGCTCAAGAAGGCCGGCGAGAACGTCAAGGACGCCTTCAAGGACAAGGACTGACCCTCACACGTCCTCGACGAGCCCCGCCTCGTACGCGAGGATCGCCGCCTGCACCCGGTTGCGCACCCCGAGCCGCGTCAGGATCGCACTCACGTGCGCCTTGACCGTCCCCTCGGACAGGTGCAGGCGTGTCGCCACGGCCTGGTTGGCCAGTCCCTGGCCGACCAGGCCGAGCACCTCGGTCTCGCGTGGGCTCAGCACGGCCACCCGTTCGGCCGCCGTGCGCCGGCGGGCGGGCTGCCCCGTGCGGAACCGCGTGATCATCCGGTGCGCGATGCGCGGGGACAGGTACGCCGCTCCTCCGGCCACCGCGCGCACGGCGATGATCAGCTCGCGCGGGTCGGCGGCCTTCAGCAGGAACCCAACCGCGCCCTCGTCCATCGCGCGCGTGACGTAGTCGTCCTCGTCGAAGGTGGTCAGCATGACCACCGCGGCTTCCGGGACGGCCCGCCGGAGCTCGGCGGCCGCGTGGAGGCCGTCCATCGTGGGCATCCGGATGTCCAGCAGCACGATGTCGGGGCGGTGCAGCCGGGCGAGCTCGACCGCCTGCGCGCCGTCCCCGGCCTCGGCGACCACCTCGATCTCGGGGTCGCTGCCGAGGATCGCCGCGACGCCGACCCGCAGCACGGCGTCGTCGTCGGCCAGCAGGACCCTGATCACGACTCCTCCCCCGCGGCCGGGATGCGGGCTCGCACGGCGAAGCCGTCGCCCGCAGGGCCGGCGGCGAAGGTGCCGCCCACGACCCGCACGCGCTCGGCGAGGCCGAGCAGGCCGCTGCCACGGCTCGCCGGGCCCGGCCCTGGCTCCCGACCCGCCGCGGTCCCGGCGTTCGTCACCTCGACCTGGAGCGCACCCTCGTCCCGGCGCACGCGCACGGTCACCGCCGCGCCCGGCGCGTGCCGGGTCGCGTTGGTCAGGGCCTCCTGCACCACGCGGTGCGCGGCCTGCTCCGCCAGGCTCGCCGTCTGGTTCGACACTGCCGCCGACACCACCGCCGACGTCGCCCCCGGCCCGTCCTCCAGGCGCACGTCCAGCCCGGCCGACGCCGCCCGTGCGACGAGCGCGGCGATCGTCTCGTCCGGCGGCGCGAGCCGGCCGCCCGCGTCCGGCCCGTCCCGGAGCGCGCCCAGCACGGTGCGCAGCCGGTCGGTGGCCTCCATGGCGGTCTCGCGGATCCCGGCGACCGCCGCGCGGTCCTCGGCGCGGTCGGCGGAAGCCAGCCCCGAGGACACCTCCAGGGCGCCGGCACGCACCGCGATGAGCGCGAGGTCGTGACCGACGAGGTCGTGCAGCTCGGCGGCGATCCGGGCCCGCTCCTCGGCACGGGCGCTCCGGGCGACCAGCTCGCGCTCGCGCTCCAGCCGCGCCGCCCGTTCGACCGCGAGCCGGGCGATCTCGGCCTGCTGCCGGCGGTTGCGGCCCGCCAGCCAGGGCGCGACCACGAACAGAGCCAGCAGCATCGCCCCCGTGGCGGCCGCGCCGAGGTCCACGAGCGCGAGGGCCGCCGTCACGACCGCCACGCCGGACAGCACCCACCTCGCCCCGCGCGCCCGGCGGTGCCGGCCCTGCAGGTACGCGAGCGGCGCGAGCAGCGGGAAGCCGAGCTGGCGCCAGAGCGGCAGGTCGTCGGCGCCGATGCTGTTCAGCAGCGCCAGCAGGGCCAGGGCCGCGAGACCGGCACCGCCGACCACGTCGGCGCGGTTCGGGCGGCGGTCGGTCACGTCGGCGACCCTACCGGGCGGCGTCGGACCAGCTGCCCGGTCCGCGCCCCCAGCACGACGAGCCCCGCCAGCGCCGCGACCAGCAGCGTCAGCACGACCGGGAGCGCGAAGTAGGCCAGCGAGGACCACGGGAACGTGCGACCGCCGCTGAGGACCGAGGCGAGCGCCGGCAGGTAGGCCAGCAGCAGGGCGGGGAGCACGAGCCAGGCCAGCCGGAGCCCGGTGCGCCACCGCGCGCGGCCCGCCTGCCGGGTGGCCCAGCGCGGCGCGCGCCGAACGCCCACGACGCCGAGCACGACGGAGGCGAGCAGCAGGGCGCCGAGCACCAGGTCGGCGGTGTGCGTCCCGTCGGCGGCGCCGGGGGTCTCGCCACGGGTGAGGGCGACGAGCCCGTCCAGGGCGGTGCGGGTCACGTCGGTGAGGCTGGCACCGTTGGTCATGACGGCGATGCCGTACCCGGTCGCCGGGTCGATCCACTCGACGGCGCGGTAGGTCATGACGAAACCCGAGTGCCAGGCGGTGCCGTCGTCCTCGGTGTGCCAGCCCAGGCCGTAGGGGCCGGCCGCGGACGGCGTGTGGGCGGCGTCGAGCGTGGCGGGCGCCACGAGCCGCGGGCCGTTCCCGGTCTGGGCGATCAGCCAGCGCCCCAGGTCGTCGGCGGTGGTGATGACGCCGGCGCTGCCGGTGTCGTCGAACCATGCGGGTTCCTGGCGCGGTACCCACGCGCCGAAGAGTGAGGTGTAGCCGGCGGCGGGCCGCACGACGTCGTCGCGGGTGGCGGTGCCGGTCATGCCGAGCGGCTCGAGCACACGCTCGGCCAGGAAGTCGCCGAACGCCTGCCCCGAGGCCACCTCGACGAGGCGGGCGGCGACGTCGAAGTTCACGTTGCAGTAGTGGTAGGCCGTGCCGGGGTCGGTAGCCAGGGCGTCGTCGCGCAGGCGGGCGACGTAGTCGGTGCGGGACGTGGCCTCGGCGAGGTCGGCGACGTCGACCGTGGTGTCCGAGAACCCGGAGGTCTGGTCGAGGAGCTGCCGGACGGTGATCTCGTCGACGCGCGGGTCGGCCAGCTCCAGCTCGGGGAGCTGGCGGGTGACGGGAGCGTCGAGGTCGATCGCGCCGTCCTCGGCCAGCACCAGCACGGCCATCGCGGTGAACGACTTGCTGACGGACGCGATCCGCATGGGGGTGTCCGCGGTCACCGGGGCGCCGGTGGAGTCGTGCCCGTACCCGGCGGCGTGGACCACCCGGTCGCCGTGCGTCACCACGGCGGACAGGCCGGGCACCCCCGAGGCCTCGTGGAGGTCGGCGAGGTAGGCGTCGATCGCCTCGGGGGTGGGCGCGGACGTCGTCGCGGCGGCGGGGCCGGCGCCCGCCGCCGCGAGCCCGAGCGTGAGCAGCACGGCGGCGAGGCGCCTGGTCAGGGGTGTTTTTTCCATGTGCCGCACGCTAGGGAGCGCCGCGCCCCGGCACATCGGTCAGGTTGCCGGAGCACCCCTGACGAAAGTCATAGCCCGGCCAGCGTCGCGCGCGCCCCCACCCGGTGCAGGGAGTCGAGCGCGTCGAGGTACGGCTCGACGAACCGCGGCTCCTCGACGAGCGACCCGAACAGCGCGGGGGCGCGCAGGAACGCCAGGGGGTCGGCGCGCTGGGACCTCGCGAGCGGGACCAGCCGGTCCGCGAGCCGGTCCACCACCTCGATCGGCTCGCCGTGCTCGTCGACCCCCTCGGCGTACCGCGCCCAGCTCGCGACGACCGCCGCCGACAACCTGACCTCGCCGCCCGTGCGGAGCTGGTCGCGCACCAGCGGCACGAGGAACTTGGGGATGCGGTCCGACGTCTCCGCGCCCAGCCGGGCAAGCGTGTCGCGGACGGCGGGGTTGCCGAACCGCGCCATCAGCGTCGCCTTGTACTCCTCCAGGTCGACGCCGGGCACCGGCGCCAGGGTCGGCGTCGCCTCGCGGTCCATGAACCCGCGCACGAACCGCGCCAGGTCGGGGTCGGCGACGGCCTCGTGCGCGTACTCGTACCCGGCCAGGCGGCCGAGGTACGCCATGGCCTGGTGGCTGGCGTTGAGCAGCCGCAGCTTCATCAGCTCGTACGGCTCGACGTCGGCCACGAGCTGCACGCCCGCGTCCTCCAGCGGCGGCCGGCCGAGCGGGAACCGGTCCTCCAGCACCCACTGGAAGAACGGCTCGGCCACCACGGGCCAGCGGTCCTGGACGCCGAACCGCTCGGCCACCAGGGCCCGGTCGGCCTCCGTGGTGACGGGCGTGATGCGGTCGACCATCGAGCTCGGGAACGCGACGGCGTCGTGCACCCACCGGCCCAGCTCGGGGTCACGCAGCCCGGCGAAGGCCGCGAAGACGGCGCGCGCCATCTCGCCGTTGCCCTGCACGTTGTCGCACGACATCACGGTGAACGGCGGCAGGCCGCGCGCCCGCCGTCGGGCCAGGGCCTCGACCACGTAGCCGAACACGGTGGCCGGGACGGCCCCGGGCCGGGCGTCGGCGACGACGCCCGGCGCGCTCGCGTCGAACGCGCCGGTGACCTGGTCGAAGTTGTAGCCGCCCTCGGTGATGGTGAGCGACACGATGCGGGTGTCGGGGTGGGCCATGCGCTCCAGCACGGCCTCCGGGTCGTCCGGCGCGAACAGGTACTCCACGATGCTGCCGACCACCCGGGCGTCGAGGTCGCCGTCGGCGTGCTTGGTCACCAGCGTGTACAGGCCGTCCTGCGGCAGCAGCGCGTCGCGCATCGCGGCGTCGCCCGGCAGCAGGCCCACGCCGCAGATGCCCCAGTCGCGGGCCTCACCGCGGCGCAGCAGGTCGTCGACCGCGAGCGCCTGGTGCGCCCGGTGGAACCCGCCGACGCCGAGGTGCACGATGCCGACGCGGATGCCGGTGCGGTCGTACGGCGGGGCGGCGAGGTCGAGCATCGTCACTTGATCGCTCCCATCGCGAGGCCGCGGACGAGCTGCTTCTGCGCGATCCAGCCGGCGAGCACCACGGGCACGATGGCCACGGTGGCGGCGGCGGACAGGACGGCGAGGAACTGGCCGCGGCCGTCCACGAAGCTGGTCAGGAACGGCGGGGTGGGCCGGGCCACCTGGGCGGTGAGCAGGTTGGCGAGGAAGAACTCGTTCCACGCGAAGATGAAGCAGATCAGGCCGGCCGCGGCGACGCCGGGCAGCACGATGGGCAGCACGACGCGGAAGATCTCGGTGCCGAGGCGGGCGCCATCGAGCTGGGCGGCCTCGATGACCTCGCGCGGCACCTCGGCGAGGAACGAGCGCATCATCCAGACGGCGATCGGCAGGTTGACGCCCACATAGAGGACGGTCAGCCAGGTGATGTTGTCGAGACCGCCCACGGACTGCAGCAGCAGGTAGACCGGGATGATGGAGGCCGCGACGGGCATGAAGCGGGTCGAGATGAAGAAGAACAGGGCGTCGCGCACGTTGGTCACGGGCCGGATGCTCAGGGCGTAGGCGGCGGGGATCGCGAGGGCGAGCACGAGGAGCGTGGACCCGAGGCTCGCGCTGAACGAGTTGATCAGGTACGGCAGCATGTCGCGGTCGAAGACGGCGCCGAACCGGTCGAGCGTGAGGTCGGGGGCGAACGTGGGCGGCGACGTCGCGGCCTGGTGCTCGGGCTTGAACGCGGTGAACACCATCCAGGCCACGGGGAAGAAGAACATGAGCACGAGCACCCAGGTGACCACGGTGATCAGGGCCGCGCGCAGGCGCGAGGAGGTCATCGGTCGATCCCTTCCTTGGAGAAGACCTTGAACAGGGTCCGCAGCGCGACGGAGGCCACGACGATGGTGACGAGCACGGTCATCACGCCGTACGCGGCGGCCTCGCCCACCTCCAGGCCGACGAACGCCCGCTCGTAGAGCAGGTAGGACAGCGTCTTGGTGCCGCCGGTACCGCGCGTCATGATCGCGATCGGGTCGAAGACCTGGAGCAGCATGATGGAGGCGAGCAGCACGGCGATCTCGACGTACTGCCGCAGGTGCGGCAGCGTGATCTCGCCGAACGTGCGCAGCGCGCCGGCGCCGTCGACGGCGGCGGCCTCCAGCACGTCCTTGTCCTGGGCCTGCAGCCCGGCCAGCAGGATGAGCATGACGAACGGCGTGTACTGCCAGGTCAGCACCAGGATGATGGTCAGCATCGGCAGCTCGGTGTTCCACGCGACGGGCGGCAGGCCCACCAGCCCGAGGCCCCAGTTGGCCATGCCGGTCGCGGCGTCGAGCATCGACCACTTCCAGATCAGGGCCGCGGCGGCGGGCATGACCAGGAACGGCGTGATCATCAGGGTGCGGGCCACGCCGCGGCCCACGAACTTTCTGTCGAGCAGCACCGCGAACAGCATGCCGAGCAGCGTGGAGGCCACCACGGCGCTGCCGGTCACGGCGACGGTCGCGCCCAGCGAGGACAGGAACGAGCCGTCGCGCAGCACGCTCACGTAGTTGTCCAGGCCGGCGAACCCCCGGTCGCCGGGGCGCAGCATGTTCCAGCTCTGCAGCGAGTAGTAGATGGTCAGCAGGAACGGGATCTGGGTGAGCACGATCGAGGTGGCCAGCGCGGGCCACAGCAGGGCGCGCGAGACGGCCAGGCGGCCTCTGCGGCCCGAGTCGCCGGCCGGCGCGGCACCCGAGGGCCGTCGCCGGGTCGGGCTGGTCATGAGTGCGGTCATTTCTGGCCCTCCTGGGCACCAGGCCCCGCACGACGGCGGGGCTGGGTGCGGGGAGCACGTGCTCCCCGCACCCGGTTCCGGCTACTTCTGGGCGTCGCCCGCGTCCTGGGCGAGGTCCTGGGCGCGGTCGAGCACGGGGCCCAGCTCGCTCCGGCCGGCGAAGACGTCGGCGAGGTCCTGCGAGACCTGGTTGCCGAGGTCCTGGAACTCCGGGATGGTCACGTACTGGATGCCCGTCCACGACTGCGGCGCCACACCCGGCTGCTCCGGGTCCACGGCGAGCATGATGTCCCGCGTGATGGGCGCGAACGCGGCCGCCGCCTCCTCGTACTCGGGGATCTCGTACGTGGAGTTGCGGGCACCCGGGGGCACGCGGCTCCAGCCGAGCTCGGTGCCCACGAGCTGGTGGTACTCCTTGCTGGTGGCCCACTTCACGAACTCGACCGCGGCGTCGCGGTTCTGCGTGGTCTCGGGGATCGCGAGGTTCCACGACCAGAGCCAGCCGGACTCCTCGGTCTCGACGACCGGCGCGTGCGCGTAGCCCATCTTGCCCGCGACCTGCGACGACTCGGGGTCCTCCAGCAGACCGGCGGCGACGGTGGCGTCCACCCACATCGCCGAGCGGCCCTGGCTCACGTTGTTCAGGCACTCGGTGAACCCGGTCGAGACCGGGTCGGCCTCGCCGGCGTCCGCGACCAGGTCCACGTAGAACTGCACGGCCTCGGCGAACTCGGGCTGGTCCACCTGGGCGTTCCACTCGGCGTCGTACCAGGCGCCGCCGAACGTGTTCACCACCGTGGTCAGGGGCGCGAAGACCTCGCCCCAGCCGGGCTTGCCGCGCAGGCAGATGCCGTCGACGTCGTCCGAGTCGACCTCGCGGGCGATGTCCGCGACCTCCTGCCAGGTGGGGTGCTCGGGCATGGTCACGCCCGCCTCGTCGAGCAGCTCCTTGTTGTACATGAGCATCGAGGACTCGCCGTAGAACGGGACGGCGTAGAGGGAGTCGTCGACCGTCAGGGCGTCCTTGACGGGCTCGAACAGGTCGTCGACGTCGTAGTCCGCGTCGGACTCCAGGTCGCCGCTCAGGTCCGTGAGCCAGCCGTTCTGCGCCCAGATCGGCACCTCGTAGGAGCCGACCGTGACGATGTCGTACTGCCCGCCGTCGGTGGCGACGTCCTTGGTGACGGCGTCCCGGAGGTCGTTCTCCTCCATCTGGATGAAGTTCACCGTGATGTCCGGGTGGTCCTCCTCGAAGGCGGACTTGAGCTCCTCCATGTCCTTCATCTGGGGGTTGTTGACGGTGGCGAGCGTGAGCTCGACCGGGCCGCCGTCGGAGCCGGCGGCGCCGCTGTTCCCGCCGCCCCCCGCCCCGGCGCAGGCGGTCAGCGTCAGCGCGAGCGCCACGGCCGCGATGCCGGCGGGCGCGGCCTGACGGCGCGCAGTTCTCGTGAGCTTCATTGCTTCGACCCTTCTGGTCACGTCTGGTCACGTCGTCGTGAGGTGCACATCGTGGGCCGGGCCGTCAGGGGGGTCAACGAGCCCGTCTCGAAACGTTCACCGGGGCTGTGGAATCGCACAGACCTGCCGCTTCCGGGCGGCCGACGGCGGGGTACGCCGGGGCGCGCCTGATCCGGCCGGGACCGCGGAGGGCCAGGTTCTGGCAGGTTTCCGCCCCCGCTCGGCGACCGGAAACCGCATCCCGCACCGGGCACCAACTGCTCGCCGCAGGAGACCGATCGGTCAGGCCCCGAGGGGGCAGGGCGTCAGACCTGGACGATCTCCGCGCCGGCCGCGTGGAACGCACGGGCCCGGGCCGCGCCGAGCTGGGTGCCGGTGATCATCGCCTCGAAGTCGTCCAGGCCGGCGAACCGCACGAAGCTCGTGACACCGAACTTGTGGTGCGCCCCGATGAAGATCCGGCGGCGGCTCACCTCGATCGCGGCGGCCTTGACGCTCGCGACGACGGGGTCGGGAGTGGTCAGGCCGTCCTCGACGGTCACGCCGTTCGCGCCGATCAGCCCGAGGTCGAGGCGGAACGTGCGCAGCATGTCGACGGCCGCGCCGTCCACCACGCCCAGCGTCTTGCCGCGCACCCGCCCGCCGATGATGATCACCTGCACGTTCGGCCGCGCCGACAGCTCCGTCGCCACCGGCAGCGAGGACGTGACCACGGTCAGGTCCCGGTCCTGCGGCAGGGCCCGCGCCGCCAGCAGCGGCTGGAAGCCCTCGTCCACGAAGATGGTGCGCGCCTCCCCCAGGCGCCGGGCCACCTCGGCGGCGATCCGCGCCTTCTCCTCGGGGAAGCTCTGCCAGCGCTGCGACAGCGCCGTCTCGAACGAGCTGGTCTCCACCGGGAACGCCAGCCCGTAGCTGCGCCGGATCAGGCCCTGCGCCTCCAGCTTGCGCAGCTCACGCCGTACGGTCTCCTGCGAGACGGCGAGCATGCGCGCGGACTCGCTCACCTCGATGCGGCCGCGCCGGCGCACCAGCGCCAGCAGCTCCTTGGACCGCGGGCTCTGCGGGTCGGCCGCCACCGAGGGCGCGCCGGACTCCGGTGTCGCCTCGGGTGTCGCGGCGTGCACCGTCGCCCTGTCCCCCGTCGTCGGGCCCACGGCCCAGAGTCTGCCGGGAACGGCCGGATTTCGGAAGGTACTTCACCCGGCGAGCAGCGCACCCCGCGCGGCGCCCGCCAGGGCCTCGGCCAGCTCCTCGACCCGCTCCGGGTCGGCCGGGATCTGGGGCGTGGCCACCCGCAGCCACGCGGGCCGCGGCGGCGTGACGAACGTGCGCGACGACGGCGTCAGGACGATGCCGCGCGCTCCGAGCTCGACGAGGGCCTCGTCCTCGTTCTCGGCGCGCAACCACACGACCAGGCCGCCCGGCGGCGTCGCCGTGCGCACGTCGCGGGCCGCGAGCGCCCGCGCGAGGTCGCGGCCGCGGTCGGCGTACCAGCGGGCGGAGTCGGCGACGAGGGTGCCGACGCTGGGGGTGGCCAGCAGGTACGCGAGCGCGTTCTGCAGGATGCGGCTCTGCGCGAGGATGCCGTGGCTGCGCAGGCGCCGGACGCCGAGCACCACGTCGCGGGCGCCGCCGACGACGGTGGTGCGCAGGTCGAGGCCGAACGCGCGACAGAACGAGGTGATCCGCACGACGCGGCCGGGCAGCAGCTCGCCGAGGCTCGGCGGGCGCACGGGAGCCAGCGGCCCGAGCACGTCCTCCTCCAGCACCCACGCGTCGGGGGCGTGCTCGGTCAGGACGGCCGCGAGCTCGGCCAGGCGCGCCGTGGTGACGCCGCCCTGAAGGGAGAACTCCCCTCCGGGCTGGTAGACGAACGTCCTGGCGCCGGCGGCGAGCGCGCGCTCCAGCGCGTCGGGCAGCGGGCCGGCGGCGTCGGAGGCGACGCCGACCACCTCGAAGCCGACGGAGCGCAGGTTGCCGATGGTGCCGGAGACGGCGGGCTCCTGGACGGCGATGAGGCCGCCGGGCGCTGTGGCAGCCTCGGCGGTGAGCAGCGTGGCCTCGCCGGCGCCGCTGACGGTGACCCACTCGGCGGCGTCGAACGGCCAGTCCTGGCGCACGGCGTCCAGCAGGGCCGGGGTGATCGCCTCGCGGCGCAGGGAGTTGGTCTGGGGTTCGCGCAGGCTGTGCGCGAAGGCCTCCAGCAGGTCGGGCAGCCGGTCGGTCGTGGGGTGCGCGGACGACAGGTCCACGGAGGACCAGCCGGCGAACACCGGCGCCTCGCCCGCCCGCGGCCAGGTGGGCGCGCCCGTCGGGCCGGACACGATGGTGCCGCCGCGGCGGCGCGTGGTGACCAGGCCGCGGTCCACGAGCAGCGACCAGGTGCCGGCCACCGTGGAGCGGCCCAGCCCGGAGGCGTGGGCGACCTCCTCGATGGTGGGCAGCCGGGTGCCGGGTGCCAGCACGCCCTGCTCGATCCACGCGGTGAGCTGCTCGGCGAGCGCCGGGCCGGACAACCCGCGCACCGAGGTGATCAGGTCGGTCGGCGTGGCCGGGGTGGTCCCGGCGGCGTCGGATCCTGTGGTCGTCATCGCCCCTCGCTGCTCGTTCGGTAGCCCGTTCGCGGCCTGCCCGGAAGATCCCGGGCTCTTATCATCCAGATGTATATCCGCCACTCGCACCTTAGTCTCATCAGGCGGACGGCGGGGACATCGGCTTGGAGCGATCGGCTCACCGTGGTTAACGTCTACCCGTGATCATGAATCTTCCATCACATATGGGTGTGGTGGACACGGCCGACCGGGTCCGCTCCGGTCGCGAGAGCGCGCGCTCCGTCGCCGAGCGCGCCCTCGCCCGGGCGGACGCCGTCGACCCGGCCGTGCGGTCCCTCGTCTGGCGCGACGACGACGCCACGCTCGCCGCCGCGGACGCCGTCGACCGGGCGCTGGCAGCCGGCGTCGACCTGCCGCCGTTCGCCGGCGTGCCGATCACCATCAAGGACACCTTCGCCGTCGCCGGACAGCCCTGGACCCGCGGCTCCCTCGCGATCGACGACACGCCCGCGACGGACACGGACCTGCTGCCCGCTGCGGCGTTCGCGGCCGGGTTCGTGCAGCTCGGGCGCGCGGCCACGCCGGAGCTCGCCATGACGACGTCGTGCGAGAGCCCGCGCTCCGGCGTCACGCACAACCCGTGGGACCTGGACCGCTCCCCCGGCGGGTCGAGCGGCGGTTCCGCCGCGGCCGTCGCCGCCGGGATCGTCCCGGTCGCCCTGGCGAGCGACGGCGGCGGCTCGCTGCGGGTCCCGGCCGCGTTCTGCGGCCTGGTGGGCCTCAAGCCCGGCCGCGGCCTGCTCCCCCAGCGCGTGCAGGGCTGGGAGGGCGGCGCCACCGAGGGCGTGGTGACGCGCACCGTGCGCGACACCGCCGCCGTCGTGACGCACCTGGCCGCGCCCGACCCGCTCGCGTGGTCGCGCGGCCCGGCCGCCCCCGACTACCTCGCGACGCTCGACGACGCGCCCCGCCCGATGCGGGTCGGCCTGCTCACGCGCTCCTGGGACCCGCGCATCCACGTCGACGCCGCGTGCGTCGCCGCGGTGGAGGACGCCGCCGACGTGCTCCGCGGCCACGGGCACACGGTCGTCGCGCTCGACGCCCACGAGGGCGGCGCCGAGCTCATGGACCTGTACCCGGGCGTCGTCATCCCGGCATGGCTGCAGCAGACGCCGCTGGACCACCCCGAGCGCCTGCAGCCCTACATCCGGCGGGTCATGGACCAGGCGGACACGCTCGGCGCGGCCGGCTACGTGCGCGGCGCCGTCCGGATGCGTGCCCTGGCCCGCACCGTCACCGAGTCCCTGTTCCACGCCGCCGACGTCGTCCTCACGCCGACGACGGCGACCCGCGTACCCGCGAACGGCGTCGTCCTGGACGAGCTGACCCGGCAGGCGCCGTCGCGCGAGTCGGTCATCTACGAGCGCACGCTCGCGTTCACCACCGTCCCGAGCGTGCTCGGCGTGCCCGCCCTGACCCTGCCCACCCACCTGGACGACGACGGTCTGCCGCTCGGCACCCAGCTCGTCGCACCGCAGGGCGGCGAGGGGCTCCTCCTGCGGCTCGGCCAGGTCCTGGAACGGCACTACGCCTGGGACCACCGCCTGCCGCCCCACCACCCCGAAGGAACGAGACAACGATGACCTCCCGCTCCACGCGCCGGACCACCCGGCCACTGACCCGCACGCTCGCCGTGACCACGGCCCTCACGCTGACCGGCGCGCTCGCCGCGTGCTCGGCCGGGGGCGACGACGCGTCCGGCGACGGGTCCGGCGAGACCCTCAAGGTCGCGGTGTACGCCGGGTCCTGGGGCGAGTCGTTCGCCAAGGCCTTCGTCGAGCCGTTCGAGGAGGAGACGGGCGCCACCGTCGAGCTGGTGCCCGGCGGCCCCGCCGACTGGCTCACCGCGCTGCGCTCCACCAAGGGCGGCACGCCCGCCTACGACGTCGTCGCGTTCACGCCCAACGTCATCCCCAGCGCGGTCTCCGCCGGCGTCGTCGCCGAGCTCGACACCGCCCAGATCGAGCAGTTCGGCCAGCTCAACGAGGTGCTCGCCGAGCAGAGCAACGTGGGCGGCACCCAGTACGGCCTGCCCCTGACCGTGGGCTCCACGGGCATCGCGTACCGCACCGACAAGGTGGACGAGCCGCCGACCGACTGGTCCGACCTGCTCGACCCGGCCTACTGCGGCCACGTCGCCGTCTCGCCCCTGACCTTCAACACCGGCGTCGAGTTCCTCGCGGGCCTGATCAACGAGGCCGGCGGCTCCATCACCAACCCGGAGGACGTCGACGCCGCGTTCGAGCAGCTCGAGACCCTCAAGGACTGCGCCTCGACGTTCCCCGCCGACGGCACCAGCGTCGAGACCGCGCTCTCCAACGGCGACGCGTGGGTCGCGGCGCACTGGGACGGCCGCGCGTTCGTGCAGCAGAACGCGGGCGAGCCCATCGGGTTCGCCTACCCGGCGTCGGGCTCCGTGGGCGCCCTGACCTCGCTGTTCGTCACCGAGGGCACCGAGCAGGAGGAGCTCGCGTACACGTTCCTCGACTACGTGGCCTCCAGCGAGTACCAGCCCGTCTTCTCGGAGGGCACCTGGTACGCCGCCTCCAACGACCAGAACGAGTACCCCGCGCAGTTCGACGGGCAGATCACCAGCGGCCAGGGCGCGTACGACGACTTCGTGTGGGTCGACTACGAGACCATCACCCCGCAGCTGCCCGACCTGCAGGCGCGCTGGCAGGAGATCTTCGGCTGATGACCGCCACACAGGGCCGCGTGGAGATCCGCGGGCTCAGCGTCGGGTACGGCGGCGACCCCGTGCTGGAGCTCGACGAGCTGACCATCGAGTCGGGCGAGTTCCTGTCCGTGCTCGGCCCGTCGGGCTGCGGCAAGTCCACGCTGCTGTCCGTGCTCGCCGGGTTCGTCACGCCCACCACGGGGACGGTCCTGATCGACGGCGAGGACGTCACCCATGTGGCGCCCAACCGCCGCGAGACGGGACTCGTCTTCCAGAGCTACGCGCTGTTCCCGCACATGACGGTGCGGCGCAACCTGGAGTACGGGCTGCGCACGCGCCGCGTGGCGAAGGCCGAGCGGGACGAGCGAGTGCGCGACGCCCTGAAGCTGGTCGACCTCGCGGACTTCGCCGACCGCTACCCGCAGCAGCTCTCCGGCGGGCAGCAGCAGCGCGTCGCCATCGCCCGCGCGCTGGTCACCCGGCCGCGCGTGCTGCTGCTCGACGAGCCGCTGTCCAACCTCGACGCCAAGCTGCGCCGCCAGATGCGGCACGAGCTGCGTGAGCTGCAGCGCGAGGTCGGCACCACCACCGTGTTCGTCACGCACGACCAGGCCGAGGCGCTCGCGCTGTCGGACCGGGTCGCGCTGCTCGCGCACGGCGACCTCGAGCAGCTCGGCACACCCGAGGAGCTGTACCGCACGCCGCGCACCCGGTTCGCCGCCGACTTCGTCGGCGCCGCCAACCTCCTTCCGGTGCACGACGGCGACGGCGGGCCCACGGTGCTCGGGCGGCCGGTGCGGCTCGCCGGTGCTACCGGGACCGTGGCCCTGCGGCCCGAGCACGTGCGGGTCGTCGAGGCCGGCGGCGACGCCGCCCCCGCGACCGTGCTGTCCGTCGGGTTCGCCGGCGAGCGCTACGAGTACCGCCTGCGCACCGCCGACGGCACGGAGCTGCTCGCCAGCCCCGCGGACGGCGGACGGCGCTTCGCCGAGGACGAGCCGGTCGGCCTGACCTGGTCCGACGACGCCCTGCTGCCCGTCGGGGCGGCCTGACGTGGCGACCGCCCGCACCCGTGACCTGCGCGGGCACGTCGCCGCGATCGTGCCCACGGCGTTCGTCGTGGTCGCGTTCCTGCTGCCCCTGATCGGGCTCCTCCTGCTCAGCCTGCGCCCCACCGACACGATGAACAACGTGCTGCCCGGGTTCACCGGCGCGCAGTACGCCGAGGTGTTCGGCACGTCCTACCTGTGGGGCTCCGTGGTCGAGAGCCTCTGGCTCGCCGTCCGGGTGAGCCTGACGTGCCTCGTGCTGGCGTTCCCGCTCGCCTGGTACCTCGCGCGCTCGACGTCGCCCGTTGGCAGGTCCCTGGTCTTCGTCATCACGCTGTCGCCGCTGCTGACCAGCGAGGTCGTGCGGTCCTTCGGCTGGCGCGTCGTCATGTCCGGCGAGGGGCCCGTCAACGTGACCCTCCAGGCGCTCGGGCTGGTCGACGAGTCCCTGCCGCTGCTGCGCTCGCCGTGGACGGTGTTCCTCGCCGTCGTGCACGTGCTGCTGCCGTTCGCGGTGCTGGCCCTGTCCGCCTCGCTCGGCGCCATCGACAACCGCCTGCTGCAGGCGTCGGCCGACCTGGGCGCGGGCGCGCTGCGCACCTTCCGGTCCGTGGTGCTGCCACTGGCCACACCGGGCATCGTGGCCGCCACCGTCATCGTCTTCTCGCTGAGCATGGGCGTGTACGTGACGCCCTTGCTCGTGGGCGGCGCCAACCAGCCCCTGGCCGGGCTGCGCATCCAGACCGAGGCCATGGTCGCGTTCGACCAGCCCCGCGCCGCCGCGCTGAGCTTCGTGCTGCTGGCCGTCACGCTCGCGGTCTGCGGGCTCGTGGGGCTGGCCGGCCGCCTCGCCGAGAGGGGTCGTCGTGCCTGACCGTCCTGTTCCGAACAGCGCCGGACGCGCCCGCGCCCGCCGTGCGCTGACGCTGGTGCCCGTGGTGCTCGTCTGCGCGTTCCTGCTGCTCCCACTCCTCGTGGTGGCGCTCAGCTCGTTCAACGCCGCGAACAACTTCCGGTTCCCGCCGTCGAGCCTGAGCCTGCGCTGGTACGCCGAGGTGTTCGGCTCCGCGCAGTGGCTCGACGCCCTGGGCTACTCGCTGCGGCTCGCCGTGCTGGTCGTGCCGGTCGTCGTCGTGCTCGGCACGCTCGGCGGGTACGCCGTCGGCGCCGGCAGCTTCCCCGGGCGGCGAGCGCTCGGCCTGCTGTTCCTGTCCCCCATGGCCGTGCCCGGCGTGATGGTCGGTCTGGCGCTGCTCTACCAGCTCCAGCGCACCGGCCTGGTCGGCTCGGCGCAGGGGCTGTGGCTCGCGCACCTGGTGGTGACGTTCCCGTTCTGCGTGCGGGTCGTCGCGGTCAGCGCCGCGGCGCTCGACCCGGCGCTGCCGCGCGCCGCGCGCTCGCTCGGGGCGTCGCCGCTGCGCACGTTCCTCACGGTCACCGTGCCGCTGATGCGGCCGGGCATCGTCGCCGGGGCGTTCCTCGGCGCCGTCATCTCGCTGGGCGAGGTCGCGGTGTCCGTGCTCGTGGCGGGCGCCGGCGAGGCCACCGTGCCCGTGCGCATCTACTCCGCGGTGCAGGTCCAGCTCGAACCCACCGTCGCGGCCGTCTCGACGCTCCTGCTGCTGGTCAGCGTCGTGACCATCGCCGTGCTCGACCGCACCATCCACGTCTCGAGGTTCCTGTGACACTCCCCCAGGCCGGCCGCCGCTGGCGCATCGGCATCGACGTCGGCGGCACGTTCACCGACCTGGTCGCCGTCCCCGGTGACGGCACCTCCTGGTCGCTGGCCGACGCCATCACGCACAAGGTGCCCAGCACCCCGCACGACCCCTCCGAGGGCGTCGAGACGGGTCTGGCCCAGCTCCTGGAGCGCGGGATCGCCGCCCGGGACGTCGCCGCTGTCGCGCACGGCACCACGATCGGCCTGAACGCGATCCTGCAGGGCCGCGTGGCCCGGGCCGCGCTGGTGACGAGCGCGGGCCACCGGGACGTGCTGCAGATCGCGCGCGCCCGCATGCCGCGTTCGTTCGACCTGCACGCCACGCCCGGGCGGCCCATCGTGCCGCGCGAGCACGTGCTGGAGGTGGCGCACCGGTTCGCCGCGGACGGCGCCGTCGTCGGCACGCCGGGTGCCGGCGGCGTGGACGACGCCGAGCTGGCCCGGCTCGTGGAGCGCCTCACGGAGCTCGCGCCCGAGGTCGTGGCCGTGAGCCTGGTGGGCGGGTACGCGGCACGCGAGGCCGAGCAGCACCTGGCCGACCGGCTGGCGGATGCCCTGAGCATCCCGGTGACGTCGGCGGCCGCTGTCTGGCCTGAGGCCGGCGAGTACGAGCGCACCACGCTCGCCCTGCTGGACGCGCAGATCACGCCACTGATGACCGGCTACTTCACGGCGCTCCGCGAGCGCCTGCACCGCCTGCGGGTCGACGCCCGGGTGTACATCACGACGTCGAACGGCGGCTCGGTGTCCATCGAGTCGGCGATGCGCCGGCCCGTGCAGACGGTGCTGTCGGGGCCGGCCGGCGGGGTGTCCGCCGCCGCGACGGCGTGGCCCGGCACGGACATGGTCACCGTGGACATGGGCGGCACCAGCAGCGACATCGGTGTGCTGCGCGGGGGCCGACCCGTGCTCACGACGACGGCGACCGTGGGGCCGCACCCGCTGATGACGCCCGTCGTCGAGGTGTCGGCGATCGGCGCGGGCGGCGGCTCGGTGATCAGCGCCGACGGGTCCGGCTCCCGGCCCGTGCTCCGGGTGGGCCCGGCCAGCGTGGGCGCCGTGCCCGGGCCGGCCGCCTACGGTGCGGGCGGCACGCACCCCGCGCTGACCGACGCGTACGTGCACGCCGGGGTGATCGACCCGGCCACGTTCCTGGGCGGCACGTTCCCGCTGCGCGCGGACCTCGCGACGTCGGCGCTGGCCGAGGTCGCGGCGGACCTGGGCGAGGGTCCGGCCGAGGACGCGTCGGGGCCCGACGGCGTGGTCGACGCCGCGCTGCGGGTCGCGTCGGTCGGCATGGCCGCGCGCCTGCGGACCGTCCTGGCCGCGCACGGCGAGGTGCCCGAGCGGTACACGTTCGTCGCGTTCGGCGGCGCCGGGGGCACGCACGCAGCCCTGCTGGCCGACGAGGTCGGCGTCCGCCGCGTGCTGGTGCCCGCGGCCGCCGGCACGTTCTGCGCGCTCGGCGCGGCGATCGCCCCGATCCGCCGCGACGTGGCGCGCACGGTACGCACCGTGGTGGCCGAGCGGAACCTGGAAGCGCTGACGACGTCGGCCACGGAGCTGGAGCGCGAGGTGCTCGACTGGCTGCGCACGCAGGACGTCGCGGCGACCGGCACCGTGACGCTGAGCGCCGACCTCCGGTACGCGGGCCAGCCGACGACGCTGGAGGTCGTGCTGGCCGAGCGTTCGACCGAGGTGGGCCCGGCGGAGCCGCTGCGCCTCACGGTCGAGCCGGTGCTGCGGCGGTTCGCCGAGCAGCACGAGAAGGTGCACGGGTTCACCGACGCGACCGCGGCCGTCCGCGCCGAGACGCTGCGCGCGAGCGTGAGCGTGCGCCTGGGCGAGGTGCGGTCCGGGCACGGCGGCGCGGCGTTCGTGAAGACCGGCGCGCGCGACGTCCGCTACGACGGGACGCCGCGCCCGGCGAGCGTGCACGCCCTGGCGGAGGACGGCGAGGCGTCGGTGACCGGCCCCGCCGTGATCGAGAAGGCGGACACGACGGTGCTCGTGCCGGCCGGGTGGACGGCGACGAGCGACGACGGCGGGAACCTGCACCTGGTGCGGGGCACTGCCCATGCCGCCGGGAACGCCGCCGAGAACGAGGAGGGCTGAGCCGTGCTGACGACGGTCGAGAAGGACGTCGCCCACACGCGGCTGCAGGCCGCGGTCGAGGAGATGTGCCTGACCCTGCGGCGGGCGAGCCGCAGCCTGTACGTGCGCGACGCCGCGGACTTCGCGTGCGCCGTGGCCGACCTGTCGGGCCGGTTCGTGGCGTACCCGCAGGACGTGGGTGTCTCGGGCTTCGTTGGCCTGGACCTGACGCCCGCGATCGAGGCGGCGACGGTGCACGGCCCGCTGGCCCCGGGCGACGTCCTGCTGACGAACGACCCGTACCTCTCGGGCGGGCTGTCGACGCACCTGCCGGACGTGCACGCGATCGCGCCGTTCTTCGACGGCGACGAGCTGGTCGGCTACGGCTGGGCATTCGTCCACGTGTCCGACGTCGGCGGGCGCGTGCCCTCGTCCGTGAGCGTGCTGAACGACTCCGTGTTCGCCGAGGGGCTGCGCATCCCGCCCCTGCGGTACGTGCGGGCCGGGACCGTGGTGCCCGAGGTCGAGGCGATCCTCGCGGCCAATTCCCGCACGCCCGAGGCCAACCGCGGCGACCTGCACGCCATGCTCGCGGCGCTGGACACCGGGCGTAGGCGGGTCGGCGAGCTCACCGCCGACCTGGGCCCGGCCGGATTCGCCGACGTCGGCATGTTCGCGCGCGAGCAGAGTGCCGCCCGCGCCCGCAGCGCCCTGCGCACCCTGGCGGACGGCACCTACCGCTTCGAGGACTACCTCGACAACGACGGCGTCAGCTCGGTGCCGCTGCGCGTGGTCGTCACCGCCACGGTCGACGACGGCGCCGTGCACCTCGACCTGACCGGCACCGACCCGCAGGTCGAGGCCGCGCTGAACATGGTGACGTTCGGGCGCGCGCACTCCTGGGTCGTCACGCGGATCTTCGCGCTGATCGGCACGCTCGACCCGGCCGTGCCCCTCAACGGCGGGCTCATGGACGTCATCGGTTTCACCGCGCCCGAGGGCACGCTGCTCAACGCGACCGGCACCGCCGCGACGGGCGTGCGGCACGCGACGACCTCGCGGGTCAACGACGTCGTGTCCGGGGCGCTGGTCCAGGCCGCGCCCGAGGTGCTGCCCGCGGCGTCGAGCGGGCTCGTCGTGCCGGTCGTGTTCGCGGCCGGCGATGGTTCGCGGGTCGACGTCGTCGAGCCGATGGTCGGCGGCACGGGCGCCCGGTTCGGGGCCGACGGCGCCGACGGGCGCGACTCCGGCATCTCCAACCTGTCCAACAACCCGGTCGAGACCGTCGAGGCGAACGTGAGCGTGCGCGTGCTGCGTTACGCCTTGCGGACCGACTCGGGCGGCGCCGGACGCTGGCGCGGCGGCTCCGGCCTGGAGCTCGAGTTCGAGGCCCTGACCGACGGCGGGCTGCTGGCGCGTGGGCTGGAGCGCCTGCGGTTCCGGCCCTGGGGCTTCGCGGGCGGACGCCCCGGCGCGCTCACCGAGCTCGTGGTCAACGAGGGGCGACCCGACGAGCGCCGGCTGTCCGTCGTCGACGTGCACGCGCTGCGGGCGGGCGACCGCGTGGTGCTGCGCACGTCCGGCGCAGGCGGGTACGGGGACCCGCTGGACCGCGCGGAGTCGGCCGTGCTGGCCGACGTCGCGGCGGGGCTCGTCACGGTGGAGGCCGCGCTGGAGGCGTACGGGGTGGTCGTGCGGGACGGTGCGGTGGATGCCGCCGCGACCGCGGCGGAACGGACACGGCGTTCCGCTTCCGCGGAACGGACGCACTCGCTCGGTCCCGAGCGCGAGCGCTGGGAGCGGGTGTTCCCGTCCGCGCTCGCCGACCAGCTCGACGCCTACCTGCGCACTCTCCCCACGGCGACGCGCGCGGCGCGCCGCCGCGAGGTGCTCGGCGGGGTCCTCGCCGGGCTGCCCGACCGGTTCCCGGGCGTCGCCGCGTCCGAGGAGAAGCTCGTCGCGGCCGAGCAGGCGTTCGCCGAGGCGGTTGCGGCCGTCACCGGTGCCGGGGCCGTTCCGGCGCACACGACCCCGTGAGCGACCGGGAGCCGGCGCCGTTCGATGCCGTGATCGTCGGCGGCGGCCCGCGGGCCGTCGCCGTGATCGCCCGGCTCGCCGCCCGACGTCGGCCGGACGCGCCCTGGGGCTCCGCTCCGGACGACACCCTGCGTGCGCTGCGCGTCGCCGTCGTCGACCGGGTCGAGGTCGGCGCCGGGGCGACCTGGCGCACCGACCAGTCGCCGCTGCTGCTGAACAACACGTGGGCGGCGCGCACCACCGTGCACGCCGACGCCACGACGCCGATGACCGGGCCTGTCGTGACCGGGCCGGACCTCGTCGACTGGGCACGCGCCGAGCCGGGAACCGCCTGGGCCCGGGACGAGGCCCGCGACCTCGGCCCGGGCTCGTACCCGACGCGGCGGCTCCAGGGCGCCTACTACCTGGACCAGCTCGACGAGGCCGCGCGCCGCGGGAGCATCGAGGTGGTGCCGGTGCACGGCACGGTCGTGGACGTGCGCACGCCCCGGGCCGGGCTGCGGGAGGTCGTGCTCGCCCCGGGGGCGGGGCCCGCGACCCTGACGGCCCCCGTCGTCGTCCTCGCGCAGGGCATGATCCAGGCCCGCCGCTCCCCGCAGACCGAACGGTTCACGGACGCCGCCCGGGCACACCGCCTGGTCTACGTCGAACCGGGCATGCCCGCCGAGCGGGACTGGGCTGCTGTGCCCGCGGGCGAGGACGTGCTGGTCGCCGGGCTCGGCGCCAACTTCTTCGACGTGCTCGCGGTGCTCACGGTCGGCCGCGGCGGCCGGTTCGTCGACGCGCGCACCGGCCTGCCGACCGACGTGTCCGGCCGGCCCTGCGACGACGGCGGAGCCGACGGGCCGCACGCGGGCGACACCCTGCGCTACGTGCCGAGCGGCGCCGAGCCGCACCTGCTCGCGGGGTCGCGGCGCGGGCTGCCGTACCGGGGCAAGGGAGCACTCGCCGACGGACTGCCCGCGCCTTACGAGGCGCGGATCGCGACCCGCGAACGCTTCGCGGCCCTGGTCGAGCGCGCGGCCGGGCGCCCCGTACTGGACCTGGCGCGCGACGTCTGGCCGCTGCTGTCGGCCGAGCTGGTGCTCGCGCACCTGACCGCGCTGGCCGGGCACCGCCCGTCGGCCCTGCGCGAGGGTCTGACGCCCGACGTGCTCGCCCGGCGGCTCGATGCAGCCGAGGACCCCGTTCGTGAGGCCGCTGCCCTGGTCCGAGACGCTGCCGACGCCGTCGACCCCGCCCGCGCCGACCGGCCGCCGCGCGTCTCCCCCGCCGACTGGTCCGCCTGGGTCGAGGGCTGGGTCCGCGCCGAGCAGGAGTCGGTCGCGTCCCCGCTCACGTCGCCGCGCGCCCGCGTCAACCAGGCCATGGAGACGCTGCGGGGCGAGGTCGCACGGCTGACCCGGGCCGGCGTCGTCGACGGGGCGTCCCTGGAAGCGTTCGGCGAAGGCGTGCTCGTCCCCCTCGGACTGGCACTGGCCTCGGGGCCGCCCCCGCGCCGCACGGCCCAGCTCCTCGCGCTCGTGCGGGCGGGGGTGGTCGAGCTGCTGGGCGAGGACACCCGGATCGACGTCGAGGACGGCGCGTTCGTCGCCCGCAGCCGCGTCCGCGACGCCGTGCGGACCCGGGCACTGATCGAGACCCGGATGCACCGGGGCGCCGTGAGCCCCACCGACGACCCGCTGCTGCGCGCGCTCCTCGACTCCGGCCGGGCGCGCCGGCACCCGCTGCCGACGGCGGCGGGCGGCACAGTCTCCTCGGAGAGCCTGGACGTGACCCGGGATGGCTGCGAGCTCGTCGATGCCGCGGGCGCCGCCGACGACCGCGTCGTCGTGCTCGGTATCCCCGCCGAGGCCGTGCAGCGCGGCTCCGCGATCGGGGCGAGCCCGGGCGTGCCGTCCCCCCTGCTCGCGGGGGCTGACGTCGCGGCGGCCCGGATCCTCGGCGTCGTGGTGCCCGAGGCCGGCCCGTCGGGGCAGTCCTAGCCGCTCGCCTCCAGCGGACGCACCTGGCTCGGGGGGTAGCCGAAGCGTCGGCGGAATGCCCGTCCGAAGGACCCCGGGTCGAGGAATCCGGAGCGCTGGCACGCCGTCTGCACGGCGTGCCCCCGTTCCAGCATGCTGTGCGCGAAGTCGAGCCGGATCCGCCGCACCTCGGACGCGGGCGACCGCCCGACGTCCGCGAACAGGGCCTGGAGCGATCGCACCGAGACGTGCGCCTCGGTGGCAAGGTCGGCCACGGAGAACAGGGGGTCCGCGAACCGCTCGTGGATGATCGCGTACAGCCCGTCGCGAAGCGCGGCGCGCGACCGGAGCGGAGCGGACGTCGGCACCGCGTCGCGCAGGCGTCTCTCGGCCCGGTGCCGCACGGCGTCGGAGGCGGTGGGCGTGAAGCTCAGAACGGTCGCGCCCGTGTCATGGAGCCTTCTCGTCGACCAGTGCACCGGGCGCGGGTCTCCCGCACGCGTCATGAACCATTCCTGGCCTTGATGCTCCATTCCGCGCGCGCAGATGATCGGGCAATCCTCGGGTGGATAAGAGGTCCCGTCGGGCCGGTTGCGGTGGAGGAGCTCGTGACTCGGACCACCGACCAGATCGAGTTCGTTCCGGTAGCCGAGAAAGGAGACCGCCGCCCGGTTCGCGACGACCACGGATCCCTCAGGTCCGATGACCCACAACGGGACGGGGGCCTCGCTGACCACGTCAGCGAGCAGCAGCCGGTCCGCGACGTGCTCGGCGGTGGGTGTCATCGGGTGGTGCGCCATTCCGGCCATCGGCTCCTCCGTTCTCCCGGGGACCGTACGCGCAGGGCGATCCCGCATTCGTTGCGCAAGCGTTTCGCGCTCGTAAAAGGGCGCCGCTGCTTCGCTTTCTGCGCATTGCCTCTCGCAAACGGCCTAGGACGAGCGGCGCCTGTTCGGTGAGGTGGAGGCACACGGGCGGTACCCGGCCGCCCCCTTCCGACCGGAGATCAGATGACCACCTGGAACAGCACGCGCGAGGCAGCGACGCAGGACGTCCGCGCATCCCTGCGCAGGTCAGGAAAGACCTGGGCCGAGATCGCCGAGCAGGTCGACCGGCCCCTGCTGTGGACCGTCGCCGCGCTCCTGGGCTCGCACCCCGTCCCCGCCGACGTCGCCGAGGCGGTCGGCCGGCTGCTCGAGCTCGACGCGGACACCGTCGTCGCCCTCCAGGAGCAGCCGTACCGCCTCAACGGCGACTCCCTCCGGGCGGACCCGACGATCTACCGCTTCTACGAGCTCCTGGACGTCTACGGCCCGGCCCTGAAGGAGGCGATCCACGAGGAGTTCGGCGACGGGATCATGAGCGCGATCAACTGCAACGTCGAGATCTCCCGCCGCGAGGACCCGGACGGGGACCGCGTCCGCGTCGTCATCGACGGCAAGTTCCTGAAGTACCAGTGGTGAACCAGACCCCGATACGGAGCCCCCTCATGTCTTACGTCGCCCCCAAGGACTTCGCGATCCGGATGGTCGACGCCGGCCAGTCCAAAGCGCTGATGTCCACCCGGGACACCTTCATCCGCGCCTACATGGCGGGCGCGATCCTCGCCCTGGCCGCGGCCTTCGCCGTCACGATCAGCGTGCAGACCGGCCAGCCGCTCGTGGGTGCCGTCCTGTTCCCGGTCGGCTTCTGCATGCTGTACCTGCTCGGCTTCGACCTGCTGACCGGAGTGTTCACCCTCGTTCCCCTCGCGTGGCTGGACAAGCGCCCCGGCGTGACGGGCGCGGCGGTGCTCCGCAACTGGGGGCTCGTCTTCCTGGGGAACTTCGCCGGGGCGCTGACGACCGCCCTGCTCATGGCCGTCGTCTTCACCTATGGCTTCTCCAGCCCGCCGAGCGAGGTCGGCCAGGCGATCGGGGTGATCGGTGAGGGCAGGACCGTGGGCTATGCGGAGCACGGTATGGCCGGCATGCTCACCCTCTTCGTGCGCGGGGTGCTGTGCAACTGGATGGTCTCGACCGGCGTCGTCGGCGCCATGATGTCCGACAGCCTCCCGGGCAAGGTCATCGCGATGTGGATGCCGATCATGGTGTTCTTCTACATGGGTTTCGAGCACTCCGTCGTGAACATGTTCCTCTTCCCGATCGGGCTCATGCTCGGCGGCGACTTCACGATCGGCGACTACCTGCTCTGGAACGAGCTGCCGACCGTGCTCGGCAATCTCGTCGGAGGACTGATGTTCGTCGGGCTCGTGATCTATGGCACGCACCTCAGGACGGCTCCGGCAAGAGTGCTGCGCTAGGAGGTGTGCGGTGGATCCCCGTGACCGCGGGGATCCACCGCCCACGGGCTCAGGCCGTCCCGTCCCGGGCCGCGCGCCGTACCGACTCGTCGTGCTCGGCGTGCGCCCGGTGCAGGAGGTCCATGAGCTCGCTCTCGTCACGGGCCTTCTGGCGGTACTTCTCGCCGAGGTTCTTGATCGTCGTCTCCTCCTCGCACAGCGCGGCGTAGACCCGGATGCGCTCGGCGTGGTCCGCCGTGTAGCCGAGGTCCAGGTACTCGCTCGCGTGGCGGCGCGCGTTCGCGATGGCGGTCTGCGCCCGCCCCGCCTTGCTCCACAGCGACGCGACCACGGTCACGACGATCACCCCGATGATGACGGTCAGGGACAGCCCGGTGCTGATCTCGAAGACCGGCACCGGCTCGCCGCCGTTGATGAACGGCACGTTGTTCTCGTGCAGCGCGTGGAGCACCAGCTTGACCCCGATGAAGGCCAGGATGACGGCCAGCCCGTACGAGAGGTAGATGAGGCGGTCGAGCAGGCCGTCCAGCAGGAAGTAGAGCTGGCGCAGGCCGAGCAGCGAGAACGCGGTGGCGGTGAACACGATGTACACGTCCTGCGTCAGGCCGAAGATCGCGGGGATCGAGTCGAGCGCGAACAGCAGGTCCGTACCGCCGATCGCGACCATGACCAGGAGCATCGGGGTCAGCGCCCGCTTGCCGTCGTGGATCGTGAACAGCTTGTCGCCGTCGTAGTCCGGGCTCGTGTGGAACAGCCTCCGGGCGATCCGCACGGCGATGTTCTCGTCGTGCCGCGACTCCGAGCTCTCCGGCTTGAGCATGTTGCCGGCCGTGACCAGCAGGATCAGGCCGAAGATGTAGAACACCCAGGCGAACGAGTTGATGAGGGCGGCGCCCAGGAAGATGAAGCCGGTGCGCGCGGCCAGGGAGAACGTGATGCCGAACAGCAGCACCTTCTGCTGGTCCTCCCGTGGCACGCGGAAGCTCGTCATGATGATGAGGAACACGAAGAGGTTGTCGACCGACAGCGCCTTCTCCGTGATGTAGCCGGAGAAGTACTCGGACCCCGCGGCGCCGCCGCCCAGCACCAGCACACCGACCCCGAACAGCAGCGCGATGCCGACGTAGATCGAGGACCAGACCGCGGCCTCTTTCAGCTCCGGGACGTGCGCCTTGCGGACATGGAAGAAGTAGTCGAAGAGGAGGAGCAGCACGATCGCGGCGATCGTGAGCGTCCAGACGAGCGGCGTGACTTCCATGCGGCCTGCTTTCCGGTCGAGGGACGCGGCCGCCCGTTGCCCGCGACAGGTTCGGGCGACGAGGTGGGCAGTGTCCGGACGAGGCGAGGCCTAAGAGGTTACTAGCCGGGCGCGGCCGGTTCTCGTCGAATGCATGAATCCGACCGCGGCGACGTCCGTGTCAGACACGGGTGGTACTCCTGGGACGTGACCCGAGCACCGATGATGACCGAAGCACACGGCGACCTGCTGGCGGCGGACGCCGACGCCCTCGTGAACGCCGTGAACACCGTGGGCGTCATGGGCAAGGGCATCGCACTGCAGTTCCGCCGCGCCTACCCCGAGATGTACGACGCGTACGTCCGTGCGTGCAGGGCGGGCGAGGTCGCCGTCGGGCGGATGCACGTCTGGGCGACGGGAGCGGCGACCGGGCCGAGGTACGTCGTGAACTTCCCGACGAAGAAGCACTGGCGGTCGGGGTCTCAGCTCGCGTACATCGACGACGGCCTGGTGGATCTCGTTCGCGTGATCCAGGAGCACCGGATCGGGTCGATCGCGATCCCGCCGCTCGGCGCGGGCCACGGCGGGCTGGACTGGGCCGAGGTGCGCCCGCGGATCGAGGCAGCGCTCAGCGAGCTGGTCGACGTCGAGGTGCGGCTCTATGTTCCCGAGGTGCGGCCCTCGCGGGAGCCGTGACCGCCTTCACCGGGCCCGGGTCGAGGAGACGACCCGCCCGTCGCCGTGGACCACGCGGGGGACCCGGCTGCCGCGCCCGGGCCATCCCTCGACTGCCGCGGCAAAGCACCGAATTCCACCGATCCTCGTAGTCGAAGAGTCTCGGCAGTGAGGCGGGCCCGAAGTTCGTCATGCTCCGCGCCGAGCGCCGCCCGCGGATCACTCCAGTGCTCGACCAGGTACAACCAGACCGGCTGCCGACGACGTCTGCGAGTTTGCCTGATTGGTCGCTGTGGCGAGCGCTTGGAGCGGCGTCTGATACGTCTGCGCGCGTGTTTCGGTTGCTTCCGAAGCATATTGCCGGCCAGGGCGCCCAGCTCTTAGGTTCGGCTCGTTCCGCGCAGCGCTGGGCACTGTGCCCGGTGAACCCGGCGTGGAGCAGGGAGGAATTCAGATGACACTCCGGAAGCGCTGGTTTGTCACGCTCCTGGGTGCACTGACGTCGCTTCTTTGCGTCGTTGGCGGAACCCAGGCGGCGCAGGCGCACGACGACCGAGACCTCACCACCGAACACGGCGACTACGTCTCCGACGCGAGCACGGACGAGATGGCTCCCGCAGCACGGGCGTCCGCAGGTGCGGCCCAGACGGCACCCGCTGTCAACGCAACTGCAGCGACACCGCGCGGGGCAGCCGATTGGAACGATTGCACACCCGGAAGAATCTGCGTGTGGACACTGACCAACGCCAATGGTTCTCGCGCCGAATTGGGTGCGGTCTCGCCTGGGTCTTGCGCACCCCTCGCCTCGGCAAGGAAATCGGTCTGGAATCGCACGTCAGTCACACAACGCCTTTGGACGAATTCGAACTGCACCGGAATTTCGAGGGTGGTCGAACCTGGAATACTGATCGGCAACACATTCGTCTCCCACAATTCCGTTGGCGGTTATCCATAAACCGACCCACGATGCCCGGCCGGATCAACCGACGACGAAGGCCTCCGGTAGTGGAGTGGAGATGTCGAGCAACCACATCCACCACCGGAGGCCTTCGCGTACCACGCCAGCACCCAGCGACCGAACCGCCACCACAACAGGCACCCTGGCCAGCACCCCGCCGCCACCCAGGGTTCACCCCTACTCCCCCACCGGGAAGATCGTCTCGCGGTCGGACGACGCCACCACCTCCCTCTTGTTTGGATGGCCGTCATGAGCGCACCCGACACGGCCCTCGCGGCCCCTACCCCGACAAGCACCCGGCCGCGCTGGCGGTTCATCGACTCGCTGCGCGGTTTCGCCGTGTTCGGCATCCTGCTGGTCAACGCGGTGGACATCACCCGGCTCGGCATGGCCCGCGTGATGGAGGGCGGCGCCCCCGTCGACGACCCCGTGCTCGATGCGCTCTACCTGACCGTGCAGACCCGGTTCGTGCCCATCTTCGTCTTCCTGTTCGGCATGAGCCTCTGGATCGTGCTCGACGGCGCCCGCGCCCGCTCCTCGCGGCCGGTCCTCGTGCTGGTGCGGCGCCTCGTCGCGCTGTCGGTCATCGGTGGGCTGCTGATGATCGCCTACCCCGGCAACGTGCTGATCGAGTACGGCGTCGTGGGCCTGCTGATGCTGCCCGTCGTGGCGTTCGCGCCCCGCTGGGCCACCCTGGCCGGCGGCGCAGCGCTCACGATCGTGGCCTACGCGATGTTCGGCGGCGGGCTCCCCTCCGTGCCGGGCCTCATCCTGCTCGGCGCGGGCGCCACCGCCTACGGCCTGCCCAAGGCACTGGAGTCCTCCGGCCGCGTGGTCGGCATCGTGTTCGCCGCCGCGGCCGTGCTGACGGTGCCGGCCCTGGTCTGGCAGCTCAGCACGCCCGGCGGCGACCCGCGCTTCTCGACGGCGGGCTCCGTGGCCGGCCTGGTCATGGCCGTGCTGTACACCACGGGCCTGGCCCTGCTGTGGCGCACCCCCGCTCGCCGGGTGATCGCCGCGGTCTTCGAGCCGCTGGGCCGGATGGCCCTGACCAACTACGTGGGCGCGGCGATCGTCGTGGCGCTGGCCGCGCTCGTCGTCGACTTCGGCCACATGACCAGCGCGGCGCCCGTCGTGATCATGGCCGTGGTGCTGATCGCGGTGCAGTCGGTCCTCAGCCGACTGTGGCTGAGGCACTTCGTCTACGGGCCCGTGGAGTGGCTGTGGCGCACGGCGACCTGGCTGCGGCCGGCAACCATGCGCCGCCGCGTCGCCGTGACAGAATAGCCATAGGCAAACACCTAAAGGGTGTAGGCTGGTCGCATGGCCCGCGCACCCCTGACCCCGGACACGGTGATCGCCGAGGCGACGGCACTGGCCGACGAGAGCGGGCTGGAGGCCGTCACGCTCTCGGCGGTCGCCCGCCGCCTCGGCGTCCGCACGCCCAGCCTCTACTCCCACGTGCGCGACCACGCCGCACTGCTGGACGGCGTCAGCGCCGTCGCCCTGGCCGACCTGACGGCCCGCGTCGCCGAGGCGGTCGCGGGCCGGTCGGGCCTCCCCGCGCTCGACGGGCTGGCCCGCGCGCACCGGGCGTTCGCCCGCGAGGCGCCGGGCCGCTGGCAGGCGCTCCAGCGCCGGGCCGGCCCCAGCGTCGTCGCCTCCGACGCCGCGCTGTCGATCGTCGCCCTCACCGACGCCGTCCTGCGCGGCTACGACATCCCGCCGGGCGAGCGCGTGCACGTCACCCGCCTGCTCGGCAGCACCATCAACGGGTACCTCACCCTGGAGCGCATCGGCAGCTTCGACCACTCCGAGCCCAGCCCGGAGACCTCCTGGGACAGGACGATCGTCGCCCTCGACACCCTCCTACGGACGTGGCCCGCCGCCCCGGACCAGCCCACCAAGCACTGACCAAGGAACGCACCATGCTCAGCACGCCGCTCACCCCGCCCCTCGTGCACGGGGCCGCCGAGGTCGAGACCACGCCCCGCGGCCTGCGCCCGCACCGTCTGCCGCAGTGGGCGCGCGCCCAGTTCCCCGACCCGCACCTCCTGATGATGGAGGGCCAGCCCTCCGGCGTCCGGGTCGGGTTCACGACGACGGCGCGCACCGTCGCGCTCGTGACCCACCCCTCGCGGCTCGCCTACCGCGGCGCGGACCGCCCGCGCGGCAGCGTCGACCTGGTGGTCGACGGCGCCGTCGTGGCCAGCAGCCCGCTCGCCGACGGCGACGTCATCGAGTCCGACCTGCGGACCGGCGCCACCGAGTTCCGGCCCGGCCCCGCGCACACCACGACCTTCGACGGCCTGCCCGACGGCCACAAGCGCGTCGAGCTCTGGCTGCCGCACAACGAGGCCGTCGAGCTGATCGAGCTGCGCACCGACGCCCCCGTGACCCCGGTCCCGCAGGACGACCGCCGCGTCTGGCTGCACCACGGCAGCTCCATCAGCCACGGGTCCAACGCGAGCACGCCCACCCAGACCTGGCCGGCGGTCGCCGCCCGCCTGGGCGACGTCAGCCTGCGCAACCTCGGGCTCGGCGGCAACGCCCTGCTCGACCCGTTCGTCGCCCGCACCCTGCGGGACGCCCCGGCCGACCTGATCAGCGTCAAGCTCGGCATCAACGTCGTGAACCTCGACGGGATGCGGCTGCGCACGTTCGTGCCGGCCGTGCACGGGTTCCTCGACACGATCCGCGAGGGGCACCCGACCACACCCCTGCTGCTGGTCTCGGCCATCTACTGCGGCATCCACGAGGACACGCCCGGCCCCGGCGCCGTCGACCCGGAGACGCTGGGCACCGACCAGGTGCGCTTCGTCGCGACCGGCCGCAGCGAGGAGCAGGCGCAGGGCAAGCTCACGCTGCGGGTCATCCGCGACGCGCTCGCCTCCGTCGTGGAGCACCGCGCCGACCCGAACCTGCACTACCTGGACGGCACCACGCTGTACGGCGCGGACGACGCCGTCGCCCACCCCCTGCCCGACGGGCTGCACCCCGACACCGCCACGCACCAGATCATCGGCGAACGGTTCGCGGCGCACGCCTTCACTCCGGCGGGTCCGTTCGGGCAGCCGACGGCGCGGTGAACTCGGCCGCCGTCACGAACCGCCCGTCCTCGACGCGCACGGTGAGCTCGCCGCCCTCGTCCGCCACCCGGCGGGCGAGGGTGGCGAGCCCGCGCAGCTCCGGCAGCGTGTCGTCCGCGACGCCGTCGTTCACCACGGTGATGCCGTGCCCGGTGAGCTCGATGCGCACCAGTGTGGCCCGCGAGTGCCGCAGGATGTTCGTCGTCGTCTCGCGCAGCACCTGGGCCAGCAGGTCGATCGCCCCGGCGCCGGCCTCGGAGCGCCGGTCCACGCGCACGCGCATGCCGGCCGCCTCCATGAGGTTTCGCGCGTTCTCCAGCTCGGCGGACAGGTTGAGCCGGCGCTGCCCGTAGGCGAGCTCCTTGGTCTGCGCGATCGTGTCCCCTACCAGGGCGTACATCTCGCTCAGCTCCTGCTCCACGCGCGCGGTGTCGGTGTGCACCAGCTTCTGCGCCAGCGCGATCTTCAGCTTGACCACGTGCAGGGTGTGGCCCTGGATGTCGTGCAGGTCGCTCGCGAACCGCATCCGCTCGCGCATGACCGCGAGCTCGGCGTCGCGCTCGCGGGCCTCCTCGAGCTCGGCCATCACGTCGTAGAACCCCTTGTTGGGGAACATCAGGCCGATCAGCACCACGGTGACGCCGGTCGGGATGACGACGCTCGCGAGCAGCTCGGACACCCCGGGGTCGGGGTGGCGGACCAGGCCCACCGCGCCGACGACGGCGACGTACGCGGAGATCCCGACCGCGGCCGCGGCCCGGTGGCGCGGGAGCTGCGCCACGCTCAGGCCGGAGACGACCGCGAGCGCGTAGTACGCCGCCTGCGGGTCGCCACCGATCACCAGCACGCCGTAGGGCCACACGGCCCCGGCCACGAGGAGGCAGGGCAGCGCGACCCGGTTGATCTGCCCGACCGTCCAGCGCTCGAACGCCACGACGACCGCCACCATGCCCAGCCCCAGGACGACGACGTCGAGCACGGTCTGCGCCTGACGCACGAGCAGGAGGACGCCGACGGCGACCAGCAGGGGCAGCATCATCGACAGGTTGAGCGCGCGGAACCGCCGGCGCGAGACCTGCGTCGAGTCGGGCGACCACGGCGCGGCCGGGAACCGGCGGAGCGCCGGGCGAGCAGATCCAGCGGTCATGTGGTGGGTCGTCTCGTCGGTCGGCAGGGGCCCTCCCAGTATGGTCTCGCCGTGGTCCGGCGCAGCAGTGACGCCGTGTCACACGTTCGGCCAACGGATGTCACGCCCAGGACCTGACGCCAGCACACTGTTCGCGACAGGCCGCGGCGGGTGTGCTGGGGGCATGACGACAACCCCCGCCATCGACATCGACCGGCTGAACGTCACCTACGGTGACTTCCACGCCGTCAAGGACCTCTCGTTCCAGGTGGAGCAGGGCGAGCTGTACGCGCTGCTGGGCACCAACGGCGCGGGCAAGACCTCGACCCTGGAGGTCGTCGAGGGGCACCGCAAGGCGTCCTCGGGCACGGTCCGTGTGCTGGGCAAGAGCCCGGGCGATCGCCGTGCGGTGCGGCGCCGCATGGGGATCATGCTGCAGGAGAGCGGCTTCTCCCCCGATCTCACCGTCGCCGAGTCGGTCCGGCTGATCGGCCGGCTGAGCGGACGCACCGACTCGGAGCAGCGGGTGCTGGGCGTCGTCGACCTGACCGGCAAGGCCGGCACCCGGGTCTCCCAGCTCTCGGGCGGCGAGAAGCGGCGGCTGGACTTCGCCACGGCCGTGTACGGGCGGCCCGAGCTGATCTTCCTGGACGAGCCCACCACCGGCCTGGACATCCAGTCCCGCGACGCGCTGTGGGACGCCGTCGAGCAGCTGCGCCACGACGGCTCGACCGTCGTGCTGACCACCCATTACCTGGAGGAGGCGCAGCAGCGCGCCGACCGCATCGGCCTGATGCACCGCGGCACGTTCCGCCACGAGGGCACGGTCGCCGAGCTGACCCGCACCCTGCCGGCGGCCATCCAGTTCTCGCTGCCGCCGGGGGCGCCCGCGCCCCTGGTGCAGGCCGGGCCGGGTCCGGACGGGTCGTACCTCATCGAGACGTTCGAGCTGCAGTCCGACCTCAAGCAGCTCCTCGACTGGGCCCACGCGCACGAGGTCGAGCTGCTCGGCCTGTCGGCGGCGCCCACCCGGCTCGACGACGTCTTCCGCGCCATCGACGCCGAGCCCGTCCCCGCTGTGCCCGCCGCCTGACCACCGAACCGCAGAAACGGAAACCCGCGCCATGTTCTCCATCGCACGCAGCGAGCTGACCCAGATCTTCCGCAACCGGGCCGTGCTGATCACCAGCCTCATCATGCCGGTGGCGGCGGCTGCCTTCTTCATCCGGTTCCGGGAGACGTTCGGACAGATCGGCAGCCTCGGCTACGTCGGGGCGGTGATCGTCTTCACGATCGCGGCGTTCAGCCTCTACGCGACCACGGTGACCACGCTGGCGGCCCGCCGCCAGGACCTCTTCCTCAAGCGGCTGCGCTCCACCGCGGCGAGCGACGCGTCCATCCTGACCGGCCTGGTGCTGCCGGTCACGGTCATCTCCGCGGTCCAGGTGGGCGTGATCCTCGGCGTGTTCGCCGTCCTGAGCGACGGTCCGGCCGATGTCCCGCTCCTGGTGCTCGGCGTCGTCGCGACGTTCGTGATGATGCTCGCCCTGGGGCTCGCGACGGCGGGGATCACCAACTCCCCCGAGCACGCGCAGGTCACCTCGCTGCCGCTGAGCCTGGGCGTCGTCGCCGTGACGAGCTGGGTCGGCATCACCGGCACCCAGGACCTCACACTGCTCAAGCGGCTGCTGCCCGGGGGCGCCGCCACCGAGCTGATCGTCAACGCCTGGAACGGCGGCGTCCCGCTCGGCGACTCGTTGGTCCTGCTCGCCCCGACGCTCGCCTGGGTCGTCGTGGCCGTCGCGCTCGCCCTGCGCATGTTCCGCTGGGAGCCGCGGCACTGACTCAGGGCGGACAGCGGGACGCCCCGCCGTCCGCCCTCTTGCGGGAGCGGACGGCGGGGCGGTCTGCGTGGCGGGTCAGCTCACCTTGCGGCGGTAGCTCGCGATCGCGAAGACGTAGGCGATCACGAGCACGCCCACCAGCCAGGCCAGCGCCACCCAGATGTCGGTGCCGACGGGCTGCTGGGCGAAAAGCGCCCGGATGGTGTTGACGATGGAGGTCACGGGCTGGTTCTCCGCGAACCAGGCGACCGGGCCGGGCATCGTCGAGGTGGGCACGAACGCCGAGCTGATGAACGGCAGGAAGATCAGCGGGTAGCTGAACGCGCTGGCGCCGTCGACCGTCTTGGCGGAGAGCCCGGCGATCACGGCGAGCCAGGTCAGGGCGAGGGTGAACAGGACCAGGATGCCGGCCACGGCGAGCCAGTCCAGCAGCGAGGCCCCGGTGCGGAAGCCCATCAGGAGCGCGACGCCGATGACGATCGCGACCGAGATCAGGTTGGCCACGAGCGACGTGAGCACGTGCCCCCACAGCACGCTCGACCGGGCGATCGGCATGGACTGGAAGCGCTCGAAGATGCCGCCCTGCATGTCCAGGAACAGCCGGTAGGCCGTGTAGGCGATGCCGGACGCGATGGTGATCAGCAGGATGCCCGGCAGCATGTAGTTGACGTACGACTCGCCGGTGCCGGTGTTGATCGCACCGCCGAGCACGTAGACGAACAGCAGCATCAGCGCGATCGGGGTCACGGCCGTGGTGATGATGGTGTCGGGGCTGCGCAGGATGTGGCGCAGCGAGCGGCCGGTGAGCACACCGGTGTCGCTCAGCACGTGGGAAGTCATCGTGATTCCTTTCCTGCCGCGGCGGCGGCGCTGGTCTCGGTGGTCTGCTCGGCGGGGTCGGGCTCGCCGACCAGGGTGAGGAACACGTCCTCGAGGGAGGGCTGCTTCTCCACGTACTCGACCTTGGCGGGCGGCAGCAGCGCCTTGAGCTCGGCCAGGGTGCCGTTCTGGATGATGGTGCCCTTGTGCAGGATCGCGATCCGGTCGGCGAGCTGCTCCGCCTCGTCGAGGTACTGCGTGGTGAGCAGCACGGTGGTGCCGCCCTGCGCGAGCTGCTTGACGGTCTGCCAGACCTCGATGCGGGCCTGCGGGTCCAGCCCGGTGGTGGGCTCGTCGAGGAAGATGATCGGCGGGTTGCCGATCAGGCTCATCGCGATGTCCAGCCGGCGCCGCATGCCGCCCGAGTAGGTGCCGGCCCGGCGGCCGCCCGCGTCGGTCAGCGAGAACCGCGCCAGCAGGTCGTCGGCGACGGCGCCGGGGTCGGGCAGGTGCCGCAGCCTCGCCACGAGCACGAGGTTCTCCCGGCCCGTGAGGATCTCGTCGACGGCGGCGAACTGCCCGGTCAGGCTGATCGACTCGCGCACGTCGCCCGGCCTGGCGGCGACGTCGTAGCCGTGCACCGTCGCGGTGCCCGCGTCGGCCCTGAGCAGCGTGGAGAGGATCCGCACGAGCGTCGTCTTGCCGGCGCCGTTGGAGCCGAGCAGGGCGAAGATGCTGCCGGGCGTCACGTCGAAGTCGACTCCGCGCAGCACGTGCAGGTCCTTGAACGACTTCTCGATGCCCTGCACGTGGATGGCGGGGGCCTGTTCGGTGGTCATGTCCAGCTCTCCTTCTCTGGGGTCTGGTGCTCTGGAATCTGGTGTGCTGGGATCACGGGCGGCGGACGATGATGTCGCCGTAGCCGGTGCTGGCGTGGACCTCGGCCGTCGACTCGTTCTCGACCGGTCCCTCGGTGGGGGTCAGGTGGTTGCGGACGCTGCCGTGCTCGGAGGCGACGTCGAGGTAGGCGGCCACCCCCTCGGGCACGCCCACCTCGATCGAGCCGTAGGAGGTGGTGAGCGTGGCGCTGCCGGACTCCAGGTTGTTGACCCGGATGCCGGCGTGCGCGGACTTCACGGTGACGGTGCCGCGCACCTGGCTGACCAGGATCTCGGCGTGCGCGCCCTGCACGTGGAGGGTGCCGGTCACGGAGCCGACGGTGGTGGTCCCGTTGCTCGCGCGGATCGTGGTGTCCCCGGCGACCTCGTCGACGCGCACCGAGCCGGCGCTCACCTTGATGTCGGTGGGGCCGTCGGCGCGGCGGACGGTGACGGACCCCGCGGACGCCTTCAGGGCGATCCGGCCGGCGTCCTCCACGCTGGCGTTGCCGGCCGAGAGCGTCATGTCGACGGCGCCGAGGAAGCCCTCGGCGTACAGCGAGCCGGTCTTGCCGCGCAGCTCGGAGCCGGTGGGCACCTCGACGGTGATGTCGGCGGTGCCGGCCGCGAACGGCAGCACGTACTGCTTCCACGAGTTCGGGTAGGTGATGGTGACCGCGTCGCCGTCGCGCTCGACGCGGATCTCCTCGGCGGCGCGCACGCTGCCGGACTTCTTGTCGGTGGGCAGGACGGTGACGACGACGTCGTCCCGCTCGGCGGCGACCACGTGCAGGTTGCCGAACGGCACGTCCACGACCACGGGGACGGGGTGGGGGGCGGGGAAAGTGGGCATGGCAAGGCTCCAAGGTGGTGGGTACGGCGGGAGAGAAGAGGGGTTTGGTGTCGGCGTGGTGTCAGGTGCCCCGACGGGTGGTGCCGCGGCGAGCGGTCAGCGCACCCAGCCGGTCACGCGGCTGTTGGCACGCTGCTCGGTGCCGGGCGGCGCGGCGGGACGGGCGGCGGGCCGCTCGATCGCGGCGGCCACCGCCCGCACCAGCCAGGTGTTGACGGAGACGCCGTCGCGCGCGGCGGCCGTCTCGGCCTGCGTCTTGAGGTGGTCGGGCAGGCGCAGGGTGGTCCGGGTGGTCGCACCCGCCTCGCCGTCCACCGGGGCGGGCGCCGGCGCGGGGGCCTGCGGGGACGCGGCGGCGGCCGGTTCAGCGGCGGGCGCGGGGGCAGCGGGGACGGTGACGACGAACTCCGGAGAGCCGCCGCGCAGGCGGACGTCCACCGAGCCCGGGGCGAGCTCGGCGGAGATCTCCCCCGCGGCGTCGGAGAGCGCGTTGAGCAGGACGAGGCGCGCGGCGGCGTCGAGCGGAGCGGTCAGCCGCGCGGCGAGCTCGCGGGCGTCGTCACCGCCGGCGGCAGCGGCCGTGGCGAGCTGGCGCTGCAGTTCGTCTGCGTATCGGTTCAGGTCCATGGCACCACTATGACACCGTCATGGTGTCACCGCAAGCCCTTTGGCATCACCAATGACACCAGAGTGATGTCACGGTGTCGCCGCGGGGTTCCCGTGGCGCCCCCGCTCAGCGGGCCAGCCGCTCCACGACCGCGCCGTAGAGCCGCGGCAGCCGCACCGCGGCAGGCACGATGGCGCCGCGTGCCGGGCTCGACGCCCAGGCGACGAGCCCCGTGGTGAGCGCGCGGTAGTCGCGTGTCGCCGTGCGCCATGCGCGCTCGTACGCGGCGGGGTCGTCCAGGTGCCGGACGGCGGCGGCGGCCTGGGCGAGGCCCACCCGCACGCCCTCCCCCGTGAGGGCGTCGACGTAGCCCGACGCGTCGCCCACGAGCCGCACCCGGCCGGCCGTGCGGCGCTGCGACCGGCGCCGCAGCGGACCCGCGCCGAGCAGCGGACCGGCCTGCGCGGCCCCCACCCGGGCGGCGAGCTCGGGGAACTGCGTGCGCAGCAGCGTGTCGAAGCCCGCCGCGGACACCGCGCGCGGAGCGAGCAGGGCCACGCCGACGACGTCGGGGGCGACCGGCGTCACGTAGGCCTCGGCGTGCGGCGACCAGTGCACCTCGACGAGGTCGGTCCACGGCGCGACCAGGAAGTGCCGGCGCAGACCGTACCGCCTGTGCGACGGACGATCGCCGTTCCACCCGGGGCGCACGTCCAGCCCCGCGAGCCGGCGCACCGTGGAGTGCAGGCCGTCGCACCCGAGCACCCAGCGCGCCCGCAGCGTACCGGGGCGCCGGTCGTCGGCGTCCGTCACGTCGCCGACGCCGTCACCCGCGCCGCCCCGGGGCACCAGCTCGACGTCGACACCCGCGGCGTCCTGCCGCAGGGCCGTGACCCGGGCGTGGACGAAGTCGGCGCCGACCTCGGCGGCGCGCGCCCGCAGCGCGGCGTGCAACGTGGTACGCCGTACGCCCCGGCCGGGCCCGGCCACGAACCTGTGGTCGGCGTTCCGGCCGGGCGCCCGGTAGCTGATGCCCGTCAGCGGGTGGCCAGGAGGGTCGGCGCCGAGCTCCCGCACGGACCGCAGCGCCCCCGGGAGCAGGCCCTCGCCGCAGGCCTTGTCGAGGGTGCCGGCCCGCCGGTCCACGACCAGCACGTCGAGCCCGGCCGCCCGTGCGCGGGTGGCCACGGCCAGGCCGACCGGTCCGGCGCCCACCACCAGGACGTCGGTGTCCGTGCGCCCGCCCATCTCGCTCACCGGGTCCTGGGCACGGCCTCGCGGAGCGCCCGCTCCTCGGCCGGGATGCGGAACCGGGCCAGCAGCACCGCGTTCAGCACCGTGAACGCGAGCGCCGTCACCCAGCAGGTGTGCACCAGCGGGAGCGCGACGCCCTCGACCACCACTGCCACGTAGTTGGGGTGGCGCATCCACCGGTAGGGGCCGCCGGAGACCAGGGGCAGCCCCGGCACGACGATGATGCGGGTGTTCCACCGGGGCCCGAGCGTCGCCACGCACCACCAGCGCAGGGCCTGGCTGGCGAGCACGAGCACGAGCATCGGCCAGCCGAGCCACGGCAGGAACGGCCGGCCGGCGAGCACGGCCTCGGCGACGCACGCCACCAGCAGCCCGGTGTGCAGGGCCACCATCGCCGGGAAGTGTCCCCGGCCGGACTCGATGCCGCCCCGCTGAGACGACCACCGGGCGTTCCGCGCGGAGACCACCAGCTCGGCGAGGCGCTCGACCCCGGTGGCGGCCACGAGGGCGACGTAGAACCCGAGCACGTCAGCCTCCTTCCAGGCGCAGCAGCACCAGCTCGCACGAGACGCCCGGACCGAACGCCATGAGCACGGCCGGCGAACCCGCCGGGGTGGTGGAACCGTCGAGGGTGCGGGCCAGCACGTCGAGCACGGACACGGACGACAGGTTGCCCGCGCCCGCGAGGCTCGCCCGGCTCTCCCGGACGTCGTCCTCGGCCAGCCCCAGGGCGTCCCGCACGGCGTCGATCACGCGCGGCCCGCCCGCGTGCACCACCCAGGCGGGCACGTCCGCCGGAGTCAGGCCGTGCTCGGCGAGCAGGCCCTTCACGTCCGCGAGCAGGTGCGCACCCAGCAGGTCCGGCAGGTCGGCGGAGAGCACGATCGCGAACCCCGTGTCCCGGACCTCCCAGCCCAGGGCGTCCGTGGTGCCGGGGTACAGCGCCGAGCGCGTGTCCACCACCCGGGCGGTGCGCCCCGGGCCCACCGCGCCCGCCCGCGCCAGCGGATGGTCGGCGCCGGCGACGACGACGGCCGCCGCGCCGTCGCCGAACAGCCCGGACGCCACCATGTTCGCCGCCGAGTCGTCACCGTGCTGCAGGGTCAGCGAGCACAGCTCGACCGCGACCAGCAGCGACACGTCGCCCGGGTGGCCCAGCAGGTGGTCGTGCACACGTGCGAGCCCGCCCGCGCCGCCCGCACAACCCAGGCCGAACGACGGCGTGCGCCGCACATCCCCGCGCAGGCCCAGCCGCTCGGACAGCAGCACGTCGAGCGACGGCGCCGCCACCCCCGTCACCGACGTCGCGAACACGTGGTCGACCTCCACCGGCTCGACCCCGGCCGCGGCCAGCGCCCGCCGGCACGCCTCCTCGGCCAGCAGAGTGCCCTCCCGGACGAAGACCGCGTTGGTCGCGCCCATCGACCGCAGCCCCGCGTACTCCTCCAGCGGCAGCACCAGGTGCCGCTCGACCACCCCGGCGCCCCGGTGCAGCCGGCGCAGCACCGCGGCCCGGGCCGGGTCCCGCGCCACCAGCGGCGCCACGGCCGCGGTGATCGTCTCCTGGGCGTACGCGTGGCGAGGCAGCACAGCCTCGACCGACACGACACGCGACATCTCAGCATCGTGACCCACGACGCGCCCACCCGCGCGGGGAGGACGCACCCGGACTAGCGTGCCGCCCATGACGACCGGCTCCGACGCACGCCGCCTGGCCCGCGGACTCGTGCTCGCGAGCCACACCGCACCGGCCCTGGTCGTGACCGGCCTGGCCTGCGCGCTCTCCGCGGCTCTCGGCTCGGGCGCGGCCGCCGCCGCGCTGGTCACGGTGGCGGTCGGCGCCGGCCAGCTCTCCGTCGGCTGGTCCAACGACTGGATCGACGCGCCCCGCGACCTGGCCGTGCACCGTGCCGACAAGCCCGTGGTGGCGGGGCTCGTCAGCGCGCGCCTGCTGCGCTGGGCCGCGTTCGCGGCGCTCGCCGTCTGCGTCGTCGCCTCGCTGGCGGTCGGCGTCGTGGCCGGGGCCGCACACCTCCTCGCGGTGGCCGGGGCGTGGGCGTACAACGCCCGGCTCAAGTCGACCGTCTGGTCCTGGCTGCCCTACGCGCTGTCGTTCGGCCTGCTCGCGGTCTTCGTCGTGCTCGCCGCGCCCGGCCCGCGCGTCCCGGCCGCGTGGGCGGTCGTGGCGGCCGCGCTGCTCGGCACAGGCGCACACGTCGCCAACACCCTGCCCGACCTGGAGGACGACGCCGCCACCGGCGTGCGCGGCCTGCCCCACCGGCTCGGCCGCCGGGTGTCCGGCGTGCTGGCCCCCGCGCTCCTGGCGGCCGCGGTCGGCGTCGTCGTCGCGGGACCCGCAGGCCCTCCGGCCCCCGCGGCCTGGGCCGGCGGCGCCGTCGCGTTCGTGCTGGCCGTCGCGGCCGGTGTCGTGGCCGTCGCCCGGCCGCACAGCCGCGCGCCGTTCGGCCTGAGCATGGGCGTCGCCGTGGTGTGCGTGGCGCTGCTCGGGCTGGCCGCCGGCGACCTCGCGGTCATGCCCTGACGAGGCCGGGGCCCGCCTTCGCGCGCTCCCACCGCAGGACGCGTACCGTGGTCGCACGACCGCCCCGACCACGGTCGGCCAGGCCGGCACCCAGCGACCGTCGGGCGTCGGCACGGTCCACCAGAGATGGGACCGAGACGATGAGAATATCGACGACGCCTTTCGAGCTCGCCCGCCGAGCCGCCACGGTGCTCGGCTCCGGGCTCGAGGCCAGCATCATCTTCCAGGAGCACGGGGTGTCGGTCGCCGCGGGCAGCAGCACCGTGGCTGCCGCCCGGTGCGACCAGGCGGAGGCCCGGGCCGAGACCGGACCCTGCATCGACTCCATCCACCTGGGAACGGTCCAGGTCGTGCCGGTCGTCGCCGAGTCGGCGGGCTGGGACGCCTGGCGAGCCCAGACCCTGCGCGAGGGCTTCGTCTCCGCGCTCGCGGTCCCCGCCTTCGTCAACAAGGACGTCGCCGTCGCACTGAACCTGTACTCCCGCGCACCGGACCCCTGGAACAACGAGCTCCTCACCGCCGCCGACGGCTACGCACAGCTCGCCGCGTCCGTGGTCGCCCTGAACCTGGAGCTCGCCGAGCTGGAGGACGCCACCGCGGGCCTCTACCGCCAGCTCTCCGACGCCGCCGCCGTCGAACGCGCCGTCGGGGCCGTCATGCACTCCAACGACACCAGTGAGAGCGAGGCGAGGCGAATCATCGAGTCCGCCTCCAAGAACCGCAACGTGACGCAGCGCGACGTGGCCGAGACCATCCTGCGCGCCCTGGTCGTCACCGACGCACCCTCGCCCGAGGAGCAGCCCGGCGCCTGAACGGGACGCCCAGGCGCCGCGCCGCCCCCGACCGGTCAGACCTCGCTCAGCCGGGGCACGACCTTCTCGACCAGGCCGGTCGCCCACGGGACGGGGTTCTCGTACGGCGTCGGCATGAGGCTCACCAGGCTGATCCCGAGCGCCCGGTACCGCTCCATGTCGGCGAGGAACGCGTCGACGTCCCCCCTGGGGTCGCCCTGGTAGAGCATCGTCTTCTCGATGGCGTCGTAGTCGGTGCCGAGCCGGTCGCAGTGCTCGCGCAGCACGTCGAGCTTGTGCCGCACCACGCCCAGCGCCTCGTCACCGGCCGCGCCGAACAGGTTGCACGCCTGCCCGTACTCGGCCACGAGCCGCAGCGTCTTGCGCTCGCCGCCCCCGCCGATCATGACGGGCACGGTGCCGCGCGGAGGCTGCGGCAGGTTGATCGTCTCGGCGAGCCGGTAGTGCTTGCCGTCGAAGGCGCCGTCGTCCTGAGACCACATCTGCCGGCAGACCTGGATGGTCTCCTCCAGGCGCTCGAACCGCTCCGCCGTGGACGGGAACGGCACGCCCAGACCGGCGTGCTCGCGGTCGTACCAGGCGGCCCCGATGCCCAGCACCGCGCGCCCGCGCGAGAGCACGTCCAGCGTGGACACCGTCTTGGCCAGCAGGCCCGGGTGCCGGTAGGTGACGCCCGTGACCAGGAGGCTCAGGCGGACGTTCGTGGTGACTCCGGCCAGGTAGCCGAGCGTGGTGTAGCCCTCCAGCATGGGCTCGTACGGCCCGCCGGCGTCGATCATCTGGAACCAGTGGTCCATGACCGTCAGCAGGTTGACGCCGCCCTCGTCGGCGACCTGCGCAGTCTCGGTGAGGCGATCGGCCAGGGTGGTCTCCCACTCCGGGTGGGTGAACGTGTAGTAGTGCAGCCCAAGATCCATACGAACGACCCTAGCACCGGTTGTCAGACTGTGACGCGAATGTCGGTACCTGCCACAGGACGAGGTCTGCTCCGACCCGCCGGCGTCACGCCCGTGAGCGGGCGAGCAGCCAGACGAAGTACGGCGCCCCGAGCAGCGCGACCGCCAGCCCGGCCGGCAGCTGCGCGGGTGCGATGACGGTGCGGCCGAGCGTGTCCGCCAGGCCGAGCAGCACCGCGCCGAGCAGCATCGCCACCGGCAGCACCCGCGCGTGCCGGCCGCCCACCAGGGCGCGGGCGGCGTGCGGCGCGACCAGCCCGACGAACCCCACGACGCCGACGGCGGTCACGCTCGTCGCGGCGAGCACGGCGGCCACGGCGAGCACGATCAGGCGGCTGCGCTCCAGCCGCACGCCGACCAGGCGGGGCGTGTCGTCGTCGAGCGCGAGCAGGTCGAGCTCGCGCCGCACGATCACGGCGAGCGGGACCGCGAGCGCCAGGACGACGACCACGGGCAGCACCTGCTCAAGGCTGCGCCCGTAGGTGGTGCCCGAGAGCCAGGTGTAGATGCGCGGCGTGTTCCAGGGGTCGGAGCGGAGCAGCAGGAAGGTGGTCAGCGCGGTGGTGAGGTAGCCGAGGCCGATGCCGATGAGCACGAGCCGGTCGGCGTGCAGGCCGCCGCGCCAGGCCAGGAGGTAGACGGCCGCGAAGGCGAGCAGGCCGCCGACCACGGCGGCGACGAGCATGGCGCCGTTGCCGGCGGCGACTCCGTTGCCCCAGGCGGTGCCGGCCACGGCGGTGACCACGACGACGGCGCCGAGGCCCGCTCCCCCGGTGATCCCGAGGATGCCGGGTTCGGCCAGCGGGTTGCGGGCGGTGGCCTGGACCGTGGTGCCGGCCAGGGCCAGCGCCGCCCCTGCGACGACGGCGGCCAGCACGCGGGGCGCGCGCTCGTCGAGAGCGAACCGGACCACGGCGGGTCCCTGGTCGTTCAGCCAGAGGGCGATGTCCCCGGTGCGCAGCCAGGTGGACCCGGCGAGCATGCCGAGCAGCGCCACGCCGAGGGCGAGAGCGACGCACACGGTCAGCACGACGACGAAGCGGCGGGTGCTGCGCGGGCCGGCCGCGGCGGCGGGCGGGCGGCGGGAGGGTCCGGCGTCGCGCAGGCGGCGCGCGAGGATGACCATGACCAGGGCGCCGGCGAGCGTGGTCGCGACGCCGGTGGGGACGGCGAGCGCCTCCTCGGCACCGAGCAGGGCGCGGACGACGGCGTCGGCGAGCACGACGACGAACGCGCCGAGCAGCCCGGCGGCGGGCAGCAGGATGGCGTGCCGGTGCAGGGCGGGGACCACGCGGGCCAGGAGCCGGGCGACGACGGGGGCGGCGAGGCCGACGAACCCGAGGGGGCCCGCCAGGGTGACGGCGGCGGCGGTGAGCAGCACTGCGAGCAGCACACCGATGGCGCGGGTGGAGCGGACGGGCACGCCGAGCGCCCCGGCGGTGTCGTCGCCGAGGCCGAGGACGTCCAGGCGCCGGGAGACGAGCAGGCCGCCGAGGGTGGCGAGCACGACGACGGGCAGCGCGCGCCAGAAGGCCGTGAGGTTGAGCTGGCTCAGCGAGCCGCTGCCCCAGGCGAACAGGCCGGTGGTCTCGGTCTGGAACAGGATGAGCAGGGCGGAGGCCGCGGCCTGCAGGGCGAGCGCGACGGCGGACCCGGCCAGGACGAGGCGGGTGGACGACGACCCGGCGCCGCCGGCGAGCCCGAGCACGAGCGCGGCGGCGGCGATGCCGCCCGCGAAGGCCACGGCGCCGGAGGCCCACAGGGGCACGGCGAGGCCGAACGCGGCCACGGCCACGACCGCCAGGTAGGAGCCCGCGGTCACGGCGAGCGTGTCGGGCGAGGCCAGGGCGTTGCGCGCGATGGACTGGAAGAGCGCGCCGGCGACGCCGAGCGCGAACCCGACGGCCACGCCCGCCGCGAGGCGCGGCAGGCGTGAGCCGACGAGGATGTCGCGGACCGCCGACGAGTCGCCGGCGTCCTGCCCGGTGAGCAGGCGCAGCAGGTCGCCCGTCCCCACGCCGGACGTGCCCTGCGTCAGGTGCCAGGCACCGACGACGAGCACGGCCAGCGCGAGCCCGACCAGCGCCGCGCCACCCGTCACCCAGGTGACGGGGCGCGACGCGGGGGCCTGGGGCAGGGTGTCCGTCATGGACGGCGACTGCGTGGCGGTCATGGCGTCAGCTCGTGAAGACGTCGACGTAGGCGTCGACGATCTTCTCGGAGGAGCGGGGACCGCCGAACGTCCAAGTGTGCTCGGGGAACGCGTGCGCGCGGTCCTCGGTGACGGCGGGCAGGCCCGCCCAGACGTCGTTCTTGGTCAGCTCGGTGGTCCAGTCGTCCTCGCCCTCCTTGGTGCCGGTCCACAGCAGGGTGGCGTCGCCGACGTCGGTCATGCCCTCGATGTCGGACTGCCCCAGGCCGTAGGCGGGGTCGACCTCGCCGGTCCAGGCGTTGGTCAGGCCGAGCTCCTCGCCGAGCTCGCCGACGAGCGAGCCCTGGCCGAACGGGCGGATGGACACGTTGCCGCCGTCGACCCAGCCGTCGAAGTACACGAAGTCGGTGCTCTCGGGGGCGGCCTCGGCGACCTGCGCCTTGGCGTCGGCCAGGTGCGCGTCGAACTCGTCGGTGACGACCTCGGCGCGCTCGGTGCGGCCGGTGGCCTGCGCGATGATGTCGAAGGTGCCGAGCATGGTGCCGATCGGGTCGGCGGCGTCGGCGCCCTTGGTGGCCAGCACCGGCACGTCGTACGCCTCGAGCTTGGCGATGATCTCGTCGTCGGGCGTGTACGCCTCGATGATCACGAGGTCGGGATCGGTCGCGTACAGGGCGTCGAGGTTGGGCTCGCCGCGGGTGCCGACGTCGGCCACGCCCTCGGGCAGCTCCTCGGCGTCGTTCCAGGTGGCGTAGCCCGCGGCGTCGGCGACGGCCACCGGGTTCACGCACAGGCTGAGCACGTCCTCGGTCTGCTGCCACTCCAGGACGGCGACCCGCTCGGCGGGCTTGTCGAGCTCGACCGTGCGGTCGAACGAGTCGGTCACCGTGACGGGCTCGGTCGACGTCGTGACGTCGGCACAGTCGCCCGAGGCGGCCTCGGTCGGACCCTGGGTCGCGGCGGCGCTGGGGTCGGTGGTGCCGCAGGCGCTGAGCAGCAGCGGCAGGGCCAGTGCGGCCGCCGCCAGGGGCGCCTTCTCGCGCAGGGTCAGGGTGCGCAGGGACATGGGACTCCTCGATTCATGACACGTCGTGTCGGGCAGTGCCGGGTGCGGCGGGTGGTGCGGGCGCCGTCGGCGTCCTGCGGGTCTGGGGGTCTGTGGGTGCTGCTCGCTCAGCCAGGAGGCGCCCTCAGCGGGTCCGGCCGTGGTGGCGGCCGCGCGGGTGCACGCGCACCCGGCCGGTGCCGGGGTCGGTGCTCACGTCGATCGGCAGGCCGTAGGCGAGCGAGAGGTGCTCGCCGGTCAGCACCTGCGCGGGCGGCCCGGCCGCGAGCACGCGGCCCTGGTGCAGCAGGACGACGGCGTCGGCCACCGAGGCGGCGTGGTCCAGGTCGTGGAGCACGATGCCGACCGCGGTGCCGTGCTCCTCGGCGAGGTCGCGCACCAGGTCGAGCGTCTCGACCTGGTAGCGCAGGTCGAGGTGGTTGGTGGGCTCGTCCAGCAGCACCACGCCGGTCTCCTGGGCCAGGCAGGTGGCCAGCCAGACGCGCTGCACCTCGCCGCCGGAGAGCTGGTCGACGCCGCGCCGAGCCATGGCGGCCACCCCGGTGATGTCCATCGCGCGGTCGATCGCGGCGTGGTCGGCGTCGGTCAGCGGCGCGAAGCGGCGGCGGTGCGGGTGCCGGCCGAAGGCGACGACGTCGCGCACCTCCAGGCCGGCCGGGTGCGGGCGGGACTGGGCCAGCAGCGTGACGCGGCGGGCGAAGTCCTTCGCGGACAGCGGGGCGACGTCGACGGCGTCGTCGGCCGTGGCACCGAGACTGACGGTGCCCTGCTGCACCGGGTGCAGCCGCGCCAGCGAGCGCAGCACGGTCGACTTGCCGGACCCGTTCGGGCCGACGAGCGCGGTGACGACACCGGGCGGTAGGTGGACGGCGACGCCGTGCACCACGGTGGTGCGCTGGTAGCCCAGCACGAGGTCGTCACCACGAAGGGCGGTAGGGGCGGTCACAGGAGGTAAGCCTAACCTTAGATAGCAGCCCCTTGGACAACTGTCTCATTCCTCACCCGCCACGACCCCGTGCCGGTCGATGTCGGACTGTCCACGTACCCTGGTCGGCGATGAGCACAGCCACCGTGGAGGGCGCGTACGAAGGTGCGCTCCGAGCGTTCAAGAACCCGATGCTGGACCTGCTCCATGGCACCTACGCACCGTTCGTCGTGACCATGCTGGCGCTGGTCTTCACCGCACAGCGCCCGCAGGTCCCCGTCGCCGACGCGCACGCCGAGCTCGACGCGGCGCTCGGCCGCCTGCGGTCGGCCGGGTACGGCGAGGAGGGCAACGCGCCGCTGCCCGTCGGCAGCGCGCGCGACCTCTGCCGCGGCTGGGTCCGGTCCGGCTGGCTCAAGCGCCACGTCCACGAGGACATCGAGGTCTACCAGGTCTCCGCCCACGGCGTCGGCGCCCTGGAGGTCGCGGGCCGGGTCGGCGGCGCCCGCACGCGGGTCTCCGAGTCACGCGTGCGGACGCTGCTCGACGCCGTGGAGGAGCTCGCGCAGGACGCCGACCCCGACGTGCTTTCCCGCATCGCGCGCCTGGACGCCGAGATCAAGGAGCGCACCGCGGAGATCAAGCGCCTGGACGACACGGGCGCCGTCGAACCCGTGAGCGACGACCAGCTCCTGGAGGAGGCGGAGAACGTGCTGCACCTGGCGCGCGAGCTCCCGGCCGACTTCGCCCGCGTGGTCGAGTCGATCAAGCAGGTGCAGCGCGACGTCGTCACCGACCTGCGGCAGGACGTGCGCCCCACGGGCGAGGTGCTGCGGGAATACCTGGCGCGCGGCAAGGACATCATGGAGTCCACGCGCGAGGGGCGTGCCTTCGCCGGGGCGCTCGCGCTGATCGGCCGGGCCGAGCACATCGACCAGCTCGCGGCCAACCTGCGCATGATCCTGGGGCACCCGTTCGCCGGGCAGCTGCCCGCGGCCCAGCGCCGCGAGCTGCACGAGATCGCGCGGCGCATCGAGCAGGGCGTGCGGGAGGTGCTGCACGCGCAGCAGCAGGCCTCGCACGTCATCACGACGCAGATCCGCAACCACGACCCGCTGCGCGACCGGGAGGTGGACGGGCTGCTGCGCGACGTGATGTCGGGGTTCCAGCAGTGGATGCCGACCTCGCGGCACAAGCAGCCGGTCGCGCCGATGCGGCGGCTGCCCGCGGCCGACGTCGGCCACCTGCGGCAGAAGGTCGACGGCCTGCGGCCGCCCGCTCCCCCGACGCCGCTGGAGGCGTGGGAGATGGGCGTGGTGCCGGACGACGACTCGCGGGCCTGGGGCGGCCCGCAGTACGCGGACCTGGAGCAGCACCTGACGTCCCGGCCGCGCGAGGACGACGGGACCGTCGACATCGGCGCGGCGTTCCGGTCCGCGCCCGAGCGGCTGCGGCGGCCGGTCGATCTGCTCGGGCTGCTGGAGCTCGCGCACCGGCACGGGATGGTCGAGACGGGCGAGGTGGTGACCGTCGAGGCGGTGCGGCCCGACGGGACCCGACGGCGCTTCGCGTTCGGCGGGGTGGCGATGACGGACGAGCACGAGGGCAAGGGCGGGACGACGGATGAGTGAGACGGTGACGGACGGGGTGGGCACCAACGAGGTGGGTGCCGACGAGGCGGTGGCGGACCAGGCGGGCTTCATCGAGCCAGCCCCGATGGAGGACGACCAGACCGAGCTGTTCGCGGGCGACCGCGGCCTGCTGGAGCCGGAGGTCCGGCGGGTTCTGGTCCGGCTGCTGCAGCGGCGGTTCCTGTCGGCGGAGAGGCACCGCGCCCAGTGGCGCACCCTGCTGGAGCACCAGTCGGTCATCGAGTCACGCCTGCACGACCTGTTCGTGCGCCTCGTGGTGGACCACGACCGTCAGATCGCCTACAAGCAGCAGGTGCGCTCGGGCGAGGTGGACGTGCCGATCCTGCTGCGCGACGACCCGTACAACCGGGTCGAGACGCTGGTGCTGGTGCACCTGCGCACCGTCTACCAGCACGAGGCGAGCTCGGGCGAGACGTCGGCCCGGATCGACCTGGAGGACATCGAGCAGGGCGTGCTGACGTTCTTCGACCTCGACGACAACAACCTCGTCCGCCCGCAGCGCGAGATCCGGGACGCCGTGGGCCGCCTGGCGGCCGAGGGACTGATCGACGAGGAGTCGACGGGCCGCTACCGCATCACGCCCCTGGTGGAGGTCGTGCTCGACAACAACCGGCTCGCCGAGCTCACGCGCTGGCTCGCCGACAACAAGGAGACCCGTTCGTGAGCATGATCGAGACGCTGTGGGGGCTGGTCCCGGCCACGTCGACCGGGCAGCAGTGGGTGGCGCAGACCCTGCAGCTGGTCAACTGGGGCGGCTACCACGGGCACCACCAGGTGCGCCTGTCCCCCGGCGCCACGCTGTTCAGCGGCGGCTCGGGCTCGGGCAAGTCCACGCTGATGGACTCCTACATCGCGCTGATCATGCCGCACACCACGCCGTTCAACGGGGCGTCCAACGGCGGCGTGACCGGCAAGCCGCGCGGCAAGGAGCAGCGCAACATCCTGTCCTACGCGCGCGGCAAGCTCGACGAGAAGCGGGTCGACGGCGAGACCCGCGTGCGCGTGCTGCGCGGCGAGAAGGAGGACACCTGGTCCGCCATCGCCATGACCTGGGCCGACCAGGGCGGGGCCACGTTCACCGCCGTGCGCGCCTGGTACGTCCCGTCGTCGGCCCGCACGCTGGAGAACGTCATCGCGGTGCGCGGCACGTGCGACGGGCCGTTCGACCTGACCGCCCTGGAGGAGGCGGCGCGGCACCGGTTCGACCGGCGCGCCGTGACCCGCACGGGCCTGACCTGCTTCGACACCGACCGCGACTACACGGCCCGGCTGCACACCGCGCTCGGCATCGGCGCGGGCGGCGACGGGCACAAGGCCGTGGGCCTGCTGGGCCGTATCCAGGCCGGGCAGCAGATCACCACGGTCGACGCCCTGTACAAGACGATGGTCCTGGAGGAGCCGTCCACGTTCGCGACGGCCGACGGCGCCGTGCAGCAGTTCGACGAGCTGTCCGCCACCCGTGACCGCATGGTCACCGCGCAGCAGCAGGTCCGGGCGCTGCGGCCCATCCGCGAGCACCGCGCGGCGATCGACGACGCCGTCGAGCGGCTGCGGATGATCGAGGCCGTGGGCCAGTTCACCGACCAGGCCGCGCCGGCCGCCCTCTGGCTGGCCGGACGGCGGCTCGACCTGCTGCGTGCCTCGGAGACCGACCTGCAGCGGCGGCGCGCCCGCGCACGCGACGAGGCGACCGAGCTCGCCGTCCGGGTCGCGGCGGCCAAGCTGGAGCGCGACGCCGCTCGGGACCTGCTGGGCGCCGCCGGCGGCGACCGCCTGAAGAAGGCCCAGGACGAGGTGGACCGCCTGGAGGCCCGTGTCGAGCCCGTCGCGGCGGCCCGCGCCCGGTTCGACGCCCTGCTGGCCGACGTCGGGGCGCAGGTGTCCGACGCCGCGGGGTTCGACGCCGTCGTCGAGCAGGCGCACCGTGCGCTGAACGACACCGACGCGCGGGCCGCCGCCCGGCGGCGCTTCACGGAGGCGGCCCAGGGCGAGCAGGCCGCCTCGGACGCGCTGGAGGAGCTGCGGGCGGAGCTGCGCACCGTCGGTGCCCGCAAGGACAACATCCCCACCGACCTGCACCGGGCCCGCGCGGCCCTGGCCGAGGCCGCGGGCCTGTCCACCGACGAGCTGCCGTTCGTGGGTGAGCTGATCGAGGTGCGCACCGAGTTCGAGCCGTGGCGCGCCGCGTTCAACCTGGCGCTGGGCGGGTTCGCCACCGAGATGCTGATCGACGTGGCACACCTCAAGACCTTCCGCACGGCGATCAACTCGGTCCCGACCGCACGCCGCATCCGGTTCCGGGGCGTGCCCACCGGGCGCCGCGACGAGGCCACCGTGGCCGACCGCACCCTGCCCGCGCGCCTGGACCACCGGCCGACGCCGTTCACCGGCTGGCTCAAGCAGGAGCTCACCGACCGCTACGGCTACGTCTGCATCGACTCCCCCGCGCAGTTCGCCCTGCACCGCAAGGCGGTCACGATCAGCGGCCAGACGTCCGACGGCGGCCGCGGTGCTCACGGCGGCCAGGGCGTGCGGAACGTCCTCGGGTTCTCCGCCGCGCGGCGCCTGCAGGAGCTGGAGCGGGAGGTGGCCGAGGCCGAGCAGGCGCACGCCGCCGCGAGCGCCGTGCTGGAGCAGGCGACGGCGGGCCTCGACTCGTTCGAGAAGCAGCGCGGCGCATACGAGAAGATCGTCGACCTCACGTGGGAGCAGGTGGACATCGCGTCCCTGCGGTCCGAGCTGGGCCGCTGGTCGGCGATCGTCACCGAGGTCACCTCGGACAACCCGGAGATCGGTCGGCTGCGCCGCGAGCTCGACGAGCTGGAGGGCCGCGTCACCCGGCTCACCGAGGACAGCGGCGTGGCCAAGAGCCGAGCCGCCGAGCTCGAGCAGGCCTGGGAGCGCACGGCCGACGCGGTCGACACCGCGCAGCGCACGCTCGACGACGCCGAGGCCGACGGCACCCAGGTGGCCGCCGGGCACCGTACGTACCTGGCCGGGCTGTTCGCGGACGACCAGAGCGCCGACGACTCCCCCGCCCAGGCCGTCGAGCGCTTCGACGCCGCCCTGGACCGTGCCACCGCGCGGGTGCGGGAGGACCAGGGTGAGGCACAGGCCGCCGTCGGGCGGGGGCGCTCCGCCCTGCACGACGTGTTCGAGACGTTCAAGGAACGGTGGCCCAACCCGAACCTCGGCGTCGACCCGGACACCTCCTACGACGACTACGAGCGGTTCCTCACGGACCTGGAGAAGAACGGGCTGCACGAGCTGGAGTCGGAGTGGCGCGACAGCCTGCTCCGGCTGTCGGGGGCCGACCTCACCAAGCTCGACAGCGACATCTCCACGGCTGTGCGCGAGATCCGCGACCGCATCGACCCGGTCAACGCGATCCTCGACGGTCTGGACTTCTCCGACGAGCATCACAAGCTGCACATCGAGCTGCGGGACACGTCCTCGCCGGTGCGGGCCCGGTTCCGCAGCGACCTGCGCGCCGTGCGCGAGGCGATCGCCAACGCCGTCAGCGACACCGACCGGCAGCGGGCCTACACCCGCATGGCCAAGGTGGTCGACCGGGTACGCCGCACCGCGCCGGAGTTCCACGACCTGATCGACGTGCGCAACCACGTGCGGATCAGCGCCGAGAAGCTCACCAAGGGCGGCGCGCACGTGGCCGTCTACGACCACATCGGCGAGAAGTCCGGCGGCGAGTCCCAGGAGCTCGTGGCGTTCATCGTCGGCGCGGCCCTGCGCTACCAGCTCGGCGACGCCGGGTCGGCGCGCCCCCGGTACGCGCCGGTCTTCCTCGACGAGGCGCTGATCAAGGCCGACGCGCACTTCACCGGGCGCGCGATCAACGCCTGGCGCGGGCTCGGGTTCCAACTCATCATCGGCGCGCCCAACGACAAGCACAGTGGCATCGAGCCGCACGTCGACGCCGGCTACGTGGTGCTCAAGGACACCAGCGGCAAGTCGTTCACGCAGCTCACGGTGGGGCTGCCGGACGAGGCTGAGCTGCCCGAGGGGGCGACGGTGTGACGGGCGGGGCGCCGGTATGACCCGGCGCCCCGCCCGGTCCGCCTCGCCGGCCTGCCGGGTCAGGCCACGTCGAGATCCGTCCTGGGGCCGAGGAACCGCGGCACGTCCGGACCCCCGTCCGGGGACGGCTCGAAGACTAGCTCGGTGAGCCACATCTGGCGGCCCGGCCCGGGCACGTTGACGGCGCCGGGCGGCCAGGCGTGGTGCACGTACCAGGTGCGCCCATGGCGCTCGACGACCATGCCGTGCCCCGGGCCGGCCGCAACCTCGTTGGACACCATGATGGGGGTGTCGCGGGGCTTGACGTAGGGACCGGTCGCCTGCTCGGCGACGGCGTAGCCCACGCCGTAGCGGTCGGAGTCGAACGCGTTGCCCGAGTAGAACAGGTAGTAGCTACCGGCGTGCGGCCAGACGTAGGGTCCCTCGACGAGCGTGCCTTCCCACTCCTGGTCCTGCTTGAGGATCCGCTGCGCCTCGCCCTCCAGGCGCAGCCCGTCGTCGGACAGCCGCTGCACGTAGATGAACGTGTCCACGCCCACGTGGTTGCCGTCGTTCTTCCACAGCAGCCAGCGCGAGCCGTCGTGGTCGGTGAACGGAGAGGCGTCGATGGAGCCGCCCTCGTGGTCCTGGCACAGCAGGGGGCGCTCGGCGTCGTCCCGGAACGGACCGTGCGGCGTGTCCGAGACGGCCACCCCGACGGCCTGCACGTCCGTGGCCCGGTCGTGCGCCGTGTAGTAGGCGACGTACCGCCCGCCCACGGCCGCGACCTCGGGCGCCCAGTTCAGGCCCGGCTCGACCCACGCGGCGAGCTGCGGCATGCCGTCGCCCACCTCCTCCCAGCGCACGAGGTCGGACGAGCGCAGCACCGGCATCGCCTCGACCTGGTTCTTGGTCGCGTACGCCCAGTAGGTCCCGTCCACCTCCAGCACCGCGGGATCCGGGAAGTTGGAGCCGTACACAGGGTTCGTCACCATCGTCTGTCCTGTCCTCTCGCTCGACACAGCGCACCAGGTTAGGAGAGATCAAGGGCCGGCGCCGGGTCCGTCCGGGGCGCGGCGCGTCGATTTGTTGACCAGGGCAACTCAGCGAGATGCTCGGGGTGATGACACGATCGGCGAGGGCCGCGGTGGTGGTCGCGGCCCGCCGGTTGTTCCAGCCGAAGGGGGAGGTTCAGGTGGTCAGGCGAGAAGCGATCATGACCATGTGCGGCGCCGCGGGCGTCGCGGCGCTGCTGCTGACGGCGGGGTGCTCGGCGGATGCCGCCGGCTCCGGGGGCGACGAGAGTACGTCGGCCACGCCGTCGGCGACCATGACGACGTCCGAGGGCCCGGGCGCGAGCGCGACGGGGTCGCCCACGGAGGAGTCCTCGGAGTCCTCGGAGCCCTCCGAGACGGAGACCGATGACGACGGCGACGACGACGGCGGTGCGGGCGGATCGGCGTCCGGGCGGTGCGAGTCCCCCGAGCTCGCAGGCAGCCTGCTGCCGGAGGAGGGCGGCGCGGGCGCCGGGCACTACGAGGTGCGGATCGTGCTGAAGAACGAGGCGCCCGAGACCTGCACGCTGCAGGGCTGGCCGGGCGTGTCGTTCGTCGGGGACGGCGACGGCGAGCAGATCGGCGCCGCGGCGGAGTTCGACCGGTCGAGCCCGCACGAGACGGTGACGCTGGAGCCGGGTGCGTCCGCGCAGGCCCTCGTCCGCGTCTCCCAGGCCGCGAACTACGGTGACGAGTGCGGCGAGACGCCCGCGGACGGTCTGCGGGTCTACCCGCCCGGTGAGAAGCGGTCGCTGTTCGTGCAGAACGACCAGCTCGAGCTCACGGCGTGCGCCGACATCGACGACCCGCTGCTGGAGGTCCAGGCCCTCCAGCCGGCGAGCTAGGGGTTCGCCGGCGCGGGCAGCTGCCCGGCGCGGGCTACCTGACTTCGGTCGGTTGCGTCGAGAACGGTCGGTTGTCTGACCGTTCTCAAGGCAACCGACCGAAGTCGGTTCTGGGGCGTGACCGGGGCAGGCGGGGCTACCAGGGCACGCAGCAGCCGGGCTAGCGGCCCCCGCGGCCGCCGCCCGCCAGCGGGAGCGCCGTGCGGGACGAGAACGCGACGACCGCCAGGCACAGCAGCGCCGCGACGGCCCCGAAGCCGAACATCTGTGGGTACGACCACGTGGCGCGCAACCAGGAGAGCGCCATCGGCACGAAGAACCCGAGGTACGTCAGCGAGTAGAAGACGGCGGTCAGGCCCGCGAGCCTGCCCGGCCCGGCGATGCGCGCCACCTCGGTCAGCCCGGACACCAGACCGAGCCCGTACCCCGCGCCCAGCACCACGGCGGCGAGCACCCCGAGCGGCAGCGTAGGCGACGTCGCCGCCCAGGCCGCGAGCGCCATCCCCGCGGCGACGATGCCCAGCGCCACGATCGAGGCGCGGGCCGACGCCGGGGTGTCGATCCGCCGGGCGACGGCCTGCATGGCGATGCCGCAGCCGAGGGAGAGCACGGTGAGCAACCCGGCGAACGCGATGGGGATGTCGCCGGCGTGCTCGGAGAGCAGGGCGGGCAGCACCGCGTAGGCGCAGCCGCCGCAGCCGAACACCCAGGGCGCGAGCGGCACGACGACGCGCAGGAACCGTCGGTGCCCGACGGCGGCGAACCGCAGGTCGTGGCGCAGCGGTCCGCGCTCGGCGCGCTGCCGGCCGGGGTTGGTCTCGGGTACGCGCAGCAGCCAGGTGCCCGCGACCAGGGCGCCCGCAGCGTGCACCACGTAGGCCAGGTGGGTGGGCCAGGGACCGAACTGGGCGAGCAGCGCGGCGGCGCCCGCGCCGGCGAGGAACCCCGTGGTCAGCGACAGGGAGCCGCGCCGGGGCCCCGCGGCACGGTCGCCGGTGCGGGCGCTGAGCTCGGTGATCCAGGTGCTGCCCACGGCCATCGCCAGCCCGAGCGCGACGCCGCACAGCACCCGGCCGACCGCGAGCACCAGCGGGTTCGTCGGGTCCAGGGCCAGCACCAGGGAGCCCAGGGCAGCGATCGGCGCGGCGGGCAGCAGCAGCGGACGGCGGCCGTGCCGGTCCGACAGCGGCCCGCCGAGCAGCAGCGCCGGGACGATGCCGAACACGTACGCCGCCAGGAGCGCGTCGACCATGACGTCGCCGATGTGCCCCTGCTCGCGGTACATCACCAGCAGCGGCGTGAACTCGTTGCCGCCCCACGCGACGGCCAGCAGCACGGCCGCGACGGGCCACCAGGTGCGCCGTCCCACGGGGAGCCGTTCGGCGGCAGGCGTGTCCCCGGGGAGCGTTGGCGGCATGACCACATCCTCCGCATCAGATGCCCGGGCGAACAACCTGCGCGGCTGTGAGGGTGCGCACAGGGACGCCTGCGGAGCCGACCCCGCGAGGCGAGCCGAGCCCGTGGTGAGCGCAGTCCTCCCGGCGAGCACAACGCAGCGGGGAGGGTGACGAAGAGCTGGCAGTGCCACTGCTCCGTCGCCCTCCCCGCTGAGTGGGCCTTACCGCGCGCCGCAGAGCGTGCCTCGCAGGAGGCCTGGGCCGCTCGCCCGGGCCGCCCGCGACACAAGGTCCAGCACGACCAGGGTTACCTGCTCCCCGCCGGGTCCACCGGGCTCGCGTCGGCGTCGGCGTCCGCGCCGTCCGCGTCCCCGGCCTTCTCCGAACCGGCCGGCTTCTTGGCCTCGGCACCCGCGTCACCGGCCTCGGCGTCCTCGTCCTCCGGTTCGCGGCCCGGCACGTAGACCGAGAGCTCCGGCTCCGGGTGCCGCCGCCCCTGCACCACGAGGATGCCGATGCCCAGCAGGATCGCGATGCCCGACGTCCAGATGTTCGCGGGGATGCCCAGCGGCGCGTCGCTCGTCGGGTCGATCCGGATGGACTCGAGCCAGCTGCGGCCCAGGCCGTACCAGATGAGGTACAGGCCGAACATGCGGCCCCAGCGCAGGCCCGCCCCGGGGGTGCCGCCGTCAGCCAGGAGGGCGTCGTTGCGGCGCACCACGCGGCGCTCGATGAGCAGCAGCACCGCCACGCCGATGAGGTTCCAGATCATCTCGTACAGGAACAGCGGGTGGAACAGGGTGCCCTCGGGCGTACCGGCGGGGAACATCGGCGCGTCGGAGCGGATCTCCAGGCCCCACGGCAGCGTGGTGGGCAGGCCGAACAGCTCCTGGTTCACGTAGTTGCCGAGGCGGCCGATCGCCTGGGCCACCAGCAGGCCGGGCGCCAGCGCGTCGGCGAACGACCAGAAGCGCAGGCCGGACATGCGGCAGCCGATCCACACGCCGAGCGCGCCGCCCAGCAGCGAGCCGAACAGGGCGTTGCCGCCCTCCCAGATCCGCACCCAGGCCCAGGGGTCCACACCAGGGCCGGTGAAGTCACCGAGGTGCGTGAGCACGTGGTAGATCCGGGCGCCGACGATGCCGATCGGCACCGCCCACATCGCGATGTCGATCGCGATCCCGGGGGCGGCTCCGCGCGCGCGGAGCCGCCGGTCCGTGATCCACGCGGCGGCGACGATGCCCGCCAGCAGACACAGGGCGTAGGTGTGGATGGTGAGGGGGCCCAGGCTGAACTGGGACCACACCGGGTCAGGGCTGGGGATACTGGCCGGAAGCACGACCCGAAGGTACCGCGATCCGGCCCCGATGTGGGCATCGGCCCGGCGTGCCGGGCCGCCGGAGCGCCGTCAGCGGCGGCGCTTCTCCCGCACCCGCACCGAGATCTCGATCGGCGTGCCCTCGAAGCCGAACGTCTCGCGCAGGCGACGCTCGATGAACCGGCGGTAGCCGGCCTCGATGAATCCCGTGGCGAAGATGACGAACCGCGGCGGGCGCGTCGAGGCCTGCGTCGCGAACAGGATGCGCGACTGCTTGCCACCCCGCAGCGGGTGCGGGTGCGCGGCCACGAGCTCGCCCAGGAACGAGTTGAGCTTGCCCGTGGGGATGCGCCGGTCCCAGGACGCCAGCGACCGCTCGATCGCCGGGACCAGGCGCTCGCTGTGCCAGCCGGTGCGCGCCGACAGGTTCACCCGCGGCGCCCACTGGATCTGCACCAGCTCCTTCTCGATCTCGCGCTCGAGGTAAGGGCGGCGGTCCTCGTCCATGAGGTCCCACTTGTTGTACGCGATGACCAGGGCACGGCCGGAGTCGACGACCTGCTGGATCACGCGGATGTCCTGCTCGGTCAGCGGGGCGGAAGCGTCGACCAGCACCACGCCCACCTCCGCCTTGTCGATGGCGGCGGCGGTGCGCAGCGACGCGTAGAAGTCGGCGCCCTTGGTCTGGTGCACCCGACGGCGGATGCCCGCGGTGTCGACGAACCAGTACGGGATGCCGCGCAGCTCGATGAGCTCGTCGACCGGGTCGCGCGTGGTGCCCGCGACCTCGTCCACGACGACGCGCTCCGAGCCGGCGATCTTGTTCAGCAGCGACGACTTGCCGACGTTCGGCCGGCCGACGAGCGCCACACGGCGCGGGCCCGAGGGCCGCAGCGTGCCGTGCGCCGACTTCGTGGGCAGCGCCTTGACGGCGGCGTCGAGCAGGTCGCCCGTGCCACGACCGTGCAGGGCCGAGACCGGGAACGGCTCCCCCAGGCCCAGGGCCCACAGGTACGCCGCGTCCGCCTCGCCCGAGGCGCCGTCCACCTTGTTGGCGCACAGCACGACCGGCTTGCCGGAGCGGCGCAGCAGCTCCACGACGCGCTCGTCCGTCGCGGTGGCGCCCACGGCGGCGTCGACCACGAAGACCACGGCGTCCGCCAGGGAGATCGCGACCTCGGCCTGCTCGGCCACCTTGGACTCGATGCCCGCGACGTCGACCTCCCAGCCGCCCGTGTCCACGAGCATGAACCGGCGGCCGGCCCACTCGGCCGGGTAGGACACGCGGTCGCGGGTCACGCCCGGCTTGTCCTCCACGACCGCCTCGCGGCGGCCGAGGATGCGGTTCACCAGCGTCGACTTGCCGACGTTCGGGCGGCCGATGATCGCGAGCACCGGCAGGATCTGCTCTGCCTCGGATTCCTCGTCGGACCACTCGGAGTCCAGGAGCGCCTGGTCCTCCTCGTCGAGCTCGAACTCCTCGAGGCCGACACGCAGGGCGCGCTCGCGCGCGACGTCGTCCTCGGTCTCGGTGAGGTCGAGGTCGGGTGCGACCGGAGCGGCAGCGTCCAGGGCAGCATCGTCTCCGGCCACCGCGTTCTGGGCAGCCTCGGATGCAGAGGAGTCGTGGGTCATGCGCCCATTGTCGCAGGCCCGACCCGCTCAGGCCGACTCGCGCGCATATGACCTGCGTCGCTCCGGAGCTCAGCCGTCGCGCAGGTAGGCGAGCACGGCCGAGACGCGCCGGTCCGACGTCGGGTCGAGAGGCAGCTTGGCGAAGATGTTCCCCACATGCTTGCGCACCGCGGCCTCCGACACGAACAGCTCGGCGGCGATCGAACCGTTGGTCCGCCCCTCGGCCATGAGGGCGAGGACCGCCCGCTCGCGCTCCGTGAGGGAGGCGAGCGGGCCGTCGTCCCGCCGCCGACCGAGGAGCTTGCGCACCACCTGCGAGTCGACCACCATCTCGCCCGCGGACACCCGGGCCAGGCTGTCCAGGAACTCGCGCACGTGCCCGACCCGGTCCTTGAGCAGGTAGCCGATACCGCCGCCGGGCGCGGAGTCGAGGAGCTCGGCGACGTAGGCGTCGGCGACGTACGCGGACAGCACCAGCACCGCCAGGTCCGGATGGCGGCGGCGCAGCTCGACGGCGGCCCGCAGGCCCTCGTCGGTGTGCGTCGGCGGCATCCGGATGTCGGTGATGACGACGTCCGGAAGGACTCGCCCGGCGAACGCGAGCAGCGCCTCGGCGTCCTCGACCGCGGCGACCACCTCGTGACCCGCCCGTTCCAGGATCGCCAGCAGGCCTTCGCGAAGCAGGGCGGCGTCCTCGGCCAACACGATCCTCAGGGAACCGGCCATGTCGCTCGCACCTCCGTCGGGCCGCCGGGCGGGCTGGTCACGGACAGCTCACCGTCGAGCGCTTCGACACGCAGGGCGAGGCCTGCCAGACCGCCGCCGGACCGCACGGTCGCGCCGCCGACGCCGTCGTCCAGCACCGTCAGCACGAGGGAGCCGCCCGCGAGACGGCCGTGCACCCGCACCGACCGCGCCGCGGCGTGCCGGACCACGTTCGTCAGCGCCTCGCTCACCACGAAGTAGGCCGCCGCCTCGACCGGTCCCGGCAGTCGCCCGGGCAGCCGGACGTCCACGGTGACAGGGACCTCGGCCGCATCAGCGACGTCGTGCACCGCCGCCTCCACGCCATGGTCCACCAGCACCCGCGGGTGGATCCCGCGCACCGTGCTGCGCAGCTCCTCCAGCGCTGCCTCGGCCTGTCCGTGCGCCTCACGGACCAGGTTCAGCCCCGCACCCTCGGAGATCTCCAGCTCGGCCCGTCCGAGTGTCATCGTCAGGGCCACGAGACGCTGCTGCGCGCCGTCGTGCAGGTCACGCTCGATGCGGCGCCGCTCGGTCTCGAAGGCGTCGACGAGACCGACCCGTGAACGCCGCAGCTCGGCGACGGCCTCGGTGAGGCGCGCGTGCGTCGGGTCGAGGAGCAGCCGGGCCAGGCTCGCCTGGGCGGCGGCCAGCAGGGTCACCCCGTACAGGCCGGCCGCCAGGAGCACCAGGCCCGGCCCGACCGCGAGCCACGCCTCACCCGTGGTGTCCGCCTGCCACGGGCCCAGGTCGACCGGGTCGCCGGAGGTGACCAGGACCGGAGCGGACAGCAGGATCCCGGGGAAGACGACGAGCAGGTTCAGCGCCACGGCGTCGACGACCCAGAGCACGGCGGCCAGCAGCACCGTGTAGCCGACCTCCGGCCAGGCGACGGGCATGATGCGCGACGCCCGCAACCTCGTGAGCCACGGCACACCGTCCGACGGCGCCCGCCGGCCCAGCAGGAGCCGCATCCGGCGTCGTTCGACGTCTGCGACCACCGACGCGATCAGCGGAAGCGCGGCCAGCACGAACACCCCGACCACGAGCACGGCGGTCAGCACGCCCACACCGACTGTCACGAAGAGCGCCGTCGCGACAGCCAGCCCCACCGGCACGGTGCTCACCAGGTAGGCCAGCGCCCGCCACGGCCAGGATGAGCCGAGGAAGCGCCAGGGGCGCCCGCGCAGAGCGGTCCACACGTCGGGTCGCGAGGTCACGGGACGACCCTAGACACACCGGAGTGCCCCGCGGGGTAGCGCACACGCTACCCATCAGTGGCGTGCGAGCCCGGGTACCACCCGCGGGACTGCGATTCGCTCATGGCATGACCAACGGCACCGCCACCGACACGGCAGTCGTCCTCGACGGCATCACCCGCACCTACCGGTCCCGGTCCGGGACTGTCGACGCCCTGCGCGGCGTCACCCACGTCTTCCCGGCCGGGACGTTCACGGCCGTCATGGGCCCCTCCGGCTCGGGCAAGTCCACGCTCATGCAGATCGCCGCAGGCCTGGACCGCCCCAGCAGGGGCGGCGTCACGATCGCCGGTACACCGCTGAAAGGCCTGGACAAGACGCGGCTGACGAAGCTGCGCCGGACCACGATGGGCTTCGTGTTCCAGCAGTACAACCTGCTCGACGCCCTGACCGCCTTCGACAACGTCGTACTCCCCGCCCGGCTCGCCGGGCTGCGCGTCGACCGCACCGCGGTGCTCGACGCCCTGGACGGGGTGGGGCTGCGCGACCTGGCCCGGCGTCGTCCGCCCGAGATGTCCGGTGGTCAGCAGCAGCGCGTCGCCATCGCCCGCGCCCTGCACTCCCGCCCCGCCGTGCTGTTCGCGGACGAACCGACCGGGGCACTGGACCGGTCCACGGGCCGCGACGTGCTGGCGCTGCTGCGAGGGCTCGCCGACTCGGGCCAGACCGTCGTGATGGTCACCCACGACCCGCTGGCCGCGTCCTACGCCGACGCCGTGCTGTTTCTCGCGGACGGCCTGGTGGTGGGGCAGATGCGGCGCGGCGACCCCACGCAGATCGCGGCACGGATGACGGAGCTGGAGCGATGATCCTCACCCACAGCCTCAAGACGTCCCGCGACTCGTGGCGGGCGTACGCCGGCGCGATGGTGGCCCTCGCCGGCGGCACCGGTCTGATCGGTCTGGCCGTGAACCTGCTGGGATCTCTCGACACGACGTCCGGCCACGCGGAGCTCACGGCCCAGGCCCGCAAGCAGCTGGACGACCTCGGGTCACTCTTCGGCTTCATGGCGGGTGTCTCGCTGTTCATGGCGCTGTTCGTGGTGGCGAGCACCTTCGGGTTCGTCGTGGCGACCCGGCGCCGTGAGCTGGGCCTGCTCCGGCTGATCGGTGCCACACCCCGGCAGGTGCGGCTCCTCCTGCTCGGCGAGGCGGCGGTGGTGGCTGTCGCCGGAACGGTGCTCGGTGTCGTCCTGGCGACGGTGGTCACACCGCCGGCGTTCGGCCTCCTGCACCTGACCGGGCTGACGCCGGTCCACCTGACGGCGCCGGGGCCGGGCGCGGCCTGGTCGGCCGCGGCGCCCCTCGGCGCCGGCGTCGCGCTGGTCGGTGCGTGGCGGGCGGGCGGACGTGCCGGTCGCACACAGCCCGCCGAGGCGTTCCGCGAGGCGGTGCTGGAGCGACGGCGACCCGGCGTGCTCGAGGCGCTCGCCGCGCTCTCCGCACTGGCGGCGCTGGTCGGGGCGGCCGTCCTCGCGCCCGAGATGGAGCTGCTCTTCGCGCTGCTGGCGGGGATGCTCCTGCCGGTCGTCGCCGTGGTCGGGATCAACGGCGTGGGCCGGCTGGTCTACCCGCCCCTGGCAGGGTGGGTCGGAGGGGTCGTGGCGGACCGTGACCCCGCGGCACGCCTGGCCCGGGACCACGCCCGGTCGTCGCTGCGCATGACCACGGCGGTGGCCGCGCCGGTCGTGGCGATCTCCGCCATGGCCGGTTCGCTGCTCCTGGCCGTGAGCTTCACGGCGGACTGGACCGAGGGTGCCGACCGGGCCGCGCTGAGGGCCCCTCTCGTGGCCGAGGTTCCGGGCGATGCCCACGCTGTCGCCACGGCTCCGGGGGTCGCGACGGCCGACGTCCGGCACACCGCGCAGATCCGGCTCGGGCGCGACGGTGACACCGAGGCCGAGGTCCTGGACGTCAACACCGCGGCCGAGACCCGCAGCCTCCGCGCCGTGCGGGGTTCGCTCGACGACCTGCACGGTGCGGCCATCGCGGTGACCGAGTCCTACGTGACCGACCTCGGCGTGGGGATCGGCGACGTCCGGACCCTGCGTGTCGGGGACACGAGCACGAAGGTGACCGTCGCCGCCGTCGTGCCCGATGCCCCCGACCTGTGGACGGACGTGCTGGTACCGGCGGACCTGCCGGGCGTCGCCGGTGCCGCGCGTCCCACCGGCACCGTGTTCGTGGTCATCCGCGACGGCGCCGACGGCGCCGCGGTGGCCGCCGCGCTGCGCGAGACGGGGGCCGGCGTGGAGACTGCCGACGAGTGGGTGGGCCGGGTGGCCGGCGAGGCCCGGGCGATGAACGCACTCGTGCTGTGGGTCATGCTCGGACCCGCCGGCGTCTACGCCGCCATCGCCGCGGTCAACGCGATCCTCATCGGTTCCGCGCAGCGACGCCGCCAGCTCGGCACCGCCCGCCTCCTGGGCGCGACGCCCGCGCAGGTGCGCCGTGCGGCGGTCTGGGAGACCAGCTTCACCGGCGTCGCGGCCCTGCTCGTGGGTGGCTCGATCACCGGCTTCGTCGGATGGCTCGTCCGCCAGGCCGTGGTGCGCGAGGTGCCGGCCGCACCGCTGACGATCCCGTGGCTGCCGTTCGCGGGCATCGTCGCGGCCTGTGCCGTCGTGCTGGTCGCGGCCGGCGTGGCGGGAGCCCGCGCGGCGACCCGGGAGTAGTCCCGGGTCGCCGCGGCTCAGCTCCGGCTCACGCGGACGGCGCGACCTCGCGACCCGTCACCTGCGCGACGACGGCCAGCACGGCGTCGACCGTCTGCTCGAAGTCGAGGTCGCTGGAGTCGACGGTCACCACGCCGTCCGCGGCGACCAGGAACTGCGTCACCTTGGCATCGTCCTGGTCGCGGCGCAGCACCTGGTCCTTCGTTGCCTCCACCGCGCTCGCGTCCGCCGCGCCGTGCACCTCCAGGGACCGGCGCCGCAGGCGCGCCTCCTCCGAGGCGATGAGCAGCACGCGGACGTCGGCGTCGGGCGCCACGACCGTCGTGATGTCGCGGCCCTCGGCCACGATCCCGCGGCCGCCCGACTGCACGGCCGCCGGACCCGACTCCTGGTCGATGATGGCGCGCTGGAGCCGCTTGAGCTCGGCACGCACGTCCAGGTTGGACGCCACCTTCGACACGTTGGTCGTGACCTCGGTGGTGCGGATGACCTCGGCCACGTCGCGGCCGTCCAGCTCCACGCCCGGCGCCTCCGGGTCCAGCCCCATGACCAGCGGCATCACGCCCACCGCGGCGGTGACCGCCGCGGCGTCGGCCAGGTCCGCCGTCTCCATGCTCCACACCGTGGCCGCCCGGTACATGGCCCCCGTGTCGAGGTAGGCCAGGCCGAGCCGCGCCGCGACCGCCTTCGACACGCTCGACTTGCCGGAGCCCGACGGCCCGTCGATGGCGATCACTACGGGGCTGGTCACAGGTTCGCTCATTTCCGTTGAGTGCTGGGTATCTGTGCTTCGGAGTGCTCGTCAGGCGCAAATAGCCAGCACTCAGCGGGAGAGGTTACAGGTCTACCGCACCCATGAGGGTGCCGAGCTCGGTCCGGCCCAGCACGCGGGTGCGGCCTGCCTTCAGGTCGCCCAGCGGGATGGGACCGATCCGCGTGCGCACCAGGCGCTTGACCGGGTGCCCGACGGCGTCGAACATGCGGCGCACGATGCGGTTGCGCCCCTCGTGCAGCACGACCTCGAGCATCGCCAGGCCGTCGATCTGCTGGAGCACGTGCACGGCGTCCATCTTCGCGACGCCGTCCTCCAGCTCGACCCCCTTCAGCAGCTCGCGGCCCACGCGCGGGTAGACCTCGCCCTCGACCGTGACCAGGTAGGTCTTGGCGATCTGGTACTTGGGGTGCGACAGGCGGTTGGCGAGCTCGCCGTCGTTCGTCAGCAGGAGCAGACCCTCGCTGTCGGCGTCGAGCCGGCCCACGTGGAACAGGCGCTCCTCGCGGTTCTTGATCAGGTCCGCGACCGTCGGGCGGCCCTTGGGGTCGTCCATCGTGGAGACGACGCCGAGCGGCTTGTTCAGCGCGATCGTCACCTTGTCCTGGTCGAGCTGGATGCGCAGCCCGTCCACGTGGATGACGGCCGTGGCGGGGTCCACCCGCACGCCCAGCTCGGTGACGATCTGCCCGTCCACCTCGACGTGCCCGTTCGCGATCAGCTCCTCCGACGCGCGGCGCGAGCCCAGCCCTGCCTGCGCGAGCACCTTCTGCAGGCGCACACCGTCCTCGACGTGGACGTCACGGGCCGGTTCGGTGGGCTTGGCGGGCCGACGGCGCGGCGCGTTGGCCTGGGCGCGGCTCTTCGCGGAGCTGCCCCCACGGAAGTTCTGACCGCCCTGCTTGCCGCCCGGCTTGCCGGAACGGGCAGGACGGCGCGGCTGCTGGCCGTCACCGGACTCGCGGCGGCTCCCGCCGCGGCGTTCGTTACTCATGATTCGTCTCTCGGTACGGGGGAAGATCTACAGGAAAGGGCGCGCGTGGCCGGCGTGGGGGCCTCGGGCAGGACTAGGAGTCCAGCCCGTCGAGGCCGTCGATCATGTCCAGGTCCGGCAGGTGCGGCGCCAGCGGGGGCAGCTCGTCGAGCGACGAGAAGTCCATCCGCTCCAAGAAGTATCCCGTGGTTCCGAACAGAACCGCACCCGTGCTGGGATCCTGGCCGATCTCGGCGATCAGCCCGCGGGTCAGCAGGGTGCGCACCACGCCGTCGACGCTCACGCCACGCACTGCGCTCATCTGGCCACGCGTCACCGGCTGACGGTACGCGATCACGGCGAGCGTCTCCAGCGCGGCCTGGCTCAGCTTGGCCGACTGGCCGTCCAGCACGAAGCGCCCCACGGGGTCGGCGTGCGCGGTCGAGGAGTAGATGCGCCAGCCGTCGACCGTGCGGCGCAGCTCGAACCCACGCGGGCGCGAGCCGAGGTGGCCGGCGTACTCGTCGGCCAGCTCGTGCAGGATGTCGTCGGTCTCGTCCTGCGTCAGGTTCAGCGCGGCCGCGATCCGGTCGGCGCCGATCGGCGCGTCCGCCACCATGAGCACGGCCTCGACCGCTGCGTGCGCGCCGCCCGGGAGGGTGTGCACGTCGACGAGCACCGGCTCCTCGGGTGCGGGGGTCGCGACGGCGGCGGTCCCGGCGTCCAGCTCGGACTGCGGTGCCTGTTCCTCGACGGTCATGCCGTCGCCTCCGTTCCGGGCCCCGCGAGGTCCGCGTGCGCCGCTGTCGCGTCTGCTGTGGTGTCCTCGGCTGCTGTGGTGTCCTCGGCTGCCGTGGTGGCGGTCGCCGGTTCCGCGGGCGCCGGGGCGTCGTCCTCGTCGAACTCGCTCGGGCCGGCCGCGGGGTCGAGGTACTTGCCGCCGTCGTCGGGCCCGGCGGTCCACCGGACCGTCAGCTCGCCCAGCGGGCTGACCTGCTCGAACCCGACCAGGGCGTCGCGGAACAGCTCCAGCAGCGCCAGGAACCGGGCCACGGTCACCAGGCGCTCCGTCCCGGCCGTGAGCGAGCGGAACGTCACCGAGCGCTCGGCCCGCAGCCGTTTGACGATGACGCCGGCCTCCTCGCGCACGCTGACCGCGGAGCCGTGCAGGTGCGCCAGCCCGACCACGGGCGGCGGCTTGGGCGCGAGCACCTTCGCGGCGAGCTCGGCCAGCCGCTCCGGCGTCGTGTCCCAGACCAGCTCCGGCAGGATCGCGGCCAGGTGCGGCTCCAGCGGCGCGAGACGCGGCACGCGCCGTCCGGTCGACGCCATCTGGTCCGCGAGGACCTTGGAAACCTCCTTGTACGCGCGGTACTGCAGCAGCCGGGCGAACAGCAGGTCGCGGGCCTCCAGCAGCTCCAGGTCCTCGGCGTCCTCGTCGACGACGCCGGGCAGCAGGCGCGCGGCCTTGAGGTCCAGCAGGGTCGCGGCGATCACCAGGAACTCGCTGGCCACGCCGAGGTCCCACGACTCGTGCACCTCACCGCGCTCGGCGGCCTCGCGGGAGGCCCGCTCCGCCTCGCGGATGTGCGCCACGAACTCGTCGGTCACCACCGCGAGCGCCACCTCGGTGACATCCATCTGGTGCTTGGCGATGAGCGAGAGCAGCAGGTCGAACGGGCCCTCGAAGTTGTGCAGCCGCACCTGGAACATGCGCGACGACGACCGCTCGGCGGGCTGCGCCTCGACGACGTCGGCCGGCTGCGCCACCTCAGGCTCCGCCGTCACCTGCACGACGTCGGCCCTCTGCGCCACCTCCGCCTCAGGCAGCGTCGCCACGGGCCACGAGCTCCCGGGCGAGCTGACGGTACGCGGCGGCGCCGGGGTGCCCCGGGGCGTACGCGGTGATGGGCTCGGCTGCGACCGTGGCGTCAGGGAACTTGACCGTGCGCCCGATGATCGAGTGCAGCAGAGTGTCGCCGAAGGCCTCGTGCACCCGGGCCACGACCTCCCGGGAGTGGAGGGTGCGCGAGTCGTACATGGTCGGGAGGATACCGTCGATCTCGAGGGCCGGGTTGAGCCGGTCCCGCACCTTCTCGATGGTCTCGACCAGCAGCGCGACGCCGCGCAGCGCGAAGAACTCGCACTCCAGCGGGATCAGCACGCCGTGCGCCGCCGTCAGAGCGTTCACGGTGAGCAGCCCGAGACTCGGCTGGCAGTCGATGAGGATCACGTCGTAGTCGTCGATCACCGGGCGCAGGGCGCGGGCCAGCACCGACTCCCGGGCGACCTCGCCCACGAGCTGCACCTCCGCGGCCGACAGGTCGATGTTCGCGGGCAGCACGTCGAGGTTCTCGATGCCCGACGGCAGCACGACGTCGCCGACCTCCACGCCCCGCTCCATGAGCAGGTTGTAGACCGTCAGGTCGAGCTCGTGCGGGTTGACGCCGATGCCGACCGACGCGGCGCCCTGCGGGTCGAAGTCGACCAGCAGCACCTTGCGCCCGTACTCCGCCAGGCACGCGCCGAGATTGATCGTCGTCGTGGTCTTGCCCACGCCGCCCTTCTGGTTGCACATCGCGATGATGCGCGCCGGGCCGTGGCTCGCCAGGGGCGCCGGCTCGGGCAGGTCCGGCATGACCCGCCCCACGACGTCGCGCACGATCTCCGAGTCGTCGGGAGCGCCGACGACCGTCTTGCCGAGAAGAATGTCGGTCATCGTGCTCGCTCCCTCCGGGCTGGGTGCCTCGCTCACGCCCGCCACGCTATACCAGAGTGTGGGCGCTGCCCGGCTCGAAGCCCCGGCGTGGCGTCGTTCGGCTAGCGCGCCCGGGGGTGGGCGGCGGCGTACACCTCGCGCAGGGCGTCGGGGGTGACCATCGTGTAGATCTGCGTGGTGGTGACCGAGGCATGTCCCAGCAGCTCCTGCACCACGCGGACGTCGGCCCCGCCGGACAGCAGGTGGGTCGCGAACGAGTGCCGCAGGGTGTGCGGCGAGACGTGCTTTGTGAGCCCGGCCCGCGCGGCGGAGGCCTGCAGCGCGGCCCAGGCGGTCTGCCGCGACATGCGCGCGCCGCGCGTGTTGAGGAACAGGGCGGGCGTGCCCCGGCCGGCCGCGGCCAGCGCGGGACGGGCCCGCACCAGGTAGGCCTCCAGGGCGTCGCGGGCGAACGAGCCCACGGGCACCACCCGCTCCTTGGACCCCTTGCCGAGCAGCCGGACGGCGGTGCTGTCCCCCACGCCGTCGACGTCGAGCCCCACGATCTCGGAGATCCGTGCGCCCGTGGCGTACAGCAGCTCCAGCAGCGCCCGGTCCCGCAGCGGCAGCGGCCCGTCGCCGGTGCCCGCGGCGTCGAGCAGTCCGGCGACGTCGTCGACGGACAGGGCGTGCGGCAGCCGCCGCATCTGGGTCGGGGCGCGCACCTCGGCGGACGGGTCGTCCACGGCGAGGCCCTCGGCCTGCGCGAACCGGTGCCAGCCGCGCACGGCGGCCAGCGCCCTGGCGGTGGACGACGGCGACAGCGGCCGGCCGCCGTCGGTCCCCTGACGCACCGACTCGACGAAGGCGGTGACGTCGGACTCCGTCACGCCCGACAGGCCGCTGCGGCCGGCCGTGTCCAGGTAGGCCACGTAGCGCACGAGGTCGCGCCGGTAGGCGGCGACGGTGTTGGCCGAGAGGCCGCGCTCCACGCTCAGGTGCGCGAGGTAGTCCCGCAGCGCACGGTCGAGCCGACCGGTCTCGACCGCGGTGGGCGGCGGGCCGGGGTGGTTCTCACGGAACGACGGATGGGCCAGTGCTGAGGACACCGGCCCATCATGCCGAGCGGGGGCGGGTGAAGCGGGCGGGGCGCGCCGGAGGCGGCACCCACCGGTGGTCAGGAGGGGTTGATCCCGAACAGCTCGGCCCGCGAGCGGATCACCTGGGCACGCGCGAGGCGCGGCTTGTCGCTGCCGTCGCGGATCACGGAGCCGGCCGCCTCGAACTCGGCGAAGAAGTCGACCGCCCAGGCGACGTCGGACGACGTCGGCGCGAACGACTCGTTGATGACGGCCGACTGCTCGAAGTCGAGGCAGAGCTTGCCGGTCATGCCGAGGCCCACGGCGTCGGCCGACTGCTCGCGCAGCAGCGCGTGCGAGGAGCCGACCGTGGGACCGTCCACGGGGCCGGGCAGGCCGCCGATGCGGCTGGCGACCACGAGGCGCGTGCGCGGGTACGCCATGGCCATCGGCTCGTTGGCGGCGCCGGTGTCGCGGCGGTAGTCGCCCGAGCCGAACGCGAGCCGGAACGCGCCGCGCGCCCGGGCGATGTGCACGGCCTCCTCGATGCCGAGGGCCGACTCCACCAGCGGGATCACGGGCACGTCGCCGCCGAGCCGCTGCGCGGTGTCGACGACGTCGTCCGCGCTCTCCGTCTTGGCGAGCATCACACCGTTGAGGCCCTCGAGCCCGCGCAGGTAGGCCACGTCGTCGGCCCAGGAGGGTGCGGTGCGGTCGTTGATCCGGACCCAGGCGCTGCCGCCGTTCTTGATCCACCGGATGACGTTCTCGCGCGCCTCGTCCTTGAGCGAGTCGTCGATCGCGTCCTCGCAGTCGAGGATGACCTGGTCCGCCCGGGAGAGCTGCGCCTTGTCGAAGAGCTCGGTGCGCATGGCGGACAGCAGGAGCCAGGCCCGCGCGTAGTCGGGGGCGACGCGCGACTTCTCGCGCGCGGCGCGACGGGGCGCGAGGTCGCTCTCGGGGACGACGGCGGACGCCGTCGGCAGGCCCGACGAGTAGCCCGCGGACTGCGCGGTGGGCTGGTCTGCGGTTTCGGTGGTTCGGTCGGCAGGGGTCTCGGTCACGCGCCCAGCCTAGGCGGCGACAAGTGGCCTGGCCGAATCATGACCCCCGCTATGCAGAGGTCTGGTCCGGGCCCCAGGACGGGTGATCAGAAGGGCAGGAAGACGTCGACCGCGACCGCGACGAAGAGCAGCGACAGGTACGTGATCGAGCCGTGGAACACCTTCATGGCGCCCAGCTTGCCGCTGGCCTTGCCCTGCGCCCGGCGCAGCATGGCGATCGTGGACCAGAGGAACCAGCCGCCCAGCACCGCGGCCACCACGGTGTACACCCAGGACATGCCCGCGAGCGGGGTGAGCGCCAGCGAGCAGGCGATCATCGCGATCGTGTAGCCCACCATCTCGGCCGCGACGCGCTTGTCGTCGCTGACCACGGGGAGCATCGGCACGTTGGCGTTCGCGTAGTCCTTCTTGAACTTGATCGACAGCGGCCAGTAGTGCGGCGGCGTCCAGAAGAAGATGATGCCGAACAGCGCCAGCGCCGCCCAGCTCAGCCCGCCGGTGACCGAGGCCCAGCCGATGAACACCGGCATGCAGCCCGCGATGCCGCCCCACACGATGTTCTGCGGGGTGCGGCGCTTGAGGATCATCGTGTAGCCCACGACGTAGATCGCGATGGCGCCCAGCGTGAGCCACATCGCGGCCCAGTTGATCACCAGCGCGAACCACGCGAGCGACAGCAGGCCGAGGATCGAGGCGAACACCAGGCCGGCGCGCGGCGTGATCTCGCCCGTGGCCAGCGGGCGCTTCTTGGTGCGGTTCATCACCTGGTCGATGTCCCGGTCCCACCACATGTTGAACGCGTTGGCGCTGCCGGCGGCGCCGGCGCCGCCGATCAGCGTGGCGACGATCAGCCAGAAGCTGGGCAGGCCGTCGGCGGCCAGGATCATGGTAGGCACCGTCGTGACGAGCAGCAGCTCGATGACGCGGGGCTTGGTCAGGGCGACGTAGGCGCCGGCGCGGCGCATGAACCAGCCCCCGGGACGCTGCTCGACGGCGGCGTCCGGTGCGTCGTGCCCGGACGTCTGGGGACGCGCGGTCTGGCCGGTCGTCGGGTGGCTCGTTCTCACGCGCGTCGCAGTTCCGTTCGGGAGGGTCCTGGAAGTCGGTAACGCACCTGGTCGGCGCTGTTGCCGGTCGGGTGCGTGCCCATGGTACGTCGCGGGGTGACCGGGTCGCGCACCGCATTCCCGTCCGGCCCTGTGAGATTTGTCCGCCGCAGCCCGGGACGAACAGTCCGTGGACAGCCCTGCGCAACGGATTACGCGCGCGTATAGGGTTGTTGACGCCATCGAACGAAGGGCGGCAGGCATCCCGCCGCCGCCGCACGCACGCTGCGCGGCTCTCCAGCGCGTCCGCTCTCCGGACCAGGACGAGTGCCGCCGGCGGAGAGAAAGAGGACTCGTGAACGCTTTCGACCCCGTGCTGAAGCCCCTTGAGTGGTCGGAGCTCGACGAGCGAGCGGTCAAGGCCATCAAGGCGCTGGCTGCGGACGCCGTCGAGAAGGTGGGCAACGGACACCCCGGAACCGCGATCTCGCTCGCGCCGGCCGCGTACCTCCTCTTCCAGAAGGCCATGCGCCACGACCCGTCGGACCCCGACTGGATCGGCCGCGACCGCTTCGTGCTGAGCGCCGGACACTCGTCGCTGACGATCTACCTGCAGCTCTTCCTCGCGGGCTACGGCCTGGAGATGGAGGACCTCGGGGCTCTGCGTACCTGGGGCTCCAAGACCCCGGGCCACCCCGAGCTCGGCCACACCGCCGGCGTCGAGATCACGACGGGCCCGCTGGGCCAGGGCCTCGCCTCCTCCGTCGGCATGGCGTTCGCCTCGCGCCGCGAGCGGGGTCTGCTCGACCCGGCCGCCGCCCCCGGCGAGTCCCCGTTCGACCACCACGTGTACGTCATCGCCTCCGACGGCGACCTGCAGGAGGGCGTGACCTCCGAGGCCTCGTCGCTGGCCGGTCACCAGCAGCTCGGCAACCTGATCGTGATCTGGGACGACAACAAGATCTCGATCGAGGACGACACCAACATCGCCTTCACCGAGGACGTGCTGAAGCGCTACGAGGCCTACGGCTGGCACACCCAGCGCGTGGACTGGACCTCGGGCGGCGCCGGCTACGCGGAGGACACCGACGCGCTGGCCGCGGCGCTGGACGCCGCCAAGGCCGAGACCGGCAAGCCGTCGATCATCGCGCTGCGCACCATCATCGGCTGGCCGTCGCCCACCAAGCAGAACACGGGCGGCATCCACGGCTCGGCCATGGGCGCCGACGAGGTCAAGGGCCTCAAGTCCGCGCTCGGTCTGGACCCCGAGGCCACGTTCGCGATCGACGACGAGGTGCTCGCGTACACGCGCTCCGTCGCCCAGCGCCAGGCCACCGAGCGTGAGGCCTGGGAGGCGGCCTTCACCGCCTGGTCCGAGGCCAACCCGGAGCAGGCCGCGCTCCTGAAGCGCCTGCGTGCCCACGAGCTGCCCGAGGGCTGGGCCGAGTCGCTGCCCGAGTTCGAGGCGAGCGAGAAGGGCGTCGCGACCCGTGCGGCGTCGGGCAAGGTGCTGACCGCGCTCAAGGACGTGCTGCCCGAGCTGTGGGGCGGCTCCGCCGACCTCGCCGGCTCGAACAACACGACCATGGACGGCGTGCCGTCGTTCGTGCCGACCGAGCACGCGACCAAGAAGTTCCCGGGCGACCCCTACGGCCGCACCCTGCACTTCGGCATCCGCGAGCACGCCATGGGCTCGATCCTGAACGGCATCGTGCTGCACGGCCTGACCCGCCCCTACGGCGGTACGTTCCTGCAGTTCGCCGACTACATGCGTGCCTCGGTGCGCCTGGCCGCGCTGATGAGCATCCCGACCACCTTCGTCTGGACGCACGACTCGATCGGCCTCGGCGAGGACGGCCCGACCCACCAGCCGGTCGAGCACCTCGCGGCGCTGCGCGCCATCCCGAACCTCGACGTCGTCCGCCCGGCCGACGCGAACGAGACCGCCTGGGCGTGGCGCGGGATCCTCGAGAACACGAAGAACCCGGCCGGCATCGTGCTGACCCGGCAGAACGTGCCCACGTACCCGCGCGGCACCGACGGCTTCGCCGGCGCCGAGGGCACCCTCAAGGGCGGCTACGTCCTCCTGGACACCGACGGCACGCCCGACGTCGTCCTCGTGGGCACCGGGTCCGAGGTGCAGCTCGCCGTCGAGGCGCGCGCGATCCTCGCCGCCGACGGCATCCAGGCCCGCGTGGTCTCCATGCCCTCGCGCGAGTGGTTCGACCAGCAGGACGAGGCCTACCGCGAGTCGGTCATCCCGTCCGGTGTGAAGGCCCGCGTCTCGGTCGAGGCCGGCGTGGCGCAGGGCTGGCGCGAGGTCGTCGGCGACGCCGGCCGCATCGTCTCGCTCGAGCACTACGGCGCCTCGGCGGACTACAAGACGCTCTACGCCGAGTACGGCATCACCTCCGAGGCGGTCGCCCAGGCCGCCAAGGAGTCGATCGAGGCGGCGTCCTGAACCGCGCCGGAACACCTGGACACGAGAGAGGAAGGGCACGATGACTGACAGCACCAGCGACAGCAGCGAGAACGTCAGCCCCACCGAGCGGCTGTCCGAGGCGGGTGTCGCCATCTGGCTCGACGACCTGTCCCGTGAGCGGCTGCGCACCGGCAACCTCGCCGAGCTCATGACCAGCAGGAACGTCGTGGGCGTGACGACCAACCCGACGATCTTCGCCGCCGCGCTCGCGCACGGCGACGCCTACGCGGGCACGCTGAGCGAGCTCGCCGGGTCCGACGTCGAGTCCGCGGTCGAGCGCATCACCACGGACGACGTGCGCGACGCCGCGGACCTGCTGCGCCCCGTCTACGACGCCACCGGCGCCGTGGACGGCCGCGTGTCCATCGAGGTGGACCCCCGGCTGGCCCGCGACACCGCGGCGACGGAGACCACGGCCGTACGGCTGTGGGAGACCGTCGCGCGGCCCAACGTGATGATCAAGATCCCCGCCACGGTGGAGGGCCTGCCGGCCATCACGTCGACCCTCGCCAAGGGCATCAGCGTCAACGTCACGCTGATCTTCTCGATCGAGCGGTACCGGGCCGTCATGGACGCCTTCCTGGCCGGCCTGGAGCAGGCCAAGGAGGCGGGTCACGACCTGTCCGTGATCGGCTCGGTCGCGTCGTTCTTCGTGTCCCGCGTGGACTCCGAGGTCGACAAGCGGCTGACCGCCGTCGGCACCGACGAGGCGCTCGCGCTGCGCGGCCAGGCCGCCATCGCGAACGCCCGCCTGGCCTTCGCCGCCTACGAGGAGGTCTTCTCCGGTGAGCGCTGGGCCGCCCTCGCGGCGGCCGGCGCGCAGCCGCAGCGGCCGCTGTGGGCGTCGACCGGCGTGAAGGACCCGGCCTACCGCGACACGATGTACGTGGACGAGCTCGTGGTGGCCGGCGTCGTGAACACGATGCCCGAGAAGACGCTCGACGCGTTCGCCGACCATGGCATCGTGCTCGCGGACACCGTGACCGGCTCCGGCGAGCAGGCGGCCGCGACCATCGCGGCCGTCGAGGCGCAGGGCATCTCCATGGACGAGGTGACCGCACAGCTGGAGGACGAGGGCGTGACGAAGTTCGAGGTCAGCTGGGACGAGCTCCTGACGACCACCAAGACCGGCCTCGACGGGGCCGGGGCAGGGGGCGGCGAGCGGTGAGGCCGGCCAAGATCGCGCAGGGGGTCAACCCCCTGCGCGACCCCCTCGACCTGCGGCTCCCGCGCATCGCGGGGCCGAGCGGGCTCGTGATCTTCGGCGTGACGGGCGACCTGTCGCGCAAGAAGCTCATGCCCGCCGTCTACGACCTCGCCAACCGCGGCCTCCTGCCGCCGGGCTTCGCCCTGACGGGCTTCGCGCGGCGCGACTGGGAGGACCAGGACTTCGCGCAGGTGGTGCACGACGCCGTCAAGGAGTACGCCCGTACCCCCTTCCGCGAGGCCACGTGGCGCCAGCTCGCCGAGGGCATCCGGTTCGTCCAGGGCTCCTTCGACGACGACGACGCGTTCGAGCGCCTGCGTGAGACCGTCGAGACGCTCGACAAGGAGCGCGGCACGGGCGGCAACCACGCGTTCTACCTGTCGGTGCCGCCGTCGGCGTTCCCCGTGGTGTGCGAGCAGCTCTCCAAGCACGGGCTGTCGCGGCCCGACGACGACGCGGACGGCGACGGCGTGCACGCCTGGCGGCGCGTCGTCATCGAGAAGCCGTTCGGGCACGACCTGGCCAGCGCCAAGGAGCTCGACGCGGTCGTGTCCAAGGTCTTCGACCCGGACTCGGTGTTCCGCATCGACCACTACCTGGGCAAGGAGACGGTCCAGAACCTCCTGGCGCTGCGCTTCGCGAACACCATGTTCGAGCCCCTGTGGAACTCGAACTACGTGGACCACGTCCAGATCACCATGGCCGAGGACATCGGCATCGGTGGCCGCGCCGGGTACTACGACGGGATCGGCGCCGCGCGCGACGTCATCCAGAACCACCTGATCCAGCTCCTGGCGCTGGTGGCCATGGAGGAGCCCCGCAACTTCGACGCCGCCGAGCTGCGGGCCGAGAAGATCAAGGTGCTCTCGTCGGTGCGGCTGCCCCACGACCTCGGCAAGCACACGGCCCGCGGCCAGTACGAGGCCGGCTGGCAGGGTGGCGAGGAGGTGCCCGGCTTCCTCGAGGAGGACGGCATCGCGAAGGACTCCACCACGGAGACCTTCGCCGCCATCCGGGTGGACGTCGACAACCGCCGTTGGGCGGGCGTCCCGTTCTACCTGCGGCACGGCAAGCGCCTGGGCCGCCGCGTCACCGAGGTGGCCGTGGTGTTCAAGAAGGCGCCTCACCTGCCCTTCGAGACGTCGCTGACGTCCGAGCTCGGCAACAACGCCCTGGTCATCCGTGTGCAGCCCGACGAGGGCGTCACCATGCGGTTCGGGGCCAAGGTGCCGGGCACGGCGATGCAGGTGCGTGACGTGACGATGGACTTCGGGTACGGCCACTCGTTCACCGAGTCCTCCCCCGAGGCCTACGAGCGCCTCATCCTGGACGTGCTGCTCGGCGACCCGCCGCTCTTCCCGACGCGCGAGGAGGTCGAGCTCTCCTGGAAGATCCTCGACCCGATCACGTCCTACTGGGCGCGCAAGGGTCAGCCGGAGCCCTACGCTTCCGGCACCTGGGGTCCGCCGTCGGCCGACGCCATGATGGAGCGCGACGGCAGGGTCTGGAGGCGACCGTGATCATCGACATGCCGGACACCACGACCAACCAGGTCAACAAGCGTCTGGTGCGCCTGCGCGACGAGGGCGGCGCGGTGGCCCTGGGCCGCGTGCTGACCCTCGTGGTCCTGGCCGACGAGGGCGACATCGAGGAGTCGGTCGAGGCCGCCAACGACGCGAGCCGCGAGCACCCGTGCCGCGTCATCGTCGTCGCCCCGGCGGCCGAGGGCAGCAGCACGCACCTGGACGCGCAGATCCGCGTGGGCGGTGACGCCGGCGCCTCCGAGGTGGTGGTGCTGCGTGCCTCCAAGCCGCTCCTGGCGCGGGCCGACACGCTGGTGATGCCGCTCCTGCTGCCCGACGCGCCGATCGTGGCCTGGTGGCCGCGCGAGGCACCCGAGGTGCCGTCGCAGGACCCGGTGGGCGCCATGGCGACCCGCCGGATCATCGACAGCACCACGGCGAAGCACCCGCAGGAGATGCTGGGCAACCTCGCCGGGACGTACGCCCCCGGGGACACCGACCTCGCGTGGGCGCGCGTCACGCTGTGGCGGGCGCTCATCGCGGCCGCCGTCGAGCAGCCGCCGTTCGAGCCGGTGCTGTCCGTCACGGTCGAGGGGCAGAAGCGGCACACGTCGCTCGACCTGCTCGCGGCCTGGCTGGGTGCCCGGCTGAACTGCCCGGCCGAGGTGGTGCGCACCGCCAGCGACGACGCCATCACGCGCGTGGTCCTGGAGCGCAGGAGCGGGCCCATCGTGCTGGACCGCCCGGACGGCCGGACCGTCACGATCACGCAGCCGGGCAAGCCCGCGCGGCGGATCGCGCTGCCGATCCGCGCGCTCAACGAGGCCCTGATCGAGGAGCTGCGCCGGCTCGACCCGGACGAGGTCTTCGAGGAGGTCCTCACGCGGGGTCTGGGGCACGTCACCAACCGGACGGCGGCCTGATGACGGAGGCGCCCGGCGTGCGGCTCGTCGTCGTGCACCCCGACAAGGAGGTGCTGGCGCAGGCCGCCGCCGCGCGGCTGCTGACGCGCGTCCTGGACGTGCAGTCGGTCCGCTCCCCCGTCCATGTCGTCCTCACGGGCGGCACGGTCGGCATCGCGACGCTCGCGGCAGTCGCCGCGAGCCCGCTGGTGCCGGCCGTGGACTGGTCGGGAGTGCACCTGTGGTGGGGCGACGAACGGTTCCTGCCGGACGGCGACCCCGACCGCAACGAGACGCAGGCGCGCGAGGCGCTGCTCGACGGCCTGGTCGCCGAGCACGGGCTCCCCGCGGCCAACGTCCACCCCATGCCGGGTCCGACGTCGGTCGCGACGCCGGAGGAGGGCGCCGCGGCCTACGCCGCGCTGCTCGCCGAGCACGCGCAGGGAGCGGCCCCGGCCGTCCCGGCGTTCGACGTGCTGCTGCTCGGCATGGGCCCCGACGGGCATGTCGCGTCCCTGTTCCCCGGCCACGAGGGCCTCACGGCGCAGGGCACGACCACGGGCGTGCACGGCTCGCCCAAGCCCCCACCGGAGCGGGTCTCCCTCACGTTCGACGCCATCCGGGCGGCCCGCGAGGTGTGGGTCGTCGCGGCCGGCGCCGAGAAGGCAGACCGCGTGGCGGCGGCGCTGGCGGGCGACCCGGTCACCGAGGTGCCCGCGGCGGGCGCCGTCGGGCAGGCCCGGACCCTCTGGCTCCTGGACCTGGACGCCGCCGGCGCCACCTCGCCGGAGTAGAACCAGGGCGACGTGGAACGGGAGCGGGACGAAGACCCTGATCAGGGTTCTTGTCCCGCTCCCGTTCCATTTCGCTACGGTGCTAGTTCGCCGCGTGTAAATCTCTTAGCGTGCTACGCGGCCGCCACGGCGGACGCGAAGCGCCTCCAGCGCCTCCTCGAGAAGGGCGGCGCCGTCCTCGTCGGACCTGCGCTCCTTCACGTAGGCGAGGTGCGTCTTGTACGGCTCGTTCCGTACCGGACTCGGCGGGTTCACCGGGTCCATGCCTGCGGGGAAGCCGCACCGCGGGCAGTCCCACTGCGCAGGGGCCTCGACGTCCTCGCCCACCGAGAAGCTCGGTGCTGTCTCGTGCCCGTTGGCACACCAGTAAGAAACTCGGACACGCGGGGCGGTGTCGCCCCGCTCCGTCTCTCCGAGAGGGCCGGCGCCTACCCGGCTCCCCCGAATCGCATGACCGCCTGATGCCACGTCTGTCGTCCCCTCTGTGTGTGGCCGTCAGCTGCTAGGCGCTTGGCGACCGGGTCAGCTGACCTTCTGGATGAGTCCGAGCAGGACGATCACCACGGCCCACACGAGGGCGAAGGCGATTGTGATGCGATTGAGGTTCCGCTCGGCCACGCCGGACGAACCGGCGCCCATCGAGATACCGCCACCGAACATGTCGGACAGACCGCCACCCTTGCCCTTGTGGAGCAGGATGAGCATGGTGAGAAAGCCGCTGGTCAGGACCAGCAGGACTTCCAGGATGATGCGGAGCGCGTCCACGGTTCACGTCCTCGGTTGTAGATGTGCCGGGCGTTCTCCCGGCGGCGGATTCGGGTCAAGAGTAAGCGAGACGTACCTCACAGTGCGAACCCCCTGATCAGGGGTTTATGGGACCCGGATCAGACGTCGCACGCGGAACATCGCGCCCGAGTGAGGGTACCTCAGGCAGGTTGCGGGACGGTCTCACGACCGAACGTGTCAGACCCACAGATCACTCCCGTGACCTGTGGGTCTGACATGTGCGCGGGGTAGGCGGTGCGGTCAGGTCTCAGACTCTGCTTTCTGTCGCCTGAGACCGCCGCTCCGCTCCGGGCGAGTGCCTCGTACCTCAGCCCTCACCCTGCGCTGCGGTCAGGTCTCAGACTCTGCTTTCTGTCGCCTGAGACCGCCGCTCCGCTCCGGGCGAGTGCCTCGTACCTCAGCCCTCACCCTGCGCTGCGCTCTGGTCTCAGGCGACGACGTGGGACTGGTAGCGCGCGATCTTCGCGAACTCCTCGGGGTCCAGGCTCGCGCCGCCCACCAGGGCGCCGTCGACGTCGGGCTGCGCCATGATCTGCGCGACGTTGCCCGACTTGACCGAGCCGCCGTACAGCACGCGGACGCCGGCCGCGGCGCCCTCGTCGCACAGCTCGCCCAGCACGCGGCGGATCGCGCCGCAGACCTCCTGCGCGTCGTCCGGCGTGGCGACCTCGCCGGTGCCGATGGCCCAGACGGGCTCGTAGGCGATGACGATCTTGGCGATCTGCTCGCTCGGCACGTCGGCCAGCGCGGCCTCGACCTGCGCGAGGGTGTGCGAGACCTGGTTGCCCGCCTTGCGGACCTCCAGGCCCTCGCCGACGCACAGGATCGGGGTCAGGCCGTGCGCGAACGCGGCGCGCACCTTGGCGTTGACGACGTCGTCCGACTCGGCGTGGTACTCACGGCGCTCCGAGTGGCCGATGACCACGTAGGTGCAGCCGAGCTTGTTCAGCATCGTGCCCGAGATCTCGCCCGTGTAGGCGCCGGACTCGTGCCGGGACAGGTCCTGGGCGCCGTAGACGATCTCCAGCTTGTCGGCGTCGACCAGCGTCTGCACCGAGCGCAGGTCGGTGAACGGCGGGATGACCGCCACCTCCACCGCGGCGTAGTCGTGCTTGGCGTCCTTCAGGGTCCAGGACAGCTTCTGGACCGTGCTGATCGCCTGCTGGTGGTCCAGGTTCATCTTCCAGTTGCCCGCCATCAGCGGCGTGCGGGTGGTAGCCACGTGCTTCTTCTTTCTGTTCGGAGGTACGTCAGGTCAGCGGGTGGGACTCAGGCAGTGCTTGTCTCCGCCTGAGTCTGCGGTTTGCTCCCGGCGGTGCGCCTCGTTCCTCGGCGCTCCGCCGTCGCTGCACCTTCGGCTCAGTCGGCGAGCACCGTGAGGCCGGGGAGCTCCTTGCCCTCGAGCAGCTCCAGGCTCGCGCCGCCACCGGTCGAGATGTGGCTGAACCCGGCCTCGTCGAAGCCGAGGACCCGCACGGCCGCGGCCGAGTCGCCGCCGCCCACGATGGAGAACCCGCCGGCCGTCGTCGCCTCGATGATGCCCTGGGCCACGGCCTTGGTGCCGTCGGCGAACGCCTCGAACTCGAACACGCCCATGGGGCCGTTCCAGGCGATGGTCTTCGCGTCGGCCAGCTTGCCGGCGAACAGCTTGCCGGACTCCGGGCCGATGTCGAGGCCCATGGTGCCGTCCGGGATCGCGTCGGCCGCGACCACGCGGTGCGCGGCGTCGGCGGCGAACGAGTCGGCGGCGACGATGTCGACCGGCAGCACGATCTCGACGCCGTTCGACTCGGCCGTGGCCAGGTAGCCCTTGACGGTCTCGATCTGGTCGTTCTCCAGCAGGCTGTTGCCCACCGACAGGCCCTTGGCGGCCAGGAACGTGAAGACCATGCCGCCGCCGATGAGCAGGCGGTCCGCCTTGGTCAGCAGGTTCGCGATGACGCCGAGCTTGTCCGAGACCTTGGAGCCGCCGAGCACGACGGCGTAGGGACGCTCCGGGTCACCGGTCGCCTTCGAGAGCGACTCGACCTCGTTCAGGACCAGGTCGCCGGCCGCGGCGGGCAGCACCTGGGCGATGTCGTACACCGAGGCCTGCTTGCGGTGCACCACACCGAAGCCGTCCGACACGAACGCGTCGGCGAACTGCGCCAGCTCACCGGCGAGCTCGGCACGCTCGGCATCGACCTTCGAGGTCTCGCGGGCGTCGAACCGGACGTTCTCCAGGAGGGCGACCTGGCCGTCGGCCAGGGCGTCGACCGTGGCCTTCGCGGACGGGCCCACGAGGTCCTGCGCGAGGGGGACGTCCTGGCCGAGCAGCTCGCCCAGGCGGGCGGCGACGGGGGCCAGGGAGTACTGGGGGTCCGGCGCGCCCTTGGGGCGGCCCAGGTGGGCCAGCACGACGACGCGGGCGCCGGCGTCGGCCAGGCGCGTCAGCGTGGGCAGCGCGGCGCGGATACGGCCGTCGTCGGTGATCGTCGTGCCGTCGAGGGGCACGTTGAAGTCGGAGCGGACCAGGACGCGCTTGCCGCGCAGGTCGCCGAGGGAGTCGATGGTCTTCATGAGCACTCCAGGTCGGGGACCGGCCGCCAGGAGAGGCCGGTCGAGGTTCCGTACATGACGACGTCCGCGTGCGCCGGCAGGCCGATGCGCACGCGGACGTCGGAGTTCACGCTTCCGAGAGAGCTGTCAGAGCTTCTCGCCGACGAACACGGTGAGGTTCACGAGGCTGTTCGAGTAGCCCCACTCGTTGTCGTACCAGGAGACGACCTTGACCTGGTTGCCGATCACCTTGGTGAGCTTCGCGTCGTAGATGCTCTGGTGCGGGTTGGTCACGATGTCCGAGGAGACGATGTCGTCCTCGACGTACTCCAGGATGCCCTTGAGCGGGCCCTCGGAGGCGGCCTTGACGGCGGCGTTGACCTCGTCGATGGTCACCTCGCGCGACGCCTCGAAGGTGAGGTCCGTGGCCGAGCCGGTGATGACCGGCACGCGCAGGGCGTAGCCGTCCAGCTTGCCCTTCAGCTCCGGCAGCACCAGGGCGACGGCCTTGGCGGCACCCGTGGTGGTCGGGACGATGTTCTGCGCGGCGGCGCGGGCACGACGGAGGTCGCTGTGCGGGCCGTCCTGCAGGTTCTGGTCACCCGTGTAGGCGTGGATCGTGGTCATGAGGCCACGCTCGATGCCGACCGAGTCGTTCAGGGCCTTGGCCAGCGGCGCGAGGCAGTTCGTGGTGCACGACGCGTTCGAGATGATGTTGTGCGCGGCCGGGTCGTACAGCTCGTGGTTGACGCCCATGACGAACGTCGCGTCCTCGTTCTTGGCCGGGGCCGAGATGATGACCTTCTTGGCACCGGCGTCGATGTGCGCCTTCGCCTTGGTGGCGTCCGTGAAGAAGCCCGTGGACTCGATGACGATGTCCGCACCCAGCTCGCCCCAGGGGAGGTCGGCGGGGTTGCGCTCGGCGAGCGCACGGATCTTCTTGCCGTCCACGATGATGTTCTCGTCGTCGAAGTCGACCGACTTGCCGAAGCGGCCCAGCGTCGTGTCGTACTTGAGCAGGTGCGCGAGCGTCTTGTTGTCGGTGAGGTCGTTCACGCCCACGACCTCGATGTCCGCACCCGACTCCACGAGAGCCCGGTAGAAGTTCCTGCCGATACGGCCGAAGCCGTTGATGCCGACGCGGATGGTCACAATGCCCTCCTCAGGGGCGCCGGCCGTCCCGGCGCACACGTTTCCTTGTATCTGACGCCACTGCCGTCGATGCCCGACGGACCAGTGCGTTGCCAGGGGGTTTCCGGGCACCGCGACCCCGCGACGACCCGAAGGGGAAACGCGATGGTCACGGCGTCGTCACCTGACGATTTCGAGCCTATACCCGAACCGTGCCGATCCGTGACCCGAGCCGGACAGCCTGGAACTCCAGGTTCTGTCCTTTCCCACAAAAACGGATCCCACGGAAACCGGTCACAGATCGAGCAGGTCGGCGGACAGCCCTGCCTCGGTGTCCGGGATGCCCAGCTCGAGGGCGCGCTTGTCCGCCGTCGACAGCAGACGGCGGATCCGGCCCGCCACCGCGTCCTTGGACAGCTGCGGCTCGGCCAGGCGGCCCAGCTCCTCGAGCGAGGCCTGCTTGTGGGCCAGGCGCAGCTCACCGGCCTGGCGCAGGTGCTCGGGCAGCTCGTCGCCCAGGATCTCGAAGGCCCGCTGCACGCGCGCGCCGGCGGCCACGGCCGCCCGGGCGGAGCGGCGCAGGTTGGCGTCGTCGAAGTTGGCCAGGCGGTTGGCGGTGCCGCGCACCTCGCGGCGCTCGCGCCGCTCCTCCCAGACCTTCAGGGTCTCGGGTGCGCCGATGCGCTCCAGCATGCGGCCGATGGAGTCGCCGTCGCGGATCACCACGCGGTCGATGCCGCGCACCTCACGGGACTTGGCGGCCACGCCCAGGCGGCGGGCCGCCCCGACGAGCGCGAGGGCGGCCTCCGGCCCGGGGCTGGTCACCTCGAGCGCCATGGAGCGTCCGGGCTCGGTCAGGGAGCCGTGGGCCAGGAACGCGCCACGCCACACGGCCTCGGCCTCCGGCACGCCGGCGGAGACGACCTCGGGGGCGAGGCCGCGCACGGGGCGGCCACGGGCGTCGAGCAGGCCGGTCTGGCGGGCCAGGGACTCGCCCTCGCGCACCACGCGCACCACGAACCGGGAGCTCTTGCGCAGGCCGCCGGCCTGCACGACGATGAGCTCGCTGGTGTGCCCGTACAGGTCGTGGATGGCGTGCCTCAGGCGCGTCGCGGCCGACTCGGTGTCGAGCTCCGCCTCGATCACGACCCGACCGGAGATGATGTGGAGACCACCCGAGAAGCGCAGCGTCGCGGAGACCTCTGCCTTTCGGCAGGACGTCTTCGCCACCCGCACCCGCGCGAGCTCCTCCTTGACCTGTCCCGTGAGCGCCATGGCGTCATCCTGCCATGGTCATGTACGAGTTAACCCGGTGGAATCGCGGAAACTCGGGCGAATTGTCCCGGCGTGTCGCATCATGAGGTGGGTCCGACGGCGCCCGATGCGGCCCCGGGCCGCGGGTCCTGGGCGGCCTGCGGCGTGATCACCCGGGCGTCCAGGATCGGGCGTACGCCCTCGGCGAACCAGTAGGCCTCCCCCGGGTGCGGGTGCCCGGACAGCACGAGCCCGTCGAGGCCCGCGTCGTGGTACTCCGCGACCAGGCCGACGACCTCTTCGTGGCTGCCCACCAGAGCGGCTCCCGCGCCGTCCCGCGCCGGCTCGCGAGCCGGACGTCGTCGTGCAGTACCACGCCACGCGCTTGGCACATTATTTTTGCCGGTACGGACACGGCCGGGCCCCACGTGACGAGCAGCACCGCCGAGCCCGCACGGTCCGGCGTGCGGTCGCCAGACCAGTCAGACGTCGCCGTAGACGCCCTCGAACACGTCGCGGTAGGCCGCGGCCAGGCGCAGCCCGTCGTGCCGGGCGGTGTCGTCGCCGCGGCGCACCTGCCGCATGATCACGCGCGCCCCCATGGACGCGGCCGCGGCCTCCAGGGCGGCGACGTCCTCGACGGCGGACGGGTCGGCCAGCACCGCGTCGATCCGCAGGCCGGGCGCGTGCTTGTGCAGCGCCTCCAGGTGGTCGACGGCGGTCAGGCCCTCCGTCTCGCCGTTCTCCGCGGACAGGTTGAGGGTGACGCAGCGCCGCGCCTTGGTGACGTGCAGGGCGTCCGCGAGCGCGGGCACCAGCAGGTGCACCAGCACGGACGAGTACCAGGACCCCGGGCCCAGGACCACCCAGTCGGCGTCGAGCACGGCCTGGACGGCCTCGGGCGAGGCCGGCGGGTCGGCGGGGAGCAGCCGCAGCTGCTCGATACGGCCCTCGGTCACGGCGACCTTGCTCTGCCCGATCACCGTCTCCAGGGATGCCTCCGGCTCGCCGGGCGCGGAGGCGTGCCGCACGTCGGCCTCGACCACGAGCGGCACCGAGGCCATCGGCAGCACGCGGCCGCGGGCGCCGAGCAGGCGGCCCACCCAGTCCAGGCCCTCGACCGCGTCGCCGAGCAGCTCCCACAGTGCCACGATGAGCAGGTTGCCCATGGCGTGGTTGTCCAGCTCGCCCGACGACGAGAAGCGGTGCTGCAGCATCGCGCTCCACGTGCGACCCCACTCGGAGTCGTCGCACAGGGCAGCGAGCGCCATCCGCAGGTCGCCCGGGGGCAGCACGTCGAGCTCGTCGCGCAGCCGGCCGGACGAGCCGCCGTCGTCGGCCACCGTCACGACGGCCGTGAGGCGGTCGGACATGAGGCGCAGCGCGGACAGGCTCGCGGACAGGCCGTGGCCGCCGCCGAGGGCGACGACCGACGGGTTCTTGCTCCACTCCGGTGCCGGGACGTCGGGCACCCCCGGGGCGTGCGGGATCATTCGCGGCCCAGGTCCCTTGCCGAGACGGAGACGAGCTGCCCCCGGGCGCGCAGGCGCTCGGCGATGGCGTCCGACATGGCGACGGACCGGTGCTTGCCACCCGTGCAGCCGACGGCGATGGTCACGTAACGCTTCTCCTCGTTGAGATAGCCGGCGAGCACCGGGGCCAGGGCGTCGACGTACCGGTCCACGAACTCCACGGCGCCCGGGCGGGCGAGCACGTAGTCGCGAACTGGCTGGTCACGCCCGGTCAGGTGCCGCAGCTCGGTGATCCAGTAGGGGTTGGCCAGGAACCGTACGTCCACCACGTGGTCGGCGTCCAGGGGGATGCCGTACTTGAACCCGAACGAGATCACGTTGATGCGGAGCTGCTCGGTGGCGTCGTGCGCGAGCCAGGCCCGGATCTCCCGCGCCAGGTCGTGCACGGACAGGTCGGAGGTGTCGATCCGCAGGTCGGCGCGCTCGGCCAGGGTCGCCACCAGGGAGCGCTCCTCGGCGATGCCGTCCAGGATCCGGCCGTCGCCCTGCAGCGGGTGCGGGCGGCGCACCTGCTCGAAGCGACGCACCAGCACCTCGTCGGTCGCGTCCAGGAACAGGATCCGGTAGGCCACCCCGGCCTCCGACATGTGCACGAGCACCTTGTCGAGCTCCGAGAAGAACTCCCGGCCGCGCACGTCCACGACCACGGCGACGCGCTCGATGCTCGAGCCCTTGGCCATGAGGTCGACCAGGGGCACGAGCATCATCGGCGGCAGGTTGTCGACGACGTACCAGTCGAGGTCCTCCAGCACGGCGGCGGCGCGGGACCGGCCGGCGCCGGACATGCCGGTGATCACCAGGACCTGCGGTTCGCTGCGCTCGGGGGTGTGCGTGGCGGCCTCGACCGCGGCGATTCCCTCGGGGGCCGTGGTGGGCGACGGCTCGGTGTTGCTCATGGCACCAAGCATGCCAGCGTCAGGCCTTCAGGGCGGCCACGACGGCCGCGGCCGTCGTCGTCCCCATCCCCCGCACGCTGGCGATCTCCTCGACGCTGGCCGCCTTGAGCCGCTTGAGCGAGCCGAAGTGGGTCAGCAGCACCTTCTTGCGCGCCGGGCCGAGCCCGGGGACGTCGTCGAGCACGGAGGCGGTCATGCCCTTGCTGCGCCGCCTGCGATGCTGCGTGATGGCGAACCGGTGCGCCTCGTCGCGGACGCGCTGCAGCAGGTACAGGCCCTCGCTGGAGCGCTGCAGGATGACGGGGTAGTCCTCGCCCGGCAGCCACACCTCCTCCAGGCGCTTGGCCAGGCCGCACAGGGCGACGTCGGTGATACCGAGCTCGTCCAGGGCGCGCTGGGCGGCTGCGACCTGGGGCGGGCCGCCGTCGACCACCACGAGGCTGGGCGGGTAGGCGAACCGTGCCTTCTCCTCGGGGGCGTCGGCCGCGACCTCGCCGCCCGGCAACGGTCCGGGCAGGTCGGCGCCGGCCGGGTCCTCGCCCGCGGAGATCTCGACGTCGTTCGACTTGAGCCGGTCGGCGAGGTAGCGCTTGAACCGGCGCGTGATGACCTCGTGCATCGCCTCGGTGTCGTCGCGGGCGCCGTCGCCCTCCGAGCCGCGGATGCTGAACGAGCGGTACTCGCTCTTGCGGGCCAGGCCGTCCTCGAAGACCACCATGGACGCCGACTGGAAGGTGCCCTGGGTGTGCGAGATGTCGTAGCACTCGATGCGCAGGGGCGCCGAGTCCAGGTCCAGCGCCTCCTGGATCTCGCGCAGCGCCTGGCTGCGGGTGGTGAGGTCGCCCGCGCGGCGGGTGCGGTGCAGCATCAGCGCGTGCTCGGCGTTCTTGCGGACCGTCTCGGCGAGCTCCTTCTTGTCGCCGCGCTGCGGCACGCGCACGTCCACGCGGGAGCCGCGCAGACCGGTGAGCCAGGCGCCGACCTGGTCCAGGTCGGGCGGCAGCACGGGTACCAGCACCTCGCGGGGCACGGCGTCGCGCGCCTCAGGGCCGGTGGCCTCCTCCGCGGAGCCATAGACCTGCTGCAGCAGGTGTTCCACGAGCTCGCCGTCGCTGATGTCCTCGACCTTCTCGACCACCCAGCCGCGCTGGCCGCGGATGCGGCCGCCGCGCACGTGGAACACCTGGACGGCGGCCTCCAGCTCGTCGCCCACCAGCGCGAACACGTCGGCGTCGGTGGCGTCGCCCAGCACCACGGCGTTCTTCTCCGTGGCGCGGCGCAGGGCCTCGATGTCGTCGCGCAGGCGGGCGGCCTGCTCGTACTCCATCTCCGCGGCGGCCTCCTGCATGCGCTTGGTCAGCCGGCGCTCGAACTTGGCGGTGTCGCCCGCCATGAAGTCGCAGAAGTCCAGCACCAGGGCGCGGTGGTCCTCCACGCTGATGCGGCCGACGCACGGCGCGGAGCACTTGTCGATGTACCCGAGCAGGCACGGCCGCCCCGACTGGCCCGCGCGCTTGTAGACGCCGGCCGAGCAGGTGCGGATCGGGAACACCCGCAGCAGCAGGTCGAGGGTCTCCCGGATGGCCCAGGCGTGCCCGTACGGCCCGAAGTACCGGGTGCCCTTGCGCTTGGCGCCGCGCAGCACCTGGGCGCGCGGCACCTCCTCGCCCAGGGTGACGGCGAGGTACGGGTAGGACTTGTCGTCCCGGTACTTCACGTTGAACCGCGGGTCGTACTGCTGGATCCAGGTGAACTCCAGGGCGAGCGCCTCGACCTCGGTGCCCACCACCGTCCACTCCACCGACGCCGCGGTGGTCACCATCCGCTGCGTGCGCTCGTGCAGGTGCGCGACGTCCTGGAAGTAGTTGGCCAGGCGCTGGCGCAGGTTCTTCGCCTTGCCGACGTAGATGACCCGGCCGTGCTCGTCGCGGAACCGGTAGACACCGGGCGACGTCGGGACCTCTCCCGGCTTGGGCCTGTAGGTTGCTGGATCCGCCATGGCACAAACCTATGCGCTGCCACTGACAACGCGGAGCGCGCGGGCGACGTCGGTCATCGCCCGCGCGCGGTTCGGCGCGCTCACCGCTCGACGATGCCGTCCGCGGTGACGGCGACGGCGACCGGGTCGCTCAGCACGAGCCGGCGCGGGTTGTCCCCCGGGTCGACCTCCACGAACGCCCGCAGCTCGTAGTCGCCCTCCGGCAGCTCGGTCTCGTACGTCGTCATACCCCCGGCCTCGGGGCCCGGCACGCAGTGCGACAGGAGGCCGGCCACCGCGTCCAGCCGTTCGCCGCCCGCCGTCTGGACGGGCGCGGCGTCGGCCAGGGCCGGCAGCTCGACCACGACGTCGCCCTGCGTCCAGACCGTCGCCGGCGGGCTGACGTGCACCGCGCCCGCGGGCCCGGTCAGCGTCACGGGCAGGAACCGGTCGCCGTTGTGCGACGGCTCACCGCCGGAGGTGTCGGTCAGCCCTCCCGCGACCTCGAGCGTCCAGCCGTCGCCGGTCGACGCCAGGTCCGCGGCGGGCATGCCGCACGACCAGTCCGTCCCCTCGAACCAGGGCGGCTGGTAGCCGTCCTCGTAGGGCGCCTCCGCACCGCCGGACCCGCCGTCGTCGGTGGGCTCGCCGCCCGACCCGGACTCGCCCGTGGCAGGCTCGTCCGACGGCGTCGCATGGCCGGTCGGCTCCGTGCCCGGGGAGGCCGGCGCGCTGGTCTCCGCCTCCTGCAGCGGGTCGGCCTGGCAGGCCGCCGTCGTGGCCAGCGCGGCACCCACCACCACTGCCGCCGCCAGCCGGGACATCCGTGTCGTACGCATGGCTGCTCCTCGTCCGGGCACCCCAGCGGCGCCCGTCATGACCTGTGACGCGCGGGCGCCCGGGACCGTTGCCCCGGACAGGGCGGACCGGTCGGCCCCGTCGGGCAGGACCGGTCAGGCCGCGCCGACGGCGAGCGGCACCGGCGCCACGTGCACCGGGAAGTTCACCGACCGCGAGATGAAGCACATCGCGTGCGCCTTGTGGTGCAGGGCCGCGACGTGCTCGTCGGTGGCGAGCTCGCCGGCGTCCACCGCGACGCGCGGGTGGAGGGTCACGTCGGTGAACGCGCCCTCGCCCCGCGACTCCACGCGCATGGTGCCGGTCGCCGCGTCGGTGTACTCCCGCACGATCAGGCCGGACTCCGCCGCCAGGTGCAGGAACCAGAGCATGTGGCACTGGCTCAGGCTGACGACGAACAGCTCCTCGGGGTTGTACCGGCCCGGGTCGCCCCGGAACGCCGGGTCCGCCGAGCCCAGCAGGGGCGGCTTGTGGGCCAGGTCGATCTCGTGGTCGCGCGAGTACGCGGTGTACGAGGACGTACCCGTGTCCCCCGCGCCGGTCCACCGCACCGTCACGGCGTAGTCATGCGTGGCTCCGCTCATGGACTCACCCTAGGGTGCGCCCGGCCCGCAGGCCATCACTTCGCCCCGCACGACACGCCGTGAGTCTCAGGCCGAGGCGGCCGCCTTGGCCCGGCTGGTCTTCCGGGCCGCGGTCTTGCGCTTGGCCGCCCCGTTGGTCGGCGGCAGCACAGGCACCTCGCCCGCCCGCGCGTGGCCGTCCAGGATCTCCGCGAGGTAGGTGCCCGTGTGGCTCTCCGGCACCTCCGCGACGACCTCAGGGGTGCCCTGCGCCACGACGTTGCCGCCGCCGCTGCCGCCCTCCGGGCCCATGTCGATGACCCAGTCGGCGTTCTTGATGACGTCGAGGTTGTGCTCGATCACGATGACCGTGTTGCCCTTGTCGGCCAGCGACTGGAGCACACCGAGCAGCCGGCGGACGTCCTCGAAGTGCAGGCCCGTCGTCGGCTCGTCCAGCACGTAGGCCGACCGGCCCGACGACCTCTTCTGCAGCTCCGCCGCCAGCTTGACGCGCTGCGCCTCGCCGCCGGACAGGGTGGGCGCGGGCTGGCCGAGACGCACGTAGCCGAGGCCGACGTCGACCAGCGTGGACAGGTGCCGCGAGATGGCCGGGAACGCCTTGAAGAACTCCGCGGCCTCCTCGATCGGCATGTCGAGCACGTCGGCGACCGTCTTGCCCTTGAAGTGCACCTCGAGCGTCTCGCGGTTGTACCGCGCGCCGTGGCACACCTCGCACGGCACGTACACGTCGGGCAGGAAGTTCATCTCGATCTTGATCGTGCCGTCGCCCGCGCACGCCTCGCAGCGCCCGCCCTTGACGTTGAACGAGAAGCGGCCGGGCCCGTAGCCGCGCACCTTGGCCTCCTCGGTCTCCGCGAAGATCTTGCGGATCCGGTCCCAGACGCCGGTGTAGGTGGCCGGGTTGGACCGCGGTGTGCGGCCGATCGGCCCCTGGTCCACGTGGACCACCTTGTCGAGCTGGTCCAGGCCCGTCACGCGCTTGTGCCGCCCGGCCACCCGGCGGGCGCCGTTGAGCTGGTTGGCCATGACCGTGTACAGGATCGAGTTCACGAGCGTCGACTTGCCCGAGCCCGAGACACCCGACACCACGGTCAGCACGCCCAGCGGGAACGACACGTCGACGTCGCGCAGGTTGTTCTCGTGCGCGCCCACGACCGTGACCTGCCGCTTGGGGTCGACGGGCCGGCGCTCGGCCGGCACGGGGATCGAGCGGCGCCCGGCGAGGTACGCGCCCGTGAGCGAGTCCTGCTGCTCCAGCAGCCCGGCGTAGTCGCCCGAGTGGATGACGACGCCGCCGTGCTCGCCCGCGCCCGGGCCGATGTCGACGATCCAGTCGGCCGCGCGGATCGTGTCCTCGTCGTGCTCGACCACGATGAGCGTGTTGCCCAGGTCCCGCAGGCGGGTGAGCGTGTCGATCAGCCGGCGGTTGTCGCGCTGGTGCAGGCCGATCGACGGCTCGTCCAGCACGTACAGCACGCCCACCAGGCCGGAGCCGATCTGCGTCGCGAGCCGGATGCGCTGCGCCTCGCCGCCGGACAGCGTGCCCGCCGGCCGCTCCAGCGTCAGGTAGTGCAGCCCGACATCGAGCAGGAAGCCCAGGCGCGCGTGGATCTCCTTGAGCACCTCGGTGGCGATCTGCGCCTCGCGGACGCCGAGCTCGATGCCCTTGAGGAACTCGGCGGCCTCGCCCACCGGAAGCCGGCAGACGTCGGCGATGGACAGGCCGTCCACCTTGACCGCGAGCACCTCGGGCTTGAGGCGCGCGCCGCCGCAGGTCGGGCACGGGACCTCACGCATGTAGGCCTCGTACTTCTCCTTGGACCAGTCGGAGTCCGTCTCGCGGTGCCGCCGCTCCAGGAACGTCACGGCGCCCTCGAACCCGGTCGAGTACTGCCGCTCGCGGCCCCACCGGTTCTTGTACTTGACGTGCACCTTGTGGTCGCGCCCGTGCAGGATCGCCTCCCGGGCCCGCGCGGGCAGGGCGCGCCACGGCACGTCCATGGAGAACTTCATCTCCTCGGCGAGCGCGGAGAGCACCCGCTCGAAGTACTCCGACGACGTCTGCGCCCACGGGGCCACCGCGCCGCCGCGCAGCGTCTGCTCGTCGTCCGGCACGATCAGGTCGGGGTCGACCTCCAGGCGGAAGCCGATGCCGGTGCACTCGGGGCACGCGCCGTAGGGCGCGTTGAACGAGAAGGTCCGCGGCTCGATCTCGTCGAGTGCCAGGGGGTGCTCGTTGGGGCACGCCCGCTTCTCGGAGAACTTGCGGGTCCGGCCCAGGTCGTCCATGTCTGCGTCGACCAGCTCGATCATGACCAGGCCGTTCGCCAGGGCGAGCGCGGTCTCCACCGAGTCGGTCAGCCGGCGCTGCACGCCCTCACGCGCCACGAGCCGGTCCACGACCACCTCGATGTCGTGCTTCAGCTTCTTCTCCAGCGTGGGCGGGTCGGTCAGCTGCACGACCTCGCCGTCGACCCGGGCGCGCGAGAAGCCCTTGGCCTGCAGCTCCTTGAACAGGTCCGCGTACTCGCCCTTGCGGCCGCGCACGACGGGCGCCAGCACCTGGTAGCGGGTGCCCTCGGGCAGCTCCAGGATCTGGTCCACGATCTGCTGCGGCGTCTGCGACTGGACCTTCTCCCCGCACACCGGGCAGAACTGCGTGCCCGCACGGGCGTACAGCAGGCGCAGGTAGTCGTAGACCTCGGTGATGGTGCCCACCGTGGAACGCGGGTTGCGGTTGGTCGACTTCTGGTCGATCGACACCGCGGGCGACAGGCCCTCGATGAAGTCGACGTCAGGCTTGTCCATCTGGCCCAGGAACTGGCGGGCGTAGGCAGACAGTGACTCGACGTACCGGCGCTGACCCTCGGCGAAGATCGTGTCGAACGCGAGCGACGACTTACCCGAACCCGACAGCCCGGTGAAGACGATCAGACGGTCCCTGGGGAGGTCCAGATCGACGTTCTTGAGGTTGTGCTCACGGGCACCGGAGACGACGAGACGATTGCTCACAGAGGCATCCTAGGGCGCGCCACCGACATTCGCACGCCTGTTCTATGGATCACACTGGCAGACTCGTCACACCCGCGCCGTTCAGCGGATCGCGCGGCCCTCGACGGGGCCCGACCGGCGCACGCGAGCCTGCAGGTCCAGGGCTCGCAGGAGGTCCTGCTCGTGGGCGTAGGAGCCGTCGACGAGCCGCCGGCGGACCGCGACGACCTCCTGCGCGTGGTCGGCCGCCGGGTCCGTCATCCCGAGGTCGAGGTACACGGAGACGAGGTTGGTCAGCGCGGCCGCGAGACCGGGCAGGTGCACGTCCGGGCTGCGCCGGGAGAGCTCGCGGCGCAGGCGCACGGCCTCCGTCGTCGGCTCCACGCCCTCCTGCAGGCGCCCGGCGTCGATGAGGGCCGCGCCGAGGTTGAGCAGCGCGTTGGCGAGAGCGGGCTCGAAGCGGCCGGGGTCCTCCCCCGCGAGCCGCCGGAGGCGCTCGACGGCCTCCTTGGTGGGCGCCACGGCGTCGGCGGCCCGGCCGAGCTCGGCGTAGAGCACGCCCAGGTTGGACAGCGAGTGCGCCAGGTGCTCCTCGCCCGGCTGCCCCTCCTCCGCGAGGCCGCGCCGGATCGCCACGGCCTCCTGCTCCAGCGGCAGCGCCTCCTCCGGCTCGCCGGCCCGTGAGTGCGTGACCGCGAGGTTGGAGAGGGACGCCGCGAGCATCCGGCGGTACCGCGCCGGGTGCTCGCGGGCGAGGCGGCGACGCAGCAGCACGGCCTCTCGCTCGAGCGAGACGGCCTCGTCCAGGTCGCCCAGGCGCGACTTGACCGCGCCGAGCGAGGCGAGCGTGTAGGCCAGCGTCCAGGTGTGCGTGGCGGGGTTCTCGCGGACCAGCTCGCGCCGGACGGCGGCGGCCTCGGTGAGCGGGGCCACGGCCTCCCGGTCCCGGCCCAGCGCCGCGTAGGCGTTGGCCAGGTTGGTCAGCGCGAACCCGAGCTCGTTGCGGTGCCGCTGTGGTGCCTCCAGCATCATCCTGCGGCTGAGCTCGACAGCCTCCAGGGCGACCGGTACCGCCTGCTGCGGCCGGCTCTCGGTGAGCGTCACCGACCGGTTGGACAGCGCGGTGGTCAGGAACACCGCCCACTGCCGGGGGTCGCGCTCGACCAGGTTGCGCAGGATCGGGAGCAGCTCGGCGAAGGTGTCGTCCTCCTCCTGGAGCGTGCCCGCGTCGTTCTGCACCACGTTGAGGCTGATCAGCACGCGCGCCATCTCGGCCTCGCACCACGACCGGTCGCGCTCGGGGGCGGCCCGGACCAGGTCGAGCGCCTCGCGGTGCGCGGCCAGGGCGGCCTGGGTGTGTCCGGCCCGCCAGCGCGCGCTGCCCATGGCGTTGATCGCCGAGACCAGCGCGGTGCGATAGCGGTCGGGGTCGCCGGCGGCGATGCGCCGCCAGGCCTCGACGCCAGCGTCCAGCACGTCCAGCGACTCGGTCACCCGCGCGACGTCCCGCAGCGCGGTACCGAGGTCGACCAGGGCCTCCGCACGGCCGACGGCGTCCCGGGCCACCTCGACCAGCCGCCCGCCCCGGTGCACGTCGTCGACCGAGGCGTCGACCACGGCGCGCCGCTTGAGCAGGAACGCGGCCCGCAGGGTGCGCGGGTCGTCCCCGGAGGAGTCGGTCGCACGGCGCAGGAGCTCGCCGGCCAGCGCGGTGGCGGCCGGCACCTCGGACAGCTCGACCTCCAGCCGCCGGGCGACGCGCACCACCCGCAGGGCGCTCTTGCGCGACAGGCCCCACGTGCACGAGCCGACGAGGGAGACCGAGCGGCCGAGCCGGTCGGTGAGGAGCAGGTCGCCGAGCCGGTCCGGTCCGGCGGGGCTCGGCCCGAGCTCGGCCACGACGGCGGGCAGGCCGAGCAGCCAGCGCGCGCCCACGCGGGCGGGCACGCCGGGCACCACCCGGCGCAGCACGTCCCGCGCGCCCGCGGCGTCGTCCACCCCCAGCAGGCAGGCCGCCGCGACGACGTCCTGCACCTCGTCCCGGCTCAGCTCCAGGCCCGCCTCCCGGGCCGACCTGACCCACGAGTCAGCGGCCGCCGTCAGGAGCCCGCGCACCGGGCTCGGCTCGTCCGCCGGGACCGGCACGCCCGTCGCCGCGAGCGCGGCGAGCGCCGCGGCAGCATGCAGGTCGACCACGCGGTTGCCGCGGTCCGGTTCCTGGGCGGGCACGACGCCGGGGCCCGGGTCCTGGACGCCGAGGTGCCCGGCGAACGCGGCGAGCGCGGCCTCCAGCACGGCGGCGTCCGGCAGGTCGTGGGACAGCGGCAGGTCCAGCGCCGTCTGGGTGGCGTCGCCGGGTTCGAGCTGCGCCCACAGCGTGGAGCCCCAGCGCAGCCGGCGCAGCCACTCCCCGGCGACGCGGGCGAGCAGGAGCACTCGGGTGCGGCCACGGGCCGGACGGGCCAGGACGTCGAGCGTCGCGCCCAGGCCGAGTCGCGTGGCGGCGTCGTCGATCACGAACAGGACGTCGCCCTGCGGGCGCGCGCGGACCGTGGCGACCTCGCGGCCGATCGGCACCGGGACGACGGTCCAGCCGCCGTCGGCGAGCCGGTCGCCGAACTCGCTCGCGAGCCGCGTCTTGCCGAAACCGGCGGGGGCGACGACGAGGCGCAGCCTGACCGGTGCGTCGGTGTCGGCCCACCGGCCGAGTTCGTCGAGCTCCTGCTCGCGGCCCATGAACGGGACGACCGCGCGGGCCGGGTCGAGCAGCACGGCCGGCCACCGGGCGCCGTCGCCCGGGACGGTCTGGACCGCAGCCGGGAGCGAGCCACGGCCCACCGCCGATCGGGCGGCTCGGACCGCGGCAGCCAGCCTGGTCGAGACGTCCGAGACCACCACGATGAGCAAGTCAACCGGACGAACGTCCAGGTCTGCAAGAGGTGGGAGCAGACTCGGCCGCCCCGGTCACGAAGCGCGTGAGGACAGATCGGAGCCAGTCCGACAATGCGGGCAAAAGTTGCATACCGCCCTCGATCGCGACATCCTTCCCTCGGCCGGGTGAGAACCCGGCCGTTCCACGACCGCACGGACGAAAGGCAGGCACGTGAGCCTGAACCTGAACAAGCTCGTCGACAAGGCCTACAAGGACCAGAGCATCGCCGCGATCCTCGCGGCGCCGCCGTCGGCGCTGCTCGGCCTCACGCCGAAGCACGACGAGATGCTCGCCGAGCTGAAGATCAAGACGGTCGCGGACCTGGGCAACTGGCAGCACGCCGTGCACGCCCAGGCGCTCGTGACCCTCGCGGACGCCGAGGTGCCCGCCATCGCCGGCGACAAGTAGCACCCGCCGCGCAGGTCACGCACGAGGGCGCCCGTCCACCGCGCGGTGGGCGGGCGCCCTCGTGCGTCGGGCCGGAACCCGCGCCGGCGGCCGGGTCAGAGCCCGAACCGCTCCACGTCGCGCATCTTGTTCGTCGCGTCCAGCGCCGCGACCTTGTACGCCTCTGCCAGCGTCGGGTAGTTGAAGACCGTGTCGACCAGGTGGTCCACGGTGCCGCCCGTGGTCATGATCGCCTGCCCGATGTGGATGATCTCCGTGGCGCCGGTCCCGAACACGTGCACGCCCAGCACGCGGCGGTCCTCGGTCGAGACCAGCAGCTTGAGCATCCCGTAGGAGTCGCCCACGATCTGCCCGCGTGCCAGCTCGCGGTAGCGCGCCACCCCCACCTCGTACGGCACGCCCGCGGTGGTGAGCTGGTCCTCGGTGTCCCCGCAGTAGGAGATCTCCGGGATCGTGTAGATGCCGATGGGCTGCAGCTCCAGCACGGAGGAGACGGGCTCGCCGAACGCGTGGTACGCCGCGAGGCGCCCCTGCTCCTGCGACGTCGCCGCGAGCGCCGGGAACCCGATGACGTCGCCGACGGCGTAGATGTGCTCGACGTCGGTCCGGAACTGCTTGTCCACCTGGAGCCGGCCGCGGTGGTCGGCCTCCAGCCCGGCGGCAGCGAGGTCGAGGCCGTCGGTGCACCCCTGCCTGCCGGCGGAGTAGAGCACGCAGTCGGCGGGGACCCGCTTGCCGGACGCGAGCGTGGTGACGGTGCCGTTCTCGCCCGCGGTGACCGACTCGACCTTCTCCCCCAGCCGGAACGTGACGGACAGGTCGCGCAGCTGGAACTTGAGCGCCTCGACGACCTCCGAGTCGCAGAAGTCGAGGATCTTGTCGCGTGCCTCGACCACGGTGACCCGGGTGCCGAGCGCGGCGAAGAGGGAGGCGTACTCGATGCCGATCACGCCGGCGCCGACCACGACCATGGTCCGGGGCACCTCGCTGACGTCGAGGATGCCGTCGGAGTCGACCACGCGGACGCTGTCGAACGCGATGTTCGCGGGGCGCGCGGGGGCGGTGCCGACCGCGACGACGACCTTGTCCGCGGTCAGCCGTCGCACGACGTCACCCTCGGCGTCGGCCACCTCGATGTCGTGCGGTCCGGTGAACCGGGCGGTGCCCACGACGGTCTCGACGTGGTTGCGGGCGAGCTGGTTGCGCACCACCTCGATCTCGCGCCCGATGACGTGCTGCAGCCGGGCCAGGAGGTCAGGCACCGTGATGTGCTCCTTGAGCCGGTAGCTGGAGCCGTAGACGTCGCGCATCTGCAGGCCCGTCAGGTACAGCACGGCCTCGCGCAGCGTCTTGGACGGGATGGTCCCGGTGTGCAGGCTCACCCCGCCGACCTGGTCCCGCCGTTCCACCACCGCCACGCGCCTGCCGAGCTTGGCGGCACCGATCGCGGCCTTCTGGCCGCCGGGGCCGGAGCCGATCACGACGAGGTCGAAGTGGTTCTCACGTGCGTCCATGCTCAGAGTGTGGGGGGCGGGCGGGTCCGTGACGAGCGTCTTCATCAAGAATTAACCGGCTCGCCGAACCGGATGGCAGGCTGCGCCCATGAGCACCTACGCCGTGAGCTACACCTACACCGACGACGTGGCGACCCGGGACGAGGTCCGGCCCAGTCACCGGGACTTCCTGCGGCGGCTGAACGCGGACGGCGTCGTTCGCGCCTCGGGCCCCCTCGACGACGGGTCCCGGGCCCTGCTGGTCGTGGAGGCGGACTCCGCCGAGGCCGCGCTGGCCGCCCTGGACGCGGACCCGTTCGCGCACGCGGGCGTCATCGGTGAGCGTGGCGTGCAGCTGTGGAACGTCGTGATCGGCGGTTTCGCGGACTAGACAAGTCGTGAAACTTCACCCCATTACAATTCATGCAGAGGTTTTTACCTAATAGTCACGTTCGAACCATGGCGTGGCGCGCTCGTTGGTGCACATGATGCCTGTTCGGACTCTGCTGGTTACGTTCGGGGAGGCACCGCATGACCTCTGTCGACAGCACGGTTGGCTACGGTGAGATCGGCCCGCGCATCTGCGTGACGCCGCCCTACTACGCACTTGGCGACCTGCTCAGCCCGGAACCAGGGCTGACGAGCGCCACGGTCCCTGTCCAGTCCCCCACGGGACGACAGGCCCCCGTCGTCGGGATCGCGGAGGCGGGCCGGCATCTCGCCATCCTCGGCCTGTGCGCCGCGGCCACGACCAACCCCAGCACCAAGCGGCACTACTACCTCGCGCACCGCGGTGTCGGCCGCATGTTCCCGCGCGTGGACCCAGCGACCAGGCTCATCGGGACGGCGAGCGCCCAGATGACCGGCCGTAACCGGGCGGAGGCCCAGACCGAGCTCCGGGACCCCCAGGGCAACCTCGTGGCACAGATGGACGTGGAGTACCTGGTCATGTCGGTGCCGGTGTTCCGGCGGATGATGGGCCCGGCCCGGGCCCCCGACGCGACGGAGCCGGCCAACCCGTACGCCGCACCGGCCCCGCTCGTCGATGTCGCCGCCGACGCGCACAGCGCCACGGCGAAGCTCGCCGTGGAGGCGGCGATGTGCCGCGGGCACTTCGACGGCTTCCCGGCGCTGCCGGTGTCCGTGGCCGGGTACGCGGCGTTCGCGCTCTTCGACCACGTGCTGGAGAAGGCGGCGGGCCCCGGCGCCCGCTGGCAGCCGGGGATGTTCCGGCTCCGGGCGGACAACCTGGCCACGGCCGGGGAGACCTGCACGGTGGACGTCGAGCCCTCGGCGCCGGCCGAGCCCGACGCGCACCCCCAGGCGTTCACCGGGACCATCCGGTCCGGGGACCGCGAGATCTTCTCGATCGACGTGGACTACACGGTGGTCTGAGCGCGCGCCGATCGCGCACGGCCGGAGGCCGCGCCCCCTGTTCGGGGACGCGGCCTCCGGCCTGCTGCGGTACGGATGTGCCGCTCCGGCCCTGTGCTGCTGCGCAGCCGGGGGCCGTCAGCGCGTCACTGGGAGACGTCCTCCGACGCCGGCTCGGGGGCGGGCCGGGCGGCCTCGACCCGCGCGTCGTACGCCGACTTGGCGAGACTGGCCACCGTTCCGACCGCCAGGGACGCCACGATCACCGTGAGCGACAGCCAGATCGGGATCTCGGGCGCCCAGTGGAAGCCCTCGCCGCCGTTGATCCACGAGATCGAGTTGGTGTGCAGGGCCTCGAGGACCAGCTTGATCCCGATGAAGCCGAGGATCGCCGAGAGCGCGTAGGGCAGGTACACCAGCCGGTCGAGCAGGCCGCCCAGCAGGAAGTAGAGCTGGCGCAGACCCATCAGCGCGAACAGGTTGGTGGCGAACACGATGAACGGGTCCCGCGTGATGCCGAAGATCGCCGGGATCGAGTCGAGCGCGAACAGCACGTCGGTCGAGCCGATCGCCAGGAACACGATGATCAGCGGCGTGAAGAGCCGGCGGCCGTCGACCGTGGTCCGGAGGCTGGAGCCGTTGTACTGGTGGTGCAGCGGCAGCACGCGCCGCATGACCCGGATGAGGGCGTTCTCCTTGAAGTCGTCCTGCTCCTCCTCCTTCTCCGGGATCGCCTGCTGCACGGCCGTGTAGAGGAGGAACGCGCCGAAGATGTAGAAGAGCCAGGTGAACTGCTCGAGCAGGGCGGCACCCGCGAGGATGAACGCGGCCCGGAAGATCAGCGCCATGATGATGCCCACCATGAGCACCTGCTGCTGCTGGTCCCGCGGCACGGCGAACCGCGCCATGATGATGACGAAGACGAAGAGGTTGTCGACGCTCAGGGAGTACTCCATGAGCCACCCGGCGTAGAACTCCGCCGCCGGGGTGAGCCCGCCGACGGCCCAGACGACGAGACCGTAGACGACGGCGAGGCCCACGTAGAAGCTCACCCAGATGGCGCTCTCCTTCATGGTCGGGACATGGGGGCGCCGTCCGACGATGAGGAGATCGGCGACGAGCAGCAGGACCATCGCACCGAGGGAGATCAGTTCGAAGGTCACGGGCAGTTCGTGGACCATTGCTTCCTTCCGGGAAAGGGAGGAACGCGTGATCGCATCTAGCCTCCGGTGAGCACAGCAGGGCACCGGAGGTCTTCCTCGCCCGCCCGTGCACCAGCCTGGACGAAACCAGGCGACGATGCACCACGGGCCGGCCGGGCCGAGCTGGCGTCACTGGCAGCTGTGATGACGACCTGACCGTTACGAGGTACTCCCCTCCAACGGAGGGAAAGCATACGGGACGCCAGGTTTGTTCCCGAACGTGATCTTGGGCACTCTCCGGGTGCTGCGCGGGCCCGTCCGGGCGGCCGGTCGGCGGAGGATCAGCTGATCGTGACGACCAGCTTGCCGCGCGCGTGCCCGTGCCCGGCGACCTGCCGGATCGCATCCACGGCCCGCTCCAGCGGGTACGTCGCGCTGACGATGGGCAGCAGCACGCCGTCGGCCACGAGGCCCTCCAGGACGCCGAGGTCCTCGCCGCTGGTGGTCGCCGAGACGTTCAGGATCCGGTACGGGCGCATCCGCGAGACCAGGGGTGCCGTCATCAGCTCCGGCATGGGGCCGAGCAGGCCCTCCCGGCTGCCGTCGTTGGCCAGCACCAGCCCGCCGGGCACGACGACGCGGCCGAGCGCCCGCAGGGAGTACCGGCCCGCGTTGGTGAAGACGACGTCGAAGCGCCGCTCCCCCGCGGTGACGTCGTCCTTCGTGTAGTCGATCACCTCGGACGCCCCGAGCTCCCGGACCATCGCGGCGTTGCGCGGGCCGCACACCCCCGTCACCTCGGCGCCCCAGGCCGCGGCGATCTGCACCGCGAAGTGCCCGATCCCGCCGCCCGCGCCGGTGATGGCGATGTGCTGCCCGGCCCGCAGCTCGGCGGCCCGCAGGTACTGGAGCGCCGTGACGGCGGCCATCGGCATCGCGGCGGCCTCGACGTGCGTCAGGTCGACCGGCCGGCGGGCGATGCTGCCCACCTCCGCGAGCGCCAGCTCCGCGAACGTTCCGCCGGTGCCGAAACCGAACACCTCGTCGCCTGGCGCGTACTGCGTGACCCCGGGACCGGCGGCCACCACGACGCCCGACAGGTCGGCGCCGCGGACCAGCGGGCGGGGGCCGGTGAAGGTGCCCATCATCGCGCGCGCGACGAGCGGCTGCCCGGTGGCGTAGTGCCAGTCGTAGGGGTTGACGCCGGCCGCGCGGACCTTGACCAGCACCTGCCCCTGGCCGGGCTCCGGGTCGGGCACCTCGCCGACCCTGAGGTGTTCCCAGCCGTACCTGTCCTGCGTCAGTGCCCGCATTCGGCCTCCTGGCCCCGCTCGCCCGGACGTGCGCTGCCCCCTGCGCGATCAGGGTCCACCGGGCCGGGCAAACGGGTCAAGGATGAACTCGGGCCGTCACTGCAGGCAGAACTCGTTGCCCTCCGGGTCGCGCAGCACGATCCAGAACTCGCCGAGCTCGGTCATCTCGCCGACGACGCTCGCCCCGAGGGCGACGACACGCTCCGCCTCGGCCCGGACCTGCGCGATGCGCTCGGCGCCGCTCAGGCCGTCGCTCACGTTGACGTCGAGGTGCATGCGGTTCTTCGCGGCCTTGGGCTCGGGCACCTTCTGGATGAAGATGCGCGGGCCGGCGCCGTCAGGGTCGCGTACGGCGTTCTTGTCGTTCCAGCGCTCCTCGGGCAGGCCCCAGGCCGTCAGCGCCTCCTCCCACGTGACGAAGCCCCCGGGCGGCTCCTCCCGCACGTAGCCCAGCACCCGGCACCAGAAGTCACCGAGCGCGCGGGGGTCTGCCGCGTCGAAGGTCACCTGGAACGTCAGCGCCATCGTGGGGCTCCTCGTGTCGGTGGTAGGTGTCAGTGGCCGCTGCCCCGGGCCGCGCTCAGGCGGTCGCGGCCTGCATCTGCCGCAGCTCCTTCTTGAGGCCCGAGATCTCGTCGCGCAGGCGCGCCGCCACCTCGAACTGCAGCTCCGCGGCCGCGGCGTGCATCTGGTCGGCGAGCTCCTGGATGAGCTCCGCCAGCTCGCTCGCGGCGGCACCGGCCAGCCGGTTGCCGCTCGACGCGGCCTCCTTGGGCGAACCGGGCACGGGCGCCCGGCCCTCGCCCTTCGCCTTGCGGCTGTTGCGGTACCCACCGGCCAGCAGCTCGGCGGTGTCGAGGTCCTCGCGGGCGAGCATGTCGGTGACGTCGGCGATCTTCTTGCGCAGCGGCTGGGGGTCCAGCCCGCGCTCGGTGTTGTACGCGATCTGCTTCTCGCGGCGCCGGTTGGTCTCGTCCAGTGCCATCTGCATGGCCGGCGTGATCTTGTCGGCGTACATGTGCACCTGGCCCGAGACGTTACGGGCGGCACGGCCGATCGTCTGGATCAGCGAGCGCCCGGACCGCAGGAAGCCCTCCTTGTCGGCGTCGAGGATCGCGACCAGCGACACCTCGGGCAGGTCGAGGCCCTCACGCAGCAGGTTGATGCCCACCAGCACGTCGTACTCGCCGAGCCGCAGCTCGCGCAGCAGCTCCACGCGGCGGAGCGTGTCCACGTCGGAGTGCAGGTAGCGCACCCGGACGTTGCGCTCCAGGAAGTAGTCCGTGAGGTCCTCGGCCATCTTCTTGGTCAGCGTGGTCACCAGCACGCGCTCGTCGCGGTCCACCCGGTCGCGGATCTCGCCGAGCAGGTCGTCGATCTGCCCCGTCGTCGGCTTGATGACCACCTCGGGATCCACCAGGCCGGTGGGGCGGATGACCTGCTCCACGACGCCGTCGGACAGCGAGCGCTCGTAGTCGCCGGGCGTGGCCGACAGGTATACCGTCTGGCCGATCCGCTCGGTGAACTCCTCCCACTTCAGGGGGCGGTTGTCCATGGCGCTGGGCAGGCGGAACCCGTGGTCCACCAGTGCGCGCTTGCGCGAGGCGTCGCCCTCGAACATGGCCCCGATCTGCGGCACTGTCTGGTGCGACTCGTCGATGACGAGCAGGAAGTCCTCGGGGAAGTAGTCGAGCAGCGTGTTGGGCGCGGTGCCCGGCTCGCGGCCGTCGATGTGCATCGAGTAGTTCTCGATGCCGGCGCAGGTGCCGATCGAGCGCATCATCTCGATGTCGTAGGTGGTGCGCATGCGCAGCCGCTGCGCCTCCAGCAGCTTGCCCTGCTTCTCCAGCTCGGCCAGCCGCTCCTCCAGCTCCTTCTCGATGCCGCCGATGGCACGCTCCATGCGCTCCGGGCCGGCGACGTAGTGCGTGGCCGGGAACACGTAGATCGACTTCTCGTCGCGGACGACGTCGCCCGTGAGCGGGTGCAGGGTCTGGATCGACTCGATCTCGTCGCCGAACATCTCGATCCGGATCGCCAGCTCCTCGTACACGGGGATGATCTCGACCGTGTCGCCGCGCACCCGGAACGTGCCGCGCGTGAACGACATGTCGTTGCGCGTGTACTGCATCGTCACGAACTGGCGCAGCAGCTGGTCCCGGTCGACCACGTCGCCGACGTCGAGCCGGACCATGCGGTCCACGTACTCCTGCGGCGTGCCGAGGCCGTAGATGCAGGACACCGAGGCGACCACGACGACGTCGCGCCGCGTCAGCAGCGACGAGGTCGCGGAGTGGCGCAGCCGCTCCACCTCGTCGTTGATCGAGGAGTCCTTCTCGATGTAGGTGTCCGTCTGCGCGATGTACGCCTCGGGCTGGTAGTAGTCGTAGTACGAGACGAAGTACTCGACCGCGTTGTTGGGCAGCAGCTCACGGAACTCCGTGGCGAGCTGCGCGGCGAGCGTCTTGTTCGGCGCCATCACCAGGGTCGGGCGCTGGAGCTTCTCGACGAGCCAGGCCGTGGTCGCGGACTTGCCCGTACCCGTGGCGCCGAGCAGCACCACGTCCTTCTCGCCCGCCTGGACGCGTTCGGTGAGCTCGGCGATGGCCGTCGGCTGGTCGCCGGCGGGCTGGTACTCGGAGATGACCTCGAACGGGGCCACCGTGCGCTGCAGGTCGGTCACGGGTCGCATGCCACTACCGTACGGCGGACCACTGACACTCCGGTGATCGAGCCCCCGTCAGTGCAGCGTGCCCGCCGCCACCGCCGGCTCGCTCACCTCGCCGCGGGCCGCTCCCAGGGCCGTGCGCACGACGATCTCCAGGGCTCTGGCCAGGGCGTCGACCGGGAGGTGCGGTTCGCCGCCGTCGGTCGGGGCGGACTCGGAGTCCCGTGCCGCCAGCTCCTCCGTGGTGCGCGGCACGTGGACGAAGCCCGAGAGCACGTCGGGGCGCTCGGCGAGCGCGTGCTGCAGGGCGTAGAAGGTGGCGTTGCAGACGTACGTCCCGGCGCTGTAGGTGACCCCGGCCGGGATGCCCGCCTCGCGGACGGCGGCGACGGCCGCCTTGGCGGGCAGCGTGGTGAACCGGGCGGCAGGGCCGCCGTCGACCACGGGGGCGTCGACCGGCTGGGCGCCGCCGTTGTCGGGGATGCGCGCGTCCATCAGGTTGATCGCCACGCGCTCGACCCGCACCTCGCTGACCCCGCCGGCCAGGCCGACCGCGACGACGACGTCGGGCGCGTGCTCGTCCAGCAGCCGCAGCAGCGGGCCGTCCCCGCGCCGCACCGCGCCGAACTCGACCGGCAGGATCGCGGTGACCAGCTCCTCCGGACCCGCCCAGCGCCCCGCGAGCGCCGTGACGGCCTCCGCGGACGCGTTGACGGCGTCACCGCCGAACGGCTCGAACCCCGTGACCAGGACCTTCATGGTGCTCCTCCCCCGGGCCGGGCCGGTTCACGCGGAGTCTGCCTCCGCCTCCTGCGCGACCTCTCCGGCCACGCGCTGCCACAGGATATCCACCTGAGCGCGTAGTTCGTCCTCGTCGCCGGAACCGTCGAGGGTCACGTCCGCCGCCGCGAGCCGCTCCTCGTCGGTGGCCTGTGCCGCGACGCGGGCGCGCGCCGCGTCCTCCGTGAGGCCCCGACGCGCCACGAGCCGGCCGACCCGCTGCTCGGCGGGCGTGTGCACCACCACGAGCAGGTGGAAGTGGCTCTCCTGCCCGGTCTCCACGAGCAGGGGGATGTCGTGCACGACGACGGCCCCGGCGTCCGCGGCGCCTGCCATGGCCTCGCGCTCGGCGGAGAGACGGCGCACCTCGGGGTGCACGATCTCGTTGAGCCGGGCGCGGGCGGCGGCGTCGGCGAAGACCAGGGCGCCCAGGGCCGGGCGGCCGAGGCTGCCGTCCGGCGCCAGGATGCCCTCGCCGAACGCCTCGACGATCTCTGCCAGGCCGACGGAGCCGGGCGCAACCGCCTCCCGCGCGAGCACGTCGTGGTCGACGACGACGGCGCCGAGCTCGGCCAGTCGTGCCGCCGCGACCGACTTGCCGGCCGCGATCCCTCCGGTGAGTCCGATGCGGAACATGTGGTCCTCAAAGCCGATTTCGGGTGGGTTCGCCCAGGCTACCTCCGGACCGGGCCGGTCGCCCGGACCGGATACCGGACCACCCCGGAGGTGTGACATGCGTCGGGGCCCGAGCTTCCGCGCTGAGAAGGCGGGCGCGCGGTGCGAGCATGAGCCTGCGGGACCACCGCAGCACAGCGACCAGGAGGTACGGACGTGGGCAAGGCCGGAGACAGCGGTGGCACGGTGAGCCGCGGGACGCCCGGGCCGCAGGAAGCGACGGGCACCGAGGCCGGCCGGCCCGCGTGGCTCACCTGGTCCGTCCGTGTGGTCGGGGCCGCCGGGATCGGCGTCGTGGCGTGGGCCTGTCTGACGGCGTGGGGCGCCGTGGTGCACGGCCACCCCCTGTACGCGGTGCTGCTCGGCCTGACCGTCCTGGGCTCCGTGCTGGTGCTGTGGCGGAGCCTGCGGCCCCGGCCGACCCGCCGCGGGTGGCGGCTGGCCGGTGACCTGGCACTGGTCGTGGCCGGCATCGTGTGGGCCGCCGCGATGGCGTGGCTGCGCCCGTTCACGGCCGTCGAGCCGGCGCTGGACGCGATGGTCTCGGACGACTCCGTGACCGTCACCGAGTCCACCACGGCCGTCACCCTCGCCCCCGCCCGCGGGGCCGACGGGACCGCCGTCTTCTTCCGGCCCGGCGCCAAGGTCGAGGCCCGGGCGTACGCCGCCGTGCTGCGCCCGGTCGCCGAGGCGGGGCACACCGTGGTGATCCCCAAGCAGCCGCTCGCCGTCGCGTTCCTCGCCGGCGGGGCGTTCGACGCCGCCCGCGAGCGGGTCCCGCAGGCCGACCGCTGGGTCGTGGGCGGGCACTCGCTGGGCGGCGTCGTCGCGTCCTCGGACGCCGCAGGCGCGGAGGCGTCCGACATGGCGCCCGCCGTCGGCCTGCTCCTGTACGCCTCCTACCCGGCCGAGGACCTCAGCGGGCTCACGGTCGCGGTCGAGTCGGTCTCCGCCTCGCAGGACGGGCTCGCCACCCCGGCCGAGATCGAGGCCTCGCGTGCCGTCCTGCCCGCCGACGCGACGTTCACCGTGGTGGAGGGCGCTGTCCACGCGTTCTTCGGCGACTACGGCCCACAGCCCGGGGACGGGACCCCGACGACCACCCACGACGAGGCCCGGGCCGAGATCTCGTCCGTGAGCACGCAGTTCGTGGACTCGCTCGCCGGGTAGCCGCGCCCGTCGTCGTGCGAGCGCCGGCTCAGACCCGGGCGGGCATCCGCGCGGGCTTGCGCTCCGGGGTGAAAGCCACCGGCAGCACGGCCGGGTAGCGCGACCACGGCGACGGCGCCCACGTGACGTCGGGGTCGGTCAGGCGCAGGTCCAGGCGTTCCATGAGGCTCTCGACGGCGATCTTCACCACGAGCCGCCCCGGACGGCGGGCGGGGCACGCGTGCGGCCCGACGCCGAACGAGAGGTGCGACCGGTTGCCCGCCTCGAACAGGTCGTCCTCCGTGCGCACCCGCGGATCGTTGTTCGCCGCGGCGAGACCCATCACGATCGCGTCGCCGGCCCGGATCTGCGCGTTGCCCAGCGTGCAGTCGGTGACGGCGTACCGCGCGGGCAGGTTGGCGACGGGCGGCTCGCCCCACAGCGTCTCGTCCATCGCGTCGTCCAGCCCGCGCCGCACGCCCGTGACGCGACCCGTGTACCGCGGGTCGGTGAGCATCCGGCGCAGCGTGGCCGCGATCCAGGTCACGAGCATCTCGTTGGCGGCGCAGATCGCCACCACCATCGAGTGCACGATCTCCGTGTCGTCGTCGAAGTTGGGGTGGGCCACGAACTTGGCGGTCAGGTTCGGCCCCGGGTTCGCGCGGGTCGCCACCACGTGGTCCAGCACGATCTGGTCCATGGTGACCAGCGCGGAGACCGAGTCGCCGCCGTGCCCGAACACGCCGTGCGCGCAACGCAGGAGGGCGATGCCCTGCTGCTCGTCGAACCCGAACATGCCCGACACGGCCAGGAACGACACGGCGGCCGCGTACTCGCCGATCAGGTCCGCGTTGCCGCGCTCCGCGAACGAGTCGATGAGCCCGCTGCAGACGCCGCGCACCATGGCCGCCGTCAGCGCCTCGTCGATCCCGGCGAAGGCCTCGTCCACCGGGAGCCGCAGCCGCCGGTGCTCGGCGCCGTCGGCGTAGTACAGGGCGCGCCGCCCGGCCGGGGAGAGGATCGCGTTCAGCGACGAGCTCTGGGGCAGCCGCTCGCTCCAGTGCCGGGGGTCCCGGGCGAAGACGCTCTCGGTGCGCATCACCTCCATCACCTCGGCGTGCCCGAGCACGAGCCAGCCGGGGACGCCCGGCTCCAGGTCCACGGGGGCCACCGGGCCCCACTTCTCCTGCAGCTTGCGCAGCTCTGCGGTCATGTCCTCGGCACCGGTCAGCTCGACCAGCGCCAGCCGTTCCCCGCTACGCTGCGGCTCCAGGTCAGACATGACACTCCACCCGTCGATATTCATGGACTCATCCATCGATTCGTGGGGCGACCTGCATAGACGCCCGATCGAGGGTTTCTATCACGACCCAGTCCGAACGCGTAACACACCTGTGGTCCAGATCACCCTCCGGCCCCGATACGGTCGTCGCCGTCCGCGTGCACGAGGCCGTGGCCGCCGGTGGCCCGGCCGCGTGGGACGATTCCACGGTGAGCATGCACGGAGGCGGTGGGAGCATGGGCGGCGGCCGCACGTTGCGGTCGTTCACGCAGGACGAGTCCGTCACCCGGCAACGCCTCGGCTGGCCCACCCTGCGCCGGATCGTCTCCTTCGCCCGCCCCTACCGGGGCCGGCTCACCCTCTTCGTACTGATCCTCGCCCTGGAGGCCGCCGCGGGCGCGGCCACGCCGCTGCTGTTCCAGCGGCTCATCGACCACGGCATCACGGCGGGTGACACCCGCCTGGTGGTGCTCCTGGCCGGCGCCGCCGCCGTGCTCGCGATCGTGTCCGCGGGGCTGTCCGTGGCGGACCGGCTCGTGTCGTCCCAGGTCGGCGAGGGGCTCATCCTCGATCTGCGGGTCGCCGTGTTCGACCACGTCCAGCGCATGCCGCTCGCGTTCTTCTCCCGCGCACGCACCGGGGCGCTCGTGCAGCGCCTCAACGGCGACGTGCTCGGGGCGCAGCGTGCCTTCACCTCGACCCTCCAGACGGTCGTGTCCAACACGCTGACCATCGCGTTCACGCTCGGGGCGATGTTCACGATGTCGTGGGAGCTCACGCTGGGCGCCCTGGTGCTGGTCCCGCTGTTCGTCCTCCCGGCGCGCTGGTTCGGCCGCCGCCTGGCCGGGCTGACCCGCCGGGGCATGGAGGTCGACGCCGACCTGGGCCAGGTGATGAACGAGCGGTTCAACGTGGCCGGGGCGCACCTCGTCAAGGTGTTCGGCGACCCCGACGCCGAGTCCGAGCGGTTCGCCGGCCCCGCCCGCGAGCGCCGCGACATCGGGGTGCGGACCGCGCTGTTCGGCACGTGGTTCCGGGTGGGGCTGGCCACGATCGCGTCGCTGGCCGTGGCGGGCGTCTACGGGTTCGGCGGCCTGCAGGCCATCGCGGGCGAGCTCACCGTCGGCACGGTCGTGGCCCTGGCCACGTACCTGACGCGCCTGTACGGGCCGCTGACGGCGATGGCGAACGTGCAGGTGGACGTGATGACGGCGCTGGTCTCGTTCGAGCGGGTGCTGGAGGTGCTGGACCTGGAGCCGTCGGTGGCCGAGCGGCCGGACGCCGTCGACCTGCGGGCGGCCGTGGCCGCCGAGGGGGCCTCGATCTCGCTGAGCGGCGTCACGTTCCGCTACCCGCGGGCTGAGGACGTGTCGCTCGCGTCCCTGGAGTCGGTTGCCGCGCAGCGCAAGGACCCGACGACGGACACGCTGCACGACGTGAGCTTCGAGGTGCCCGCGGGGTCCATGGTGGCGCTCGTCGGCCCGTCGGGGGCGGGCAAGACGACGGTCTCGCAGCTCGTCAGCCGCATGTACGACCCGACGTCCGGCGTGGTGCGGATCGCCGGGCAGGACCTGCGGGACGTGACGTTCGCATCGCTGCGGTCCACGGTCGGCGTCGTCTCGCAGGACGCGCACCTCTTCCACGACACGGTCGCGGCGAACCTGCGGTTCGTCCGCGCGGAGGCGACCGACGCCGACCTGGAGCGGGTACTGCGCCAGGCGCGCATCTGGGACCTCGTCGACCGGCTGCCGGACGGACTGGAGACGGTGGTGGGCGACCGCGGCTACCGGCTCTCGGGCGGCGAGCGGCAGCGCCTGGCGATCGCGCGGCTGCTGCTGCGGGCGCCGGACATCGTGGTGCTCGACGAGGCCACCGCGCACCTCGACTCGGAGTCCGAGGCGGCCGTGCAGGTCGCGCTCGACCAGGCGCTGGCCGGGCGGACGTCGCTGGTCATCGCGCACCGGCTGTCCACGGTGCGCGCGGCCGACCGCATCGTGGTGCTCGACGACGGGCGGGTGGCCCAGTCCGGGACGCACGCCGAGCTCCTCGCCGCGGGCGGCCTGTACGCCGACCTGTACCGGACGCAGTTCGCCGAGGCCTCCTGACGGGTCCGTACGGGGCCGGGCTGGGAGGATGGAGGGCGTGGACCCCCACGACCACCAGCACCTGCCCGACGGCGGCCGCGGCCGCCTGACCGCCGCCTTCTCGATCACGGCGGCGGTGCTGGTCGCGCAGGTCGTCGGCGCGGTCGTGACGGGCAGCCTCGCGCTGATCGTCGACACGGTGCACCTGCTCACGGACGCCGCGGGGCTCGCGATGGCGCTGTTCGCCGCCCGCCTGGCCCTGCGGCCGCCGTCGCCCCGCCGGACCTGGGGCTACCGCCGGGCCGAGGTGATCGTGGCGCTCGCCCAGGCCGGCGTGCTCCTGGTCGTGGGCGTGTACGTGCTGGCGGAGGGCGTGCTGCGGCTCGTGGCGCCGCCCGAGGTGCCCGGGCCCGAGCTCGTCCTCTTCGGCGTGGTCGGCCTGGCCGGGAACGTCGCCGCGCTGGCGGTGCTGGCCGGGCGCCGCACGGCGAACCTGAACCTGCGCGCCGCCTTCCTGGAGGTCGTCAACGACGCCCTGGGCTCGCTCGCCGTGGTGGTCGCGGCCCTGGTCATCACGTTCACGGGCTGGCAGCGGGCCGACGTCGTGGCGGGGCTCCTGATCGGCGCGCTGATCCTCCCGCGGGCGCTCCGGCTGCTGCGTGAGACCGTCTCGGTGCTCCTGGAGTCGTCCCCGCCCGGGCTGGACCTCGACGAGGTCCGCGCCCACCTGCTGGAGCTGGACCACGTGGAGGACGTGCACGACATGCACGCGTCCCTGATCGCCACGGGCCTGCCCGTGCTGAGCGCGCACGTCGTGGTGCGCACCGACTGCTTCACCGACGGGCACGCGGCCCGCATCCTGGACCAGCTCCAGGAGTGCGTGGCCAAGCACTTCGACATCGCGGTGGAGCACTCGACGTTCCAGGTCGAGCCGCACACGCACGTGGCGCACGAGCACCCGCAGCACGCCTGAGCGATGCCCCTCCGCCGTCCGCGGCGCAGGGCTACCGGACGGTGGTCGGGTTGCGGATCGCGGCCTCGATCCGCGCCAGCACCGCGCGGGACCGTTCCAGCTCGGCACGGTAGCGCTCCGGCAGGTCGGCGGCGAGCCGCCGGCGCATCTCCACCGCCTCCCGGGCCAGGGAGAGGGCCGCGACGTTGTCGCCCGCGGCGCTCAGCGCGCTGGCCAGGTTGGAGACCGTGAGCGCCAGGTCGGGGCGGTGCTTGTCCGGGTTCTCCACGGCGAGCTGGCGGCGCAGCGCGACCGCCTCCCGCATGGGCAGCAGCGCCTCGGTGGCCTTGTCCAGGTCGAGGAGCGTCGCGCCCAGGTTCGCGAGCGCCTCCGCGAGCCCGGTGCGGTACTTCTCCGGCTGGTCCCGGACCAGCCGCCGCAGCATGTCGACGGCCTCCTGCGTGGGCGGCAGCGCCTCCTCGAAGCGCCCGAGGTCCGCGTACCGCACGCCGAGGTTGGACAGCGACTGCGCGAGGTACTTCAGCGAGCGGGCGTTGCGGCGCGCCAGGCCCCGGCGGATGCCGACCGCCTCCTCCTCGAGCAGCACGGCCTCGTCGAACCGGCCGCGCCGGGCGTAGGTGACGCCGAGGTTGGACAGCGAGTGCGCGAGGTAGTGCAGGTACCGCTCCGGGTGCTCGCGGGCCAGGTCGCGCCGGATCTCCAGCGCCTCCCGCTCCAGCCGCAGGGCCTCGTCGGCGCGGCCCGTGGTGGAGTACAGGGCGCCCAGCGCGGACAGGGCGGCGGCGAGGTCCGCCCGGGTGCCGCGCGCGTTCTGGTCCGCGAGGCGCCGCTGGATCCGCAGCGCCTCGACCAGCACCGAGTCGGCCTCCTCGTACCGCCCGAGGGCCTCCAGCGTGGTGCCGAGCTGGCCGAGGGACCAGGCCAGCTCGCCCAGGTGCTCCGGCCGCTGCGCGGCCAGGCGGCGGCGGATCGCCACGGCCTCCGCGTTCGCGGGCAGGGCGTCCTCGGGGCGGCCGTTCTCGGTGAGGGCCTCGAAGTTGCCGAGCACCGCGGCGACCCGCGGCTCGTACTGCACGGGGTCGCCCTCGGCGAGCCGGCGGTAGAGCTCGAGCGCCGCACGCTGCGCGGCCTCGATCTCCCCCACGCGGCCCAGCTCCGTGTAGGACACCCCGGCGTTCTGGAGTGCCTGGGCGTGCTCGGCGTCGGCCCACGGCGCGTCGCCGGGCCGGAACTGCCCGCACAGGGCGATGACCTCCTCCTGCACGGCGAGGGCGTCGGCGTGCCGCCCGACCGCCCAGTACCCCGTGCCGAGGTTGTTCAGGGCCGTGCACAGCGGGGGCCGGTACCGGTCCTCGTCGGCCCAGGCGAGGCCGCGCCACAGGCCCACGGCCTCCTGCAGCACGGACACGGCGGCGTCGGGTTCGCCCTCCGCGACCAGCACGAGGCCGACGTCGCTCAGCGCCTCGGCCCGCGTGGCCTCGTCGCCCACCGCGCGGGTGAGCTCCGCGACGCGGTGCGTGAGCCGGTCCAGCACGGGCACCGCGAGGGGGCCCGACGAGCGCGGCAGGCGGCGCGTCACCCGCATCAAGCCGGCCAGGTCCGCCGGCCCCTCGTCCGGCAGGGCGGACGCCGCGGCCGCGATGAGCTCCCCGGCGACGTCACGCTCGACGGCCGGCGCGCCGGCGTCCTGCTCGGTGTCCAGGCCGGCCGGGCTGTTCAGCTCGGCGGGACCCGGCCCGGTCGGCGCCGAGCGGTCCAGCCCCATCCCCGTGGCGAAGGCGAGCACGCCGAACGCCTCGTCCGGACCCAGGTCGCGTGTGCACGCCTCCATCAGCCCGTCCTGCTCCGCGAGCACCCGGGACACGAGCAGCTCTGCCAGGCGCGGCACCCCCAGCAGGTGGGCCCGGACCCAGGCGACGGCGTCCGCCGTCCGGCCGTCGGCGGGCCGCACGCCCGCGCGGCGCAGGGCGGCCCGCACGCCGGCCTCGGAGGTGTCTCCCACCAGCGTCGTCGTGGCCAGGGCCGCCTCGGCCGACCCGCCGGGGCCCGGCACGAGCCCGGCCGCGGCGGCCGAAGCCGCCCACGACGCCCGCTCGTGGTCCAGCACTCTCTCCAGCGCCCGGGCCGGGTCGGCCGCCGGCCGCTCGTCGTCGCCGCGCAGGACCGCCGCGAGGGCTGCGGCCTGGAGGTCGAGCACGCGGGGCCGGTCGTCCGGCGAGGGCTCGAACGTGACCTCGGGGACGGGCCGGCGCAGCACGCGCGCGAACCGGGCCGCCGCCGCGTCCACGAGGGCGCGGTCGTCGCCCGACCGGTCCACCTCCAGCCCGAGCGCGGGCTCGGGGGCCACCTCCGGCGTCCGGTCCAGGGCGGGCTCGAGCGCCATCTGGGTGACCGCCGGCGCATGCCCGGCCCACAGCGTGCTGGTCCACCGCTGACGGTGCCACCACTGGCCGCCCGTGCGCGCGGTGCACAGGACGCGCAGCCGGCCCCGGGTCCGCGTGGCCGCGACGGCGTCGAGCATCTCGGGCAGGCCCGGGCGGTGCCCGGCGTCGTCCACGACGAGCAGGACCCGCCGCACGGCGGCGACGTCGCGGACCGCGGCGACCTCCTCGCCGGGCGGCACGTGCACCACGGTCCAGCCGGTGCGGCGCAGCCTGCGGCCGAGCTCGAGCGCCAGGCGCGTCTTGCCGACTCCGCCCCGCCCGCACATCAGCCGGAGCGCGACGGGCTCGCGGGAGCGCACCCACGAGCGCAGGTCCGCGAGCTCGCGCCCGCGGCCGGTGAACGGCACGACCTCCCGCTCGGGCGCCAGCAGGGCGGCCGGCCCGGCGTCCCGTGGCCCCGGGCTCCGCGCGTCGTCGGGTCCCGGTCGGCTCATGGGCAGTCATCCAACAGCACCGCCGCGCTCCTGACCAGCGCGCGCTGTGATACCCGCCGTACCGCCGCGGCCGGCGACTTCCCAGGTCAGAGCCCATTTCGGCGGAGAAAGAGCCGCCGCGGTCACCGCATCCCGAAAACAGCAGGGACTGAGAACGCCGACGGCCCGCCGCCCCCGAAGGGGCGACGGGCCGTCGGCGTTCAGCTCAGGTCAGTTGCCCGTGAGCTTCTCGCGAAGCGCGGCGAGCGCCTCGTCCGAAGCCAGCGTGCCACCGGCCTCCTCGGCCGGGGCCGAGGAGTAGCTGGTGCTGCCGCCACCGGCCGGAGCGGCCGGGGCCTCGGACGACGCCTCGGTGTCCGCGGTGAGCGCCTCGGCGACCTGCTTGCGGTGCGCGGTCCAGCGCTCGTGCGCCTTGGCGTACTCCGCCTCCCACGACTCGCGCTGGGTCTCGAAGCCCTCGAGCCACTCGTTGGTCTCCGGGTCGAAGCCCTCCGGGTACTTGTAGTTCCCGGCCTCGTCGTACTCGGCGGCCATGCCGTACAGCGCGGGGTCGAAGTCCTCGGACTCCGGGTCCACGCCCTCGTTGGCCTGCTTGAGCGACAGCGAGATGCGGCGGCGCTCCAGGTCGATGTCGATGACCTTGACGAACACCTCGGCACCGACGGTGACGACCTGCTCCGGCAGCTCGACGTGGCGCACGGCCAGCTCCGAGATGTGGACCAGGCCCTCGATGCCGTCCTCGACGCGGACGAACGCGCCGAACGGAACCAGCTTGGTGACCTTACCCGGCACGACCTGACCGATGGCGTGCGTACGGGCGAAGGTCTGCCACGGGTCCTCCTGCGTCGCCTTCAGCGACAGGGAGACACGCTCGCGGTCGAAGTCGACGTCGAGCACCTCGACGGTGACCTCCTGGCCCACCTCGACGACCTCCGACGGGTGGTCGATGTGCTTCCAGGACAGCTCGGAGACGTGCACCAGACCGTCGACGCCGCCGAGGTCCACGAACGCACCGAAGTTGACGATCGAGGAGACGACACCGGGGCGCACCTGGCCCTTCTGCAGGGTCTGCAGGAAGGTGGAGCGAACCTCGGACTGCGTCTGCTCGAGCCAGGCACGGCGCGACAGCACGACGTTGTTCCGGTTCTTGTCGAGCTCGATGATCTTGGCCTCGATCTCCTTGCCGACGTACGGCTGGAGGTCGCGGACACGACGCATCTCCACGAGGGAGGCGGGGAGGAAGCCGCGGAGGCCGATGTCCAGGATGAGGCCGCCCTTGACGACCTCGATGACGGTGCCGGTGACGACGCCGTCCTCTTCCTTGATCTTCTCGATCGTGCCCCAGGCGCGCTCGTACTGGGCGCGCTTCTTGGACAGGATCAGACGGCCTTCCTTGTCCTCCTTCTGGAGAACAAGTGCCTCGACGGCGTCGCCGACGGCGACGACCTCGCCAGGGTCGACGTCGTGCTTGATCGAGAGCTCCCGGGACGGGATGACACCCTCGGTCTTGTAGCCGATGTCGAGAAGGACCTCGTCACGGTCCACCTTGACGATCGTGCCTTCGACGATGTCACCATCGTTGAAGTACTTGATGGTGGCGTCGATGGCAGCAAGGAAGTCCTCCTCGGTGCCGATGTCGTTGACGGCAACCTGGGGGGCGGACTTCGCAGGGGTGGAGATGGTCATTGAGTTCGATGCTCCGATGCGGACATGGCGTAGTACGGACAGGGTCTGTTGAGCTCTGCTTGTGCGGTGCTCGTGAGGTGCCGGTAGGTCACCGGAAGGCGCACGGCACCGCCAGTCATCCTAGTGGCGCGGCAGCGGGCTGGTCAACGCGAGCCAGGGTGGCGCGGGCCGCACGGCCCGACGCCACCCCGACCCGCCGACCGGCTCGGGAACCAGCCCTCAGAGAGCGAGCTCCAGGTCCTTGCCCGGGATCGCGTCGAGCAGGGTCCGCGTGTAGTCGGTGGCCGGCGAGTCGAAGACCGTGTCGACGGTCCCCTCCTCGACCACGCGACCCTGCTGCATCACCAGCACGCGGTCCGCGATCTGCCGCACGACGGCGAGGTCGTGCGTGATGAACAGGTAGGTCAGCCCCAGCTCGTCCTGCAGCCCGGCGAGCAGCTGCAGGATCTGCGCCTGGACCACGACGTCGAGCGCGGAGACCGCCTCGTCGCACACCACCAGCTCGGGCGACAGCGCCAGCGCACGGGCGATCGCCACACGCTGCCGCTGGCCGCCGGACAGCTCGGCCGGGAACCGCTGCAGCTGGCCCTTGCTCAGCGCCACCTGCTCGGCGAGCTCCTCGACACGGGCGCGACGGGCGGCCGCGTCCCCGTAGTCGTGGGCGCGCAGCGGCTCCTCGATCGCGCGGAACACCGAGTACAGCGGGTCCAGCGACGAGTACGGGTCCTGGAACACGGGCTGCACCCGGCGCCGGTACGCGATCTGGTCCTTGTGCCCGCCTGCGCCCACCAGGCCGCCGTCGAACGTGATGGTGCCCGTCGTGGGCTTCTCGATGTCCAGGATCATCCGCGCGAGGGTGGACTTGCCCGAGCCCGACTCCCCCACCACGGCCACGGTGGAGCCGCGCGGGATGTCGAGGCTCACGCCGTCCACGGCGGTGAAGTCCTTGCTGCGGGACAGCAGGCCGCTGCCACGGATCGTGAAGACCTTGCTCACGTCCTTGACCTGGACGAGCGGGTCGGACTCGGCCACCGGGCCGGCGGCCGCATCCTCGCCCGGGGCCAGGAGGGCGTCGTCGAGCACGTCCTCGAGGCCGCGCTCGCGCGCGATCTCGATGCGCCGCGAGGCGAGCGACGGGGCCGCCGCCATGAGGCGCTTGGTGTAGTCGTGCTTCGGCGCGGTCAGGACCTGGCGGGCCGGGCCCTGCTCCACGATCTCGCCGTGGTACATGACCACGACGATGTCGGCCCGCTCGGCCGCGAGGCCCAGGTCGTGCGTGATGAGCAGCACCGCGGTGCCGAGCTCCTGCGTCAGCCCGGCGAGCTGGTCCAGGATGCCCCGCTGCACGGTGACGTCGAGGGCCGACGTCGGCTCGTCGGCGACCAGCAGGGCCGGCCGGCCGGCGAGGCCCATCGCGATGAGCGCGCGCTGGCGCATGCCGCCCGAGAACTCGTGAGGGTACTGGCCGGCGCGGCGCGCGGCGTCGGGCAGGCCGACCTCGTCGAGCAGCTCGACCGTGCGCGTGCGCGCGTCTCGCCGCGTCCGGAGCCCGTTGTCGATCAGGCCCTCGTCGATCTGCTGCCCGATCCGCATGATCGGGTCGAGGTTGGTCATCGGGTCCTGCGGCACCAGGCCCAGCTCGGTGCCGCGCAGCTGCGCCATGCGCTGCGCGGACACGTGGCCGAGGTCCTCGTCCTTGAACCAGATGTGTCCCTCGGCCACCGACCCGTTGCTGGCCAGCAGGCCCAGGACCGCCATGGCGAGGGTGGTCTTGCCCGAGCCCGACTCGCCCACGATCGCGACGGTCTGGCCGCGCCGGACGGTCAGGTTCGCGTTCGAGACGGCGCGCGCGGGCCCGTTCTCGGTCCGGAAGTCGACGGCCAGGTTCTCGACCCGCAGCACGACGTCCGCCGCCGAGGCGTCCGCCTGGGCATCGGCCGGCGATTCGACCGGGCCGCCCACGGGGCCGTCCGGGGTCTTGTTGTCAGCGATGTCGGTCATCGTCGGGTCCTGTTCCGGGGGTCGAGGGCCTCGCGCAGGCTCTCGCCCACGAGGGTGAAGCCGAGAGCCGTCACGGCGATGCAGATACCGGGCAGGATCGCCAGCCGCGGCGCGACCGCGAGCTCCTGCTGCGCGGCCGTGAGCATGCGCCCCCACTCCGCGGTGGACGGCTCGCCGCCGCCCAGGCCGAGGAAGGAGAGCGCTGCGGCCTCGATCACGGCGGTGGCCAGCGTCAGCGTCGCCTGCACGATGACGGGGCCCACGCTGTTGGGCAGCACGTGGCTCATCGTCACCGAGCGCCGGCTCAGGCCCAGCGCGGACGCCGCCAGCACGTAGTCCTGCCCGCGCTGCGCGAGCATCGAGCCGCGCAGCAGCCGGGCGAAGATCGGGATCTGCACCACACCGATGGCGACGATCACCGACATCGACGACTGGCCCGCGATCGCGGCGATCGACACGGCCAGGAGCAGCGACGGCACGGACAGCATGAGGTCCACCAGGCGCATCGCGCCGAAGTCGACCCACTTGCCGAACCAGCCCGCGAGGAGGCCCAGCGCCATGCCGCCGGCCAGGCCGAACAGCGTGGACAGCACGCCGACGAGCAGCGAGGCGCGTGCGCCCCAGATCAGCTTGCTGAGCACGTCGCCGCCGTAGCGGTCCAGACCCAGGGGGTACTCGGCCGACGGCCCGGGGATCATCGTCGGGCGCACCTCGGCGCGGCCCGGCAGCTCGGTGGGCCCGTAGGGCGCGAGCAGCGGCGCGAACAGCGCCACCAGCACGAAGACCGCGACGATCACGAAGCCGGCGATGGCCACCGGGTTCTTGCGCAGCGTGCGCCAGGCACGCGCCCAGACGCCCTCGCCCGCGTGGTCGGCGCCGCCGGGGCCGTCGCCGTGGATGGACCTGTGCAGCGGCTCGGCCGCCGCGCCGTCGGTCACTGGGAGCTCGTTGGCACTCACTGCTGCCTCCTCAGCCGGGGGTCGATCAGCCCGTACGACACGTCGACGAACAGGTTCACGAGGGCGTACACGATGGCGATCATCAGGACGAAGCCCTGCATGACGGGGTAGTCGGCGTTGAACACGGCCTCGGCGAGGAACGAGCCGATGCCGCTGAACGCGAAGACGGTCTCGGTGAGCACCGCGCCCGACAGCAGCAGGCCGACCTGCAGGCCGATGGTCGTGAGCACCGGGAGCATCGAGTTGCGCAGGATGTGCTCGCCGCGCAGGCGGGAGGCCCGGATGCCCTTGGCCCGGGCGGTGCGCACGTAGTCGGCGTTCTGCACCTCGGACACGGCGGCACGCGTCATGCGCGCCACGATCGCCAGCGGGATGGTGCCGAGCGCGATGCCCGGCAGGATCAGGTGCACCAGCGCGTCCCATGCGGCGTCCCACTCACCGGTGAGCAGTCCGTCCAGCACGTAGAAGTTCGTCGGGTGCGTCGCGATCATCGTCGGGTCCTGCCTGCCCGTGGACGGGAACCAGCCCAGCTCGACGGCGAAGACGTACTTGAGGATGAACGCGAGGAAGAACACCGGCACCGTCACGCCGATCAGCGAGACGACGACCGACGAGTGGTCGATGAACGAGCCCGCGCGGCGCGCCGCGATGTAGCCCAGCGGGATGCCGATGCCGATCGCGATGATCAGGGCCACGATCGTCAGCTCGATCGTCGCCGGGAACCGGGTCAGGAACTCGTCGAGCACCGGGCGGCCGGTCCGCGTGGAGACGCCGAAGTCTCCCTGCAGCAGGCGGCCGAGGTACTTGAAGTACTGCACGTGGACGGGCTGGTCGAACCCGTACAGGGTGTTGATGCGAGCGACGGCCTCTGGTGTGGCCCGCTCGCCCAGCAGGGCGGTCGCGGGGCCACCGGGCAGCGCCCGGACCCACGCGAACAACAGCACCGACAGCCCTAGCAGCAGCGGTATCAGGAGCAGCAGCCGCTGCACGATGAGGCGGAGCATACGTATCCCTCGTGGGGTAACTCGAGTGTCACGGACAGCGGTCGGGGCGCGGCAGGCGCCGCGCCCCGACCTGAGCAATTCACCCTAAGGCGTGATGCGCCCTAGGTATGTCATCCCGGTCACTTACTCCGTGAACGTGATGACGTTGTAGACCTCGTCCTGCACCGGCGAGACCGGGTAGCCCTGGACCTGCTCGGTGAACGCGAGCGACGGCACGGGGCTGGCCAGCGGCACGCCCGGCAGGAACTCCATCACGGCCTCGTTCGCGGCCTTGTACTGGGCCTCCTGCTGGTCGACCGGCGCGTAGCGGGCGTCGCCGAGAGCCTTGAACAGCGACTCGTCGTTGAAGCCCCACTCGGCCGACTCCGCGCCGAAGAAGGTACCGATGAAGTTGTAGGTGTCGTTGTAGTCACCCGTCCAGCCGAGCAGGTGCAGCCCGTGCTTGTCGCTGCCCTGGATGGTGTCGAGGTAGGTGGGGCTCCACGGCTCCGGCGTCGCCTTGACCGTGATGCCGACCTCCTCGAGGTCGGCCGAGATGGCCTCGTAGATGGCCGCGGCGTCCGGCATGTACGGCCGGGAGACGTCGGTCGGGTAGTTGAACTCGAGCTCGAGGTTCTCCTGGCCGGCCTCCTTGAGGAGCTCCTTGGCCTTCTCCTGGTCGAACTCGTACGTGGCGACGTCGTCGCTGTAGCCCGAGACTGTGGAGGGGACGAACTGCGTGGCGACCTCGGTGCCCTCGGGCAGCGCGGCGGCGACCAGCGCCTCCTTGTCGATCGCGTGGGCGATCGCCTGACGCACCTTCGGGTCGTCGAACGGCTTCTGCTTCTGGTTCATGCCCAGGTACAGGATGTTGAACGGGTCGCGGTTCAGGACCTGGTAGCCACCGTCCTTGAGCGCGTCGACGTCGGCGGGCGCGACCAGGTCGTAGCCGTCGATGTCACCGGCCTCGAGCGCCTGGCGGCGCGCGGTGCCCTCGGCGATCACCGTGAAGACGATGTTCTTGACGTCGCCGAACTCGCCCCAGTAGCCGTCGAAGGCCTTGAGGGTGACCGACTCGCCGGCCTTCCACTCGCCGAACTCGTACGGGCCGGTGCCGACCGGGTGGCCGGTGGCGTACTCGGACAGCTCGGGAGCGTCCTCGGCGCCGCCGACCTCGTCCGCCTTGAACTCCTCGAGCGCCGTCGGCGACTGCATGGAGAACGACGGCAGCGAGAGCGCCGGGACCAGCTCCGGCAGCGGGCTCTTCAGCTTGACGACCGCGGTCGCGGCGTCGGACGCCTCGCACGAGTCGTACTTGCCGTTGTCGCCCTGCCCACCGAACACGTGCGTGTAGTAGTAGGACAGCGACTCGGACGCGGCCAGGCCCGTCCAGTTGGCCCACCGGTCGAAGTTGAAGCACACGGCCTCGGCGTCGAAGTCGGTGTCGTCCTGGAACTTCACGCCTTCCTTGAGGTGGAAGGTGTACTCGAGACCGTCGTCGCTGATGTCCCAGCTCTCCGCCAGCAGCGGGGCGGGGTCGGCCGTGCCCGGCTCGACCCCGACGAGGCCCTCGAAGATCTGGCGTGCGACCCGGAACGACTCGCCGTCACTGGCGAACGCGGGGTCGAGCGAGCCCGGGTCGGCGGAGGCGGCGAACACGAACGTGTCCTTTCCGCTTCCCTCGCCGCTGCCCTCGGCGTCCCGCTCGCTGGCGACACAACCACTCAGCGCGACCGCGGCCGCGGTCACCAAGGTGACGCCGCCCGCGAGGCGCGTAGCGCGTCGACGCATGGCACTCTCCTTCCTCGGGCGCTCCGGCGCATCCGGGTTCGGACGCGACGGGGCGCAGACTTTGGGGCTGACCTTAGGAGCCCTTTCGTTGCTTCCGTATTTCGCTCCCGCACCTGCAATCCAATCGTGACCCTTTTGTTACCGCTGTGAATGTGGTAATTGGCCGGGGCTTCACCCCGCCGTGGGAGCGGGGATGATGGGCCCGTGAGCACCGACGAGCCCGTGTCCTTCGGCTACCGCGACGTGTCCGACGACGGCGGCCGTGCCGCCCGCGGCTGGTGGGACGCCAACGCGGTCGAGTACCTCGACGAGCACCGCGACTTCCTCGGCGACGCCGGCTTCCGCTGGGGACCCGAGGGCCTGACCGAGGCGGAGGCCGGCCTGCTGGGCGACGTCGCCGGGCGCGACGTGCTGGAGATCGGCGCCGGGGCCGCGCACTGCTCGCGCTGGCTCGCGTCGCGCGGCGCGCGGGTGGTCGCGACCGATCTCTCCGCGGGGATGCTGGCGGGGGCTGCGCGCCTGGACGCCGCGACCGGCGTCGTCGTGCCGCGCGTGCAGACCGACGCACGGGCCCTGCCCTTCGCGGACCGCTCGTTCGACGTCGTCTTCACGTCGTTCGGCGCACTGCCCTTCGTGCCCGACGCCGTGCGGGTGCACCGCGAGGCCGCCCGCGTGCTGCGGCCCGGCGGCCGGTGGGTGTTCTCCGTGACCCACCCGCTGCGCTGGGCGTTCCCCGACGACCCGACGCGGCACGGCCTGACGGCCAACCGGTCGTACTTCGACCGGCGCCCCTACGTCGAGGCCGACGCCGCGGGCCGGGTCCTGTACGCGGAGTACCACCGCACGATCGGCGACCACGTGCGCGACGTCGTCACCGCGGGCCTGCGGCTGACCGACCTGGTCGAGCCGGAGTGGCCGGAGTGGAATGACCAGGTCTGGGGCGGCTGGGGGCCGGAACGCGGCCGCTACCTCCCGGGCACGGCGATCTTCGTGACGGAGCCTGCGCAGTAGAACCTGGCGCGGTGGGACCAGGGCGAGACAGGCCCGCTGGGATCCTGTCTCGCCCTGGTCCTGCCTCGCGGGCAGGATCTCAGTGGCCGGCCTCGTGCCACGTCGCGCCCGTACCCACCGAGACGTCCAGCGGGACGGTGAGCTCGTAGGCCGCGCCCATCTCGCTGCGCAGCAGCTCCTCCGCGGCCTCGCGCTCGCCGGGGAAGACCTCGAGCACGAGCTCGTCGTGCACCTGGAGCAGCAGGCGGGAGGAGAGCTCCCGCTCGTCGAGCGCCTTCTGCACGCGCAGCATCGCGAGCTTGATGATGTCGGCGGCGCTGCCCTGGATGGGGGCGTTCAGCGCCATGCGCTCGGCCATCTGCCGGCGCTGCCGGTTGTCGCTCGTCAGGTCGGGGAGGTAGCGGCGGCGGCCGAGGATCGTCGCGGTGTACCCGGTGGCCCGCGCCTCCTCGACCACGCCCGACAGGTAGTCGCGCACGCCGCCGAAGCGCTCGAAGTAGTCGTCCATGAGCGTCTGCGCCTCGCCCGTGGCGATGTTCAGTTGCTGCGAGAGGCCGAACGCGCTCAGGCCGTAGGCCAGGCCGTACGACATGGCCTTGATCTTGGAGCGCATCTCGGGCGTCACGTCGGCCGGGTCGACCTCGAACACGCGCGAGCCCACGTAGCGGTGGAGGTCCTCCCCCGAGTTGAACGCCGCGATCAGGCCCTCGTCGCCCGACAGGTGGGCCATGATCCGCATCTCGATCTGGCTGTAGTCCGCGGTCAGCAGGCTCTCGTAGCCCTCGCCCACCCGGAACGCGCGGCGGATCTGCCGCCCGGCCTCGGTGCGGATCGGGATGTTCTGCAGGTTCGGGTCGGTCGAGCTGAGGCGGCCCGTGGCGGCGATCGTCTGCTGGAACGTCGTGTGGATGCGACCGTCCGGCGCCACCGACCTGAGCAGCCCTTCGACGGTGGTGCGCAGCCGGGAGACGTCGCGGTGGGCCAGCAGGTGCGCCAGGAACGGGTGCTCCGTCTTGACGAACAGGTCCTGCAGGCTGGCCGCGTCGGTGGTGTACCCGGTCTTGATCTTCTTGGTCTTCGGCATGCCGAGCTGGTCGAACAGCACCTCCTGCAGCTGCTTGGGGCTGCCGAGGTTCACCTCGCGGTCGATGACGGCGTACGCGTCGGCGGCGGCGTCGGCCACCCCCTGGGCGAACTGCTTCTCCAGGCCGGTCAGGTACTCGGTGTCGGCGGCGATGCCGACACGCTCCATGCGGGCGAGCACGCCCGAGAGCGGCAGCTCGACGTCGTCCAGCAGGTGCGTGGCGTCGCGGTCGGCGAGCTCGCCCTCCAGCGCCGTCGCGAGGTCGGCGACGCCCTGCGCGCGCACGGCCTCCGCCTGGCCCTCGGCGTCGCCCTCCAGCGACAGGTCCAGCGCGCCCTGCGCGCCCTCGGGCTCCGCGACCTTGAGCTCGCGGCCCAGGTGCCGCACCGCGAGGTCGCCCAGGTCGTAACCACGCTGGTCGGGGTAGCAGAGGTAGGCGGCCAGCTCCGTGTCGAAGACGACGCCGTCGAGCTCCAGGCCGCGCGTGGCGAGCATGTGCGCGGCGGCCTTGGCCCCGTGCAGCACCTTGGGCGCGTCCGCGTCGGCGAGCCAGGCCGCGAGCGCCTTCTCGTCGTCGGGCCCGAGCTGGGTGAGGTCGACGTAGGCGGCCTCACCGCCGGGCTGCGCGACGGCTACGGCCCAGGCGTCGCCGCCTCCGCCGAGCGCGGTCTTGCCGGACACCTCGACGCCCACGCGCCCGGTGCGGGCGGCGAGCCACGTTCCGAGGGCGCCCGGGGCGACGTCGGCCAGGTCGAGCTCGACGGCGCCGCGCGTCGGCGCCTCCTCGGCGGCCACACCGGCCGGGTCGACGGCCAGGAGCCGGTCGCGGAGCTGGCCGAACTGCAGGGTGTCGGACACGAGGTGCACGGCCTCGCGGTCGAAGCCGGCCAGCTCCAGGTCGGCCACGCCCAGGGGCAGCTCGACGTCGGTCAGCAGGGCGTTGAGCTCGCGGTTGACCCGCACCTGGTCGATGTGGGTGCGCAGGTTCTCGCCCGCCTTGCCCTTGACCTCGTCGGCCGCGTCCAGCAGGGCGGCGAGGCCGCCGTGCGCGGTGATCCACTTGGCGGCGGTCTTGGGCCCGACGCCGGGCACGCCGGGCAGGTTGTCGCTGGTCTCGCCGACGAGCGCGGCGAGGTCGGGGTAGCGCTCGGGCGGGACGCCGTACTTCTCCTCGACGGCCGCCGGGTCCATCCGGGCCAGCTCGGAGACGCCCTTCTTGGGGTACAGGACGGTGACGTCGCCGTTGACGAGCTGCAGCGTGTCGCGGTCACCGGAGCAGACCAGCACCTCCATGCCTGCCGCCTTGGCCTGCGTGGACAGGGTCGCCAGGATGTCGTCGGCCTCGATGCCGGGCAGCTCGATGGAGCTGATCCGGAGGGTGTCGAGCACCTCCTTGATCAGCGGCACCTGCCCCTTGAACGCGTCCGGCGTGGCGTCGCGCGTGCCCTTGTAGTCGGGGAACCGCTCCGTGCGGAACGTGACCCGGCCGGCGTCGAACGCGACCGCCATGTGCGTGGGCTGCTCGTCGCGGAGCAGGTTCGTCAGCATGGACGTGAAGCCGTAGACGGCGTTGGTGATCTGTCCTGAGCTGGTCGCGAGGGTGTCGGGCAGCGCGTAGAAGGCCCGATAGGCCATGGAATGGCCGTCGATCAGCAGGAGACGGGGGCGGCCTGAGGACGGCGTACCCGGAGTACGACTTGGCGCGGTGGAGGTCACGCCTGACAACATAGCTCGCATGACTGACACGAGCGCTTCCGTGACGCCATCCGACGCGGCTTCCGGGGCCGAGATCGACTGGAAGGCCATGTACGCCGGCGCGGAGACCGCGGGCACGCTCTTCGAGCGCATGGAGATGGAGCTGCTGGAGCTCGCGCCGGACCGGGCCGTGGGCCGCATCCCGGTGAAGGGCAACACCCAGCCCGCGGGCCTGCTGCACGGCGGCGCGTCGGTGGTTCTCGCCGAGACGCTCGGCTCGCTGGCCGCGCAGGCGCACGCCGGACCGGGCAAGAAGACGGTCGGCATCGAGGTGAGCGCGACGCACCACCGCGGGGCCCGCGAGGGCTACGTCACGGGCACGGCGACCGCGATCCACCTGGGCCGCTCGACGGCGTCCTACGAGATCGTGATCACCGACGAGGCCGGCAAGCGCGTGTGCACGGCACGCCTGACCTGCATGATCCTCGGCTGAGCCGGAGGTGCAGCGCAGGGTGGGGGCCGAGGAACGAGGCACCCGCCCGGAGCGGAACCGCAGGCTCAGGCGACCCGAGAGCAGAGCCTGAGCCGGAGGTGCAGCGCAGGGTGGGGGCCGAGGAACGAGGCACCCGCCCGGAGCGGAGCCGCAGGCTCAGGCGACCCGAGAGCAGAGCCTGAGCCGGAGCCTGAGCCTCAGCCCGCCTTGGCCGGGTGGTGGCGGCGCGAGGGGGCGCCGCCGCCCACCGACCGCATGTCGATGGGACCGGACTCCATGACGGACCGGGCCCGCCGGCGCCGCGCGATGAGGTCCTCGATGCCTCCGCGGGGTGCGAACCGCCGGCCGTGGCCGCCGTCCCGCACCGGGGCCTCCGCCAGGCGGCGCTGGAGCGCCGCGACGGACGCCACGCGGTGTCCCGCGGCCGGGGCGAACCCGAGCCGGGCGAGGAACCGCTGGACGCCCCGGTTGCCCGGGACGGGCGCGGAGTAGATGTCGTGGCAGTCGTGCTCGGCCGCGAGGTCGGCGGCAGCGCGCAGCAGGGCGTGCCCCACGCCGTGCCGGCGCGCCTGCGGCGAGACGAACAGCATGTCCAGGTACAGGCTGGCGCGCTCCGCGAAGAGGTAGGCCGCCACGACCCGGCCCAGGACGACGCCGACGACGCGGCCGTCCTGCTCAGCGACCAGCACGTGGCCGCCGGCCGCGATGAGCACGCTCAGGTGCTCCAGCAGCCGGTCGAGCTCCTGGGCGCCGAGCTGGGCCCCGGCGGGCGAGTCGTCGCGCGCGACCGTGGCCAACGCCGCGACGGCAGGCAGGTCGGCCTCCCGCGCCAGGTGTATGTCGAGCACAGTGCGCACGCTTGTCTCCTCCCGGGCGTCTGGGAACCGGAGTTCACCTTCGGCCCCGCGCAGACACTAGTACTGCCCGGGCCGGCAGAGAACATGCGGCCTCAAATTTCACCCGCTCCGGACAGTGCCCGGAACGGGCGTCAGCGGGTGCGGCTCAGGCGCCGACCTGCTCGATGACGGCGTCGGCGACCTCGCGCATGGTGAGGCGGCGGTCCATCGACGTCTTCTGGATCCAGCGGAACGACTCCGGCTCCGACAGGCCCATCTTGGTCATGAGGAGGCCCTTGGCCCGGTCCACGCGCTTGCGGGTCTCGAAGCGCTCGGTCAGGTCCGCGACCTCGGCCTCCAGCGCGCCGATCTGCGAGTACCGCGAGATCGCGATCTCGACGGCGGGCAGCAGGTCGGCCGGGGTGAAGGGCTTGACCACGTACGCCATGGCGCCGGCGTCGCGGGCGCGCTCGACGAGCTCCGTCTGCGAGAACGCCGTGAGCAGCACCACAGGCGCGGCGTGGGCCTTGCCGATGCGCTCGGCGGCCGAGATGCCGTCCAGCTCGGGCATCTTGACGTCCATCACGACGACGTCGGGCTTGAGCTCGATGGCCAGGTTGACGGCGGTCTCGCCGTCACCGGCCTCACCCACGACGTCGAAGCCCGCCTCGCGCAGGGTCTCCACGACGTCCATGCGGATCAGGGCCTCATCCTCCGCCACGACGGCGCGGCGGGAGGGGTGTGCGGGAGCGGCCTCCGGCTCGGCATCGACCAGCGGGGGCAGATCCAGGGAAAGCTTCTCGGTGTTCTCGTCGGTCACGAAGGACATCCTACGTCGCACACCTGGGCTTGGGTCCCAGCACAGCGGTGTGGTTCGATGTGCGCCGGGACATACTTCGTGTCCCGCAAGGCCGGGTTGGCGGAACAGGCAGACGCGGCGCTCTCAAAAAGCGCTGCCCGCGAGGGCGTGTGGGTTCGAGTCCCACACCCGGCACCAGTGGTTCAGACCCCGACGGAGAGCTCCGGCACCCGCGGCGCGTCGTACCGCACGACCTCCAGCCCGAACTCCGCCAGGATCTCGGGCAGCAGCCGCACCACGTCGCGGTCCTTCTCGCGGTTCGACTCGGGCAGCTCGGACCACGGCACGCCGATCATCGGGTGCACGCGGGCGTCGTCGTCCCGCACGGGGCCGCTGCGCCAGCCCTGCGCCACGCGCACGGACTCCCACAGCTCGTGCTCGGCCTCGGCGAGCCGGTCCAGCTCGGCGCCCTCGAACACCACCTCGGGGGCCCCGTCGCGTGGCGCGATCGTGGCGCCCATCCGGGCCAGCCGCGCGGGCAGTCCCACGACCCAGCCACGGTTGGAGGCCCGCAGGGCGTCCGGCAGGTCCTCCCAGCGCACCATCGCGGGGACCTCGCCCCAGCCGACGCCGCGCTCGAGCTGGTTGCGCAGGTAGACGTGGTGCACGGACCGCGCGATGCGCTCGTACATGTCGTCGTGCGCGCGGGCCTCCACGCGCTCGACGTCGGCGAGCAGGTCGCGGGTGGTCACGGTGCGCAGGCGGCCGTCCAGGTTGTCGAGCACCCGGGACGCCTCGGTGCCGAACGCGCCCGTCAGGCCGGCCAGGCCGTCCAGCAGGAGCACGAGCGAGCCGGGCCCGCCGTGCCACAGTGTCGTCGCCGTGAGCGCCACCCGCAGAGAGGCGCCGTCGGACGCGTGGCACACGTACACCGCGTCGGGGGCGGCGGCGCTGCCCGTGCCGAGCACGGGCACGGCCCGCAGCTCGATCCGCCGGGCCACGGGCGACCAGCGCGCCCGGAGCTCGCCGGCCACGTGGTCGGCGTCGTCCGCCGTCAGGTCGACCACCAGCCGCAGGCCCTCGCCGGCCAGCTCCCACTCGCGGGCCAGACCCACCACCAGCGCCTTGGCGAACTCGCCCGACCCGACCACCACCAGGTGCGTCACCGGCGTCGGGCCGCCCGGGGCGTCCAGGATCCGACGCACCTCACGCACGGCGAGGGCCTGGGCGGCGATCACGTCGAGCGTGAAGAAGTCCACACCCGGTTCAGCACAGCTCAGGTGCCGTGCCTGCAGCGCGACGCCCAGGTCGGGGTCGCTGACGTGGGCGTACAGCCGCTCCGGCCCGCTGCCCGCGCGGCGGACGGCGGCCTCCGCCTCGGCGACGGTGAGCACGTTCGCGGTCGCCTCGGCGGTGTCGTCACCGCACGCGTACAGCACGGTCGCGCCGGTCAGCCCGACGCCGGCCAGGCCGGCGGCGTCGGCCGTGCGCAGCACGCGGTGTCCCGCGGCCTCGAGGGCGGCGGCGACCGTGTCGGCGGCGTCGGTCTGCCCCACCACGATCGCGTGCCCGCGGGCGCGCCGTTCCCTGAACCGGCGGATCTCCCCGGTGAACAGGGCGCGCGCCGCCTCGAACAGCGCGTAGACGGCGGTGCCCGGCGCGAGGAACCGGGCGACCTGGAGCTGCCAGGAGAGCCCGCCCCCTTCGCTGGCCGGGTCGGCGCCCATCACGAAGAGCTGCAGGTCGTGGTAGACGACGTCGTACCAGGTCCGGCCGGGCACGTGCGTGGTGTCGAGCATCAGACCCCACCAGCCGAGGCCGAGCGAGACCACCACGAGGACGGCGAAGCCGATGCGGGACCAGGGGAAGGAGGCGCGGGTCACGCCGGAACAATAGCGACATCTCGCGCAGGTCGGTGCGAACGTGTCAGACGCCCCCGCACGTGTCAGACGTACGGGTCACCGAAGCGACCTGTGCGTCTGACACCTGCGGGGGCGTCTGACGTGTGCCGGAGTCAGGTCAGACCTGGCTGCGGCCGTCCGCCTGCGAGCCGATGCGGTGCACCAGGATCGAGTTGGTCGTGCCCGGCACGCCGACCGGCGCGCCCGAGACCACCACGACCGTGTCGCCCTTCTCGGCCAGACCCTGGTCCTGCAGGGTCAGGTCCACCTGGGCCACCATGGCGTCGACGGTGTCGACCTTCGGCACCAGGTACTCGTTGGTGCCCCACGTCAGGGCGAGCGTGTTGGCGACGTCCTGCTCCGGGGTGAACGCGAGCAGCGGGATCGACGAGCGCAGGCGGGACATCCGGCGTGCGGAGTCACCGGACTGCGTGAACGTCACGAGGTACTTGACCCCGAGCGTCTCGCCGATCTCGGCGGCGGCACGGGTGATGGCGCCACCACGCGTGTGCGGCGTCGAGCCGAGCGGCGCGATGCGCTCCCGGCCGGCCTCCTCCGTGGCCTCGATGATCCGGGCCATGGTCTGCACCGTGATGATCGGGTAGTCGCCCACCGAGGTCTCGCCGGACAGCATGACCGCGTCGGCCCCGTCGAGCACCGCGTTGGCGCAGTCCGAGGCCTCGGCGCGGGTCGGCGTCGGCGACGTGGTCATCGACTCCAGCACCTGCGTGGCCACGATGACCGGCTTGGCGTTGCGGCGCGCCATCTCGACGATGCGCTTCTGCACCAGCGGCACCTGCTCCAGCGGCATCTCGACCGCGAGGTCGCCACGCGCCACCATGACGCCGTCGAACGCGGCGATGACCTCGGCGAGGTTCTCCACGGCCTGCGGCTTCTCGATCTTGGCGATGACGGGGACCGTGCGGCCCTCCTCCTCCATCACGCGGCGGACGTCCTCGTAGTCCTTGGCGGACCGCACGAACGACAGCGCGATGAAGTCGGCCCCCAGGGCCAGCGCCCAGCGCAGGTCCGACTCGTCCTTGTCGGACAGGGCCGGCACCGACACGGCGACGCCGGGCAGGTTGATGCCCTTGTTGTTCGAGACGGGTCCGGGGACCTCGACCTCGGTGATGACCCGGGGGCCCTCGACGGCGGTGACGCGCACGCGCACCTTGCCGTCGTCGATCAGCAGCGGGTCGCCCACCTGGGCGTCCTGGGCCAGGCCCTTGTGGGTAGTCGAGACGATCTCACGGTTGCCGAGGATGTCCTCGGTCGTGATGGTGAAGGTGTCGCCCTTGTTCAAGAAATGCTTTTCGTCTCCCGCGAACCGGCCGAGCCGGATCTTGGGTCCCTGCAGGTCGACCAGTACGGCGACCGACTTTCCTGCCGCCTTGGCGGCCTCTCGCACGTTCCGGTAGACCGCCGCGTGCGCCTCCTGCTCGCCGTGGCTGCGGTTGATCCGCGCCACGTTCATGCCGGCGTCAACGAGTTCCCGGAGTTTCTCCGGGCTCTCCGTGGCGGGTCCGATGGTGCACACGATCTTGGCTCTGCGCATGTCTCCAGCCTAGGCATGGTGGGCGCCTGTGCGCCCTGTGGGGGTGTACAACTCCCGGTGAAGTTCTCGGGTCACGATCGCAGCGCGAGCGTGCGCGGGCGCACCGGGGCGGGCAGCTCGGTGCTGCCCTGAAGGTAGGTGTCGGCCGCGGCGGCCGCGGCGCGGCCCTCCGCGATGGCCCACACGATGAGCGACTGCCCGCGGCCGGCGTCGCCGGCGACGAACACGCCCGGGAGGCTCGCGGCGTAGTCGTCGCCGCGGGCCACCAGGCCACGCTCGGTGACCTCGATGCCGGTCTGCTCCTCGAGCACACCGGTCTCGGGGCCGGTGAAGCCCATGGCCACGAGCACCAGGTCCGCGGGGATCTCGTGCTCGGTGCCCGGCTTCGGCGCCCGACGTCCGTCGGGAAGGTACTCGGTCTCGGCGACCCGCAGCGCCCGGACGTTGCCGTCGGCGTCGGCCAGGAACTCGACCGTGGAGGCCAGGTACGTGCGCTCGCCGCCCTCCTCGTGCGAGGTCGAGACCTCGAACAGGATCGGGTCGGTGGGCCACGGCTGGTGGGCCGGCCGCTCGACCGGCGGCTTCTTGCCGATCGCGAGCGTGGTGACGCTCGCGGCGCCCTGGCGCAGCGCGGTGCCGAGGCAGTCCGAGCCGGTGTCGCCGCCGCCGATGATGACCACGTGCTTGCCGGCCGCGGTCGGCGCGCCCTCGGGCAGCACGTCCGGGGTACCGGCGGCGACCGCCTTGTTGGCGGGCGTCAGGTAGTCCATCGCGAAGTGGATGCCGGCCAGGTCGCGGCCCGCCACGGGCAGCTCCCGCGGCACCGTCGCACCGGTGGCGACCACGACGGCGTCGAACCGCCGGCGCAGGGCGTCCCAGCTGATGTCCTCGCCGATCGTCACGCCGGCACGGAACCGGGTGCCCTCGGCCTCCATCTGCGCCAGGCGGCGGTCGATGTGCAGCTTCTCCAGCTTGAAGTCCGGGATGCCGTAGCGCAGCAGCCCGCCGATCGCGTCGTCCCGCTCGTACACGACGACGGTGTGGCCGGCGCGCGTGAGCTGCTGGGCCGCGGCCAGGCCCGCCGGGCCGGAGCCGACGACGGCGACCGTGGAGCCCGTGAGGCGCTCCGGGACGTGCGGCGTGACCAGCCCGCGGGCGAACGCCTCGTCGATGATCGAGACCTCGACGTTCTTGATCGTCACCGCGGGCTGGTTGATGCTCAGCACGCAGGACGACTCGCACGGCGCCGGGCACACCCGCCCGGTGAACTCCGGGAAGTTGTTCGTGGCGTGCAGGCGGTCGATCGCGTCGGCCCACTGGCCGCGCCAGACGAGGTCGTTCCAGTCGGGGATCAGGTTGCCGAGCGGGCAGCCCTGGTGGCAGAACGGCACGCCGCAGTCCATGCAGCGGCCGGCCTGCTCCTTGAGGAACGGCTGCCCCTCCGTGCGGTGGGCGTGGGTGTCCTTCCAGTCCCGCAGGCGCACCTCGACCGGACGGTTGGCCGGGAGCTCCCGGTCCCGGACCTTCAGAAATCCTCTGGGGTCAGCCACGAGCCACCTCCATGATCTGGTTCCACACGGACGGGTCCCACTCGGACGCGCCCGAGATGTCGGTGCCGGCGGCCTCCGCCTCGGCGAGGGCCAGGCGCACGCGCGCCCAGCCGGGGGGCAGCAGGCGGCTGAACCGACCGCGTGCCGCCTCCGGGTCCGCGAGCAGCTCGGCCGCGACGGCCGACCCGGTCTCGGCGTGGTGCCGCTCCAGCAGGCCGCGCACGGTCTCCCAGTCGGCGTCGTCCAGGACGCCGACGGCGAGGTCGCCCGCCTCCAGCGCCACCTGGTTGACCCGCGAGACCCGCAGGTCCAGGAAGAACGCGGTGCCACCGGACATGCCGGCGCCGACGTTGCGGCCCGTGGGGCCGAGCACCAGCACGGTGCCGCCCGTCATGTACTCGCAGGCGTGGTCGCCCACGCCCTCGGCCACCAGGGTGGCGCCGGAGTTGCGCACGCCGAACCGCTCCCCCACGCGTCCGCGCAGGAAGACCTCGCCGGACGTGGCACCGTAGCCGATCACGTTGCCCGCGATGACGTCGGCGCCGCCCAGGACGGCCGCCTTGTCGGGCCGCACCGCGACGCGGCCGCCGGACAGGCCCTTGCCCACGTAGTCGTTGGCGTCGCCGAACAGGCGGAGCGTGATGCCGCGCGGCAGGAACGCGCCGAGCGACTGGCCGGCCGACCCGGTCAGGGTCACCTCGATCGTGTCGTCGGGCAGGCCCGCGCCGCGGTACCGCTTGGTCACCTCGTGGCCGAGCATGGTGCCGACCGTGCGGTTCACGTTGCGCACCGGCAGCTCGATCCGCACGGGCTCGCCGCGCTCCAGCGCCGGGCCGGCGGCCGCGATGAGCTGGTTGTCCAGCGCGCGGGCCAGGCCGTGGTCCTGCGCGGTGGTGTGGCGCAGGGACGAGCCCTCCTTGAGCTGCGGACGGGCCAGCACCGGCGTGAGGTCCAGGCCCTGCGCCTTCCAGTGGTCCACGGCCTTGCGGGTGTCGAGCACCTGCACCTGGCCGACGGCCTCCTCGAGGCTCCGGAAGCCCAGCGCCGCGAGGTGCTCGCGCACCTCCTGCGCGATGAACTCGAAGAAGTTCACGACGAACTCCGGCTTGCCGGTGAACCGGCTGCGCAGCTCGGGGTTCTGCGTGGCCACGCCCACGGGACACGTGTCCAGGTGACACACGCGCATCATGATGCAGCCCGACACCACCATGGGCGCGGTCGCGAAACCGAACTCCTCGGCGCCGAGCAGCGCCGCGACGATCACGTCACGGCCCGTCTTCATCTGGCCGTCGACCTGCACCACGATGCGGTCGCGCAGGTCGTTCAGCACGAGGGTCTGCTGGGTCTCGGCCAGCCCGATCTCCCAGGGCGTGCCGGCGTGCTTGAGCGACGTGAGCGGCGAGGCGCCCGTGCCGCCGTCGTGCCCCGAGATGAGCACGACGTCCGCGTGCGCCTTCGAGACCCCTGTCGCCACCGTCCCCACCCCGAACTCGCTGACCAGCTTCACGTGGACGCGCGCCGACGGGTTCGCGTTCTTCGCGTCGTGGATCAGCTGGGCCAGGTCCTCGATCGAGTAGATGTCGTGGTGCGGCGGCGGCGAGATGAGACCCACGCCGGGCGTCGAGTGCCGCGTCTTGGCGACCCACGGGTAGACCTTGTTCCCGGGCAGCTGACCGCCCTCACCGGGCTTGGCGCCCTGGGCGAGCTTGAGCTGGATGTCGGTGGCCTGCGTCAGGTACTCCGACGTCACGCCGAACCGGCCCGAGGCGATCTGCTTGACGCGCGAGCGGCGCTCGTCGTCGTACAGACGCTCCGGGTCCTCGCCGCCCTCGCCCGTGTTGGAGCGGCCGCCGAGGCGGTTCATCGCGATCGCGAGGGTCTCGTGCGCCTCGGCCGAGATGGAGCCGTAGGACATGGCGCCCGTGTTGAACAGCTTGACGATCTCGCTGACCGGCTGGACCTCGTCGATCGGCACCGGCTCGCGGTCAGGGCTGAAGCGCAGCAGGCCGCGCAGTGTCATGAGGCGGTTGGACTGCTCGTCCACGCGCCGCGTGTACTGCCGGAAGATGTCCATCCGGCCCGAGCGCGTGGCGTGCTGCAGGCGGAACACCGTCTCCGGGTCGAAGAGGTGGTCCTCGCCGTCGCGCCGCCACTGGTACTCACCGCCGGTGGTCAGGCGCTCCCCCGGCTTCTTGTTGCCGGACGGCGGGTACGCCTCGGCGTGCCGGGCCGCGACCTCGGCCGCGATGACGTCCAGCCCGATGCCGCCGAGACGCGACGTGGTGCCGGTGAAGTAGTCCTCGACCAGGTCGTGGGACAGGCCCACGGCCTCGAAGATCTGCGCGCCGCGGTAGGACATGATCGTGGAGATGCCCATCTTGGACATCACCTTGAGCACGCCCTTGCCGAGCGCCTTGATGAGGTTGGCCACGGCCTGCTCGGGCGTGACGTCCAGGTAGCCACGGCGGGCCAGGTCCTCGACCGTCTCCATGGCGAGGTACGGGTTCACCGCGGCCGCGCCGTAGCCGATCAGCAGCGCGACGTGGTGCACCTCGCGCACGTCGCCGGCCTCGACCACCAGCGAGACCCGGTTGCGGGTGTGCTTGCGCACCAGGTGGTGGTGCACGGCGCTGGTCAGCAGCAGCGACGGGATCGGGGCGAGCTCCGAGTTGGCGTCGCGGTCGGAGAGCACGAGGAAGCTCGCGCCCTGCTCCACGTACCGGTCGACGTCGGCGAAGATCGCCTCGAGCCGGGCCAGCAGCGCGGCGCCGCCGCCCGAGACGTCGTACAGGCCCTGGACGGTCTCGGCCTGGAACAGGCCCTCCAGCTCCCGGTCGCGCTCGACGTGCACGACCTTGGCGAGCTGGTCGTTGTCCAGCACCGGGAAGCCGAGCACCAGCTTGCGCGCGTGCTCCGGCAGGTCGGCCAGCAGGTTCGGCTCCGGGCCGATGGCGCTGCCGATGGCCGTGACCAGCTCCTCGCGGATCGCGTCCAGCGGCGGGTTGGTCACCTGCGCGAACATCTGCGTGAAGTAGTCGAAGAGGAGCCGAGGCCGCTGCGAGAGCACCGCGACGGGCGTGTCGGAACCCATGGCGCCGAGCGGCTCGCCGCCGGTGGTCGCCATCGGCGACAGGATGATCTTGAGCTCTTCCTCGGTGTAGCCGAAGGCCCGCTGCCGGCGCCGGACCGACGCCGGGCTGTGCGCCACGTGCTCGCGGTCGGGCAGCTCGTCGAGGTAGACGGAGTGCTCGCGGATCCAGTCCCCGTAGGGGTGCATCGCGGCGAGGCCGGACTTGACCTCCTCGTCCTCGACGATGCGGCCGGAGCCGGTGTCGACGAGGAACATCTTGCCCGGCTCCAGGCGGCCCTTGCGGACCACCGTGGCCGGGTCGATGTCGAGCACGCCGGCCTCGGAGGCCAGCACGACCAGCCCGTCCTCGGTGACCCACCAGCGCCCGGGGCGCAGGCCGTTACGGTCGAGCACGGCGCCGATCAGGGTGCCGTCGGTGAACGTGAGGGAGGCGGGGCCGTCCCACGGCTCGATGAGGTTCGCGTTGTACTGGTAGAACGCCCGCAGCGCGGGGTCCATGCCGGGGTTGTTCTCCCAGGCCTCCGGCACCATCATCAGCACCGAGTGCGGCAGCGACCGCCCCGACAGGTGCAGCAGCTCCAGCACCTCGTCGAAGCTCGCCGAGTCGCTCGCGCCGGGCGAGCAGACCGGCTGCAGGGGCGCCAGGTCACCGAGCAGGTCGGACTCCATGGTGCCCTCGCGCGCCGCGACCCAGTTGCGGTTGCCGCGCACGGTGTTGATCTCGCCGTTGTGGGCCAGCAGCCGGAACGGCTGCGCCAGGGGCCACGACGGGAACGTGTTGGTGGAGAACCGCGAGTGGACCAGCGCCAGCTCCGTGGCGTACCGCGGGTCCGACAGGTCGGGGAAGAACGGCTCGAGCTGCGCCGTCGTCAGCATGCCCTTGTACGTCAGGGTGCGGGCGCTGAGCGAGGCGAAGTAGAGCCCGACCTCGTTCTCCGCCCGCTTGCGCAGGCGGTAGCAGCGGCGGTCCAGGTCGATGCCGGACAGGCCGCGCGACGGGTCGGCCACCACGATCTGGCGGAACACCGGCATGGAGGCGCGCGCCGTCGGGCCGACGATGCCGGCGTCCACCGGCACGTCGCGCCACGCGAGCACGTCGAGCTTCTCCTCGGCGGCCAGCGCCTCGACGCGGGCCACCATGGCGTCCCGCTCGGCCTCGTCGGTCGGCAGGAACGCCGTCCCGATCGCGTACATCCCGGCGGGCGGCAGGTCCACCCCGACGACGTCGCGGACGAACGCGTCGGGGATCTGGGTGAGGATGCCGGCGCCGTCGCCGCTGTCCTCCTCCGCCCCCACCGCGCCGCGGTGGTCGAGGTTCAGCAGGGCGGTGAGCCCGGCATCGACGATGTCGCGTCCGGGCGTTCCGCGCAGGGTCGCCACGAAGGCGACGCCGCACGCGTCGTGCTCGGCCGCCGGGTCGTAGAGGCCGCCTTCAAACGTCTGCGTCGGCAGCCCAACCCTCTGTGTCGGCAACGGCTTGGTCATGGGTCCTCACAGGCACTCGGCCGCAGCCGAGCGCAGTCCTTGCGGGTGGTCCGGGACGACGGCGGCCCGGTCGGTCTCAGGGCTCGTCGTCCGGTGGTCCCGGCGGTCGTGCCCCTCAGGTGCGCACGGAGGCGTCCGCGTCGGACTCCTCCTGTGCTGCTGTCTTGCCTTCCTCCGGCTCGGCCTCGGCCTCGCCGGTCCCTTCGACTCCTGGGTCAGGCTCCGGCTCGACCCGTGGGCCGGCCGGTGGTTCGTCGTCCTCGGGTCGCAGCCGTACGGACTCTTCCCTGGTGGGGAACTTGCGAGCCAGCACGATCGAGACCACCAGGGCCGCTAGGCCCAGGAGGATCGAGGTCCAGACGTTGAGGCGGAGCCCCAGCACCTGCTCCGCATCGTCGATGCGGAGCATCTCGATCCAGACCCGTCCGAGAGTGTAGAGCAGGACGTACGCCCAGAATACCCGCCCATGACCCAACCTGAACCGACGGTCTAGAAACAGCAGAACTCCGGCCATCAGGAGATTCCACAGGAGTTCGTACAGGAAGGTCGGGTGGAACAGCGTGCCCTCCGGGTACGCCACGCCGGTGGCCGGGTTGGGCACCAGGTACTCGGCGTCGATGTGCAGGCCCCAGGGCAGCTCCGTGGGCCGGCCGTACAGCTCCTGGTTGAACCAGTTGCCGAGGCGGCCGACGGCCTGCGCGACGAGGAGGCCCGGCGCGACGGCGTCGGCGAACGACGACAGCCGTACGCCCTGTCGGCGGCAGCCGATCCAGGCGCCGACGGCGCCGAGCGCGACGGCACCCCAGATGCCGAGGCCGCCCTCCCAGACGTAGAGCGCCGTGACGGGGTCGCCCCCGCCCGAGAAGTTCTCGCCGAAGTACCGCTCCGGGGACGACAGCACGTGGTAGATCCGGCCGCCGACGATGCCGAACGGCACCGCCCAGAACGCGATCTCCAGGACGTCGTCCGGATTGCCCCCGCGCGCCTTCCAGCGCCGGGCGGTCATCCAGACGGCGATGACGATCCCCGCGAGGATCGCCAGCGCGTACGCGCGCACCGGGAAGATGCCGAGGTACCAGGTGTGCTCGCCAGGGCTCGGGATCTGGGAGGGGGCGGGCGCCTGCGGCAGTGCTGACAGCGCGGCGGGCAGCTCGTGCAGAGCGGCCGGCAGTGCGGTCAGCAGCGTCACAGGGCCTCTCCGGAGGTGGTCTTCGCACCGGCGGGGGTGTCGGCGGGCGCCGAGGCGCGAGCCGACCGTACCCCGGCCGCGAGGTCCTCCGTCACCCCGGCCAGATCCGTGAGACGGACCGCCCACTCGTCGTCCGGCAGCGGGCCGTCGGACAGGAGCGGGCGCACCAGGGCGGAGCCGACGATGACGCCGTCGGCGAACCGGCCCACCTCGGCGGCCTGCGCCCCCGTGGAGACGCCCAGGCCCACGCAGACGTTGGGCGCGCCCGCGGCGCGTGTGTCGGCCACGAGCTGCTCGGCGCGCGAGCCCACCTCGTTGCGCACACCCGTGACGCCCATGAGCGAGGCCGCGTACACGAAGCCGCGCGACTGGCCGACCGTGAGCCGCAGCCGTTCCGGCGTCGAGCTGGGGGCCACGAGGAACACACGGTCCAGCCCGTGCCTCTCGCTGGCCTCGATCCAGTCGGCGCCCTCGTCCGGGATGAGGTCGGGCGTGATGAGCCCGGCGCCGCCCGCGGCCGCCAGGTCGCGCGCGAACGCGTCCGGGCCGTACTTGAGCACCGGGTTCCAGTACGTCATGACCAGCACGGGCACGTGTGGCGCGTAGTCGCTCAGCTCACGCACCACGCGGAACACGTCCCGCACGCGGGCGCCCGCGTCGAGCGCGCCCTGCGCCGCGGCCTGGATCACCGGGCCGTCGAGGACGGGGTCGGTGTACGGGACGCCGAGCTCGATCAGGTCGACGCCGTGGTCGACGAGGGTCTTGAGCGCCTCGATCGACCGGTCGACCGTCGGGTAGCCCACCGGCAGGTAGCCCACCAGGGCGGCCCGGTTCTCCTGCTCGCGCAGGCGGGCGATCAGGTCGGCGCTGCGGGACCCGGTGTGGGGTCCCGTCGCCGGCTCGGTCAGCGTGCTCATCCCCGGCCCTCCTGCCGCTCGAGCTCTTCCGCGGCCACGTTGTCGGCGCCGTCCAGCAGCCCGAACCAGCGCGCGGCCGTCGCCACGTCCTTGTCCCCGCGGCCCGACAGGTTCACCAGCAGCAGGAGCGGCTGGCCGTCCGGCCCGGTGCGCCCCTCGGCCGCGGCGGCCTGGCCGATCCGCAGCGCGCCCGCGAGGGCGTGCGCCGACTCGATGGCCGGGATGATGCCCTCCGTGCGGCACAGCAGGCGGAACGCCTCCATGGCCTCGTCGTCGGTCACGGGCTCGTAGGTGGCCCGGCCCAGGTCGTGCAGCCAGGCGTGCGCGGGGCCGACGCTCGGGTAGTCGAGGCCCGCGGAGACCGAGTGGCTCGGCAGCGTCTGGCCGTCGTCGTCCTGCAGCAGGTAGGAGCGCGCGCCGTGCAGCACGCCCAGCGCGCCGCCGCTGAACCGGGCAGCGTGACGGCCCGACTCGATGCCCTCGCCACCGGCCTCGAAGCCGCGCAGCTCGACGCTCTTCTCGTCGAGGAACGCGTTGAAGATGCCCAGCGCGTTGGACCCGCCGCCCACGCATGCCGCCACGACGTCGGGCAGGCGGCCGGTGCGCTCCAGCATCTGCTCACGCGCCTCCTCGCCGATGATGCGGTGGAACTGGCGCACCATCTCGGGGAACGGGTGCGGGCCCGTGACGGTGCCCAGCAGGTAGTGCGTGGTCTCGACGTTGGCGACCCAGTCGCGCAGCGCCTCGTTGATCGCGTCCTTGAGGGTGCGCGAGCCGATCTTGACGGGCACCACCTCGGCGCCGAGCAGGCGCATGCGCGCCACGTTCAGCGCCTGGCGCCGCGTGTCCTCCTCGCCCATGTAGATCACGCACTCGAGGTCCATCAGGGCGGCCGCGGTCGCGGTGGCGACGCCGTGCTGGCCTGCCCCGGTCTCGGCGATGAGGCGCTTCTTGCCCATGCGCTTGACCAGCAGCGCCTGGCCGAGCACGTTGTTGATCTTGTGAGAGCCGGTGTGGTTGAGGTCCTCGCGCTTGAGGAACACCCGCACGCCACCGTGCTCGCCGCCCGCGTGCGCCGCGAACCGCGGCACCTCGGTCAGCGGGCTGGGCCGGCCGGTGTACTCCCGGTGCAGGCGCTGCAGCTCCGCCGCGAACTCGGGGTCGTCGGCCGCCTTGCGGAACTCGGTGTCCAGCTCCTCCAGCGCGGCGATCAGCGCCTCGGGCACGAAGCGACCGCCGTACTGACCGAAGTACGGGCCGGAGACGTCGGAAAGCTTCACGTCGCTCATCTGGGATCCCTTCAGGCCGGCCGCACGGACCGCAGCGACGGGTGCGAGCCCGCGGCGACGAGGTCCGCCACCGAGGCGCGCGGGGCGCCGTCGGTCACGAGGGCCTCGCCCACCAGGACGCCGTCCGCCCCGGCCCGGGCCATCTCCATCACGTCGTGCGGGCCACGGATGCCGGACTCGGCGATCTTGATCACGTCGTCCGGGATGTACTCGGCGAGGCTGCGGAACAGGCCGCGGTCCAGCTCGAGGGTCTTGAGGTTGCGGTGGTTGACACCCACGACGCGCGCCCCGGCGTCGACCGCCCGGCGCACCTCCTCGAGGTTGTGCGTCTCCACGAGGGCCGTCATGCCGAGCGAGTGCACGCGCTCCACCAGCGACTCCAGCACGGTCTGCTCCAGGGCGGCCACGATGATCAGGACGAGGTCGGCCCCGTGCGCGCGGGCCTCCCACACCTGGTACGGCGTCACGACGAAGTCCTTGCGCAGCACCGGCACGTCCACCCGGCCGCGCACGGCGTCCAGATCGGCCAGCGAGCCGTGGAACCGGCGCTGCTCGGTGAGCACCGAGATCGCCGAGGCCCCGCCGGACTCGTACTCGACGGCCAGGGCCGCCGGGTCGGCGATCGGGGCCAGGGATCCCTTGCTCGGGCTCGAGCGCTTCACCTCGGCGATCACGGAGACGGCGTCCGCCTGCTTGAGCCGGCCGAGGCACTCGAGGGCACCGGGCACGGCGTTGGCGCGCTCCTTGAGCGCGTCGAGAGGCACACGTGCCTCACGCTCCGCGAGGTCCTCACGAACCCCCGCGACGATGTCCTCCAGGACCGACATGTAATGAGCCTCCCCGTGCCCTTGCTCTGCCCTCGGCAGGCGGCCTCGTTCGTGCGGCTGACGACGCACCGCGCGCCTGCTGGGACCTGTGCCCCATGGCCATGGTAGGCGGATCCAAGGTGTGGTCCTGACCACTCCCGGCCCGTGAGACGACGGCCCGTCAGATCCCGGCCCGGGCGCGGCGCACCCTCCCCGGCGGAGCGCCTGATCAGCGCGGGGATCAGAGCCAGGGGGTCAGCCAGGGCTGCAGCCACGGCAGGTTCCGCGCCACGAGGAACGCGAGCGCGACCCCGAGCGTGACCCAGCCGCCGGTGCTCGACAGGCCGCGGAACGGGCGTCCGCGGGCAGCGGCCACGAGCCAGGCGAGCCACACGACGACGACCACCGGGGCCGTGACGGTCCACAGCGCGTTGGCGGACCAGGCGCCTGCCAGGTCGAGGTGCGCCAGGTCGTGCGTGGCACGCAGCCCGCCGCACAGCGGGCAGGCCAGGCCGGTCAGCTCCAGCAGCGGACAGAACCCGTAGGAGCCCGGCACGTGCGGGTCGCGGAGCGCCACCAGGAGGGTCGCCGCCCCGACGGCCGCCCCGGCCAGCAGCGGCGCCCGCAGCGCGGGTGCCGTCGCCGGCCGGACGGCGGTCTCAGGAATGGGGCCCACCGGCCAGGAAGCGGACGATGACGAGGCCGATGACGAATACGAGGACCGCGAGGGACAGCCAGCCCAGCACGACGCCGGCCAGCGCCGTCCCCTCGTTGTTGGCCTCGCCCGCGCGGACGGCGCGGCGGCCCTGGTTGCCGACGATGATCGCGGGGATGCCCGTGAGGACACCCAGGAACAGCACGATCGACGCGATGCCCAGCACGAGCGACCAGACCCCCAGGTTGTTGCGGGGGTAGGCGGCGGACGGTGCGGCCATCTCCAGGGCGGTCATGGCACCGGTTACCGCTGGACCGTCTTCTGGCCCAGGCCCAGGTTGCGCAGCACCAGGCCGATGATCAGCGAGGCGCCGACCACGACGAAGCCGAGCACGAACAGGACCAGCCACGACGACCAGGACTGGGCCACCACGACGCCCCACGAGGAGATCAGCACGCCCAGCGTGATCCCGACCATCGTGACCCACGCCGCGACCGTGTGGCCGTGGTTGGTCGGCGGGACGCCCGGCGGGAGGTAGGCGATCTCAGGCTTGTTCTCGGTCATCGCAGGTTTGATGCCTTTCGTGTCGTGCGGTACGCGCCCAGCCTAACCGTTCCCGGCCGGGTCAGCGGCCCGTCGGGTCGTCGCCCCGGGACAGCGCGTCCCAGGCGTCGTGGGGGTCGATCTCGTCGTCGGTGTCGTCCTCGGTGCTGCCGGCCGGGTCGCTGGCGGCGCCCGGCCCGGCCGCCTCGGGGGCGGTGTCAGGACCGGCCGCGGGGCCGGCAGTGCCCGCCTCGCCCGCGGTCCCGGCGGCGGTCGCCGCCGCGCCCTGCCCCGCCCGCTCGTGGCGGGCCGACGTCGCCGTCCAGCCCCGGGCGGCGATGCCGGCCCAGACCGCGACGACGACGGCGAGCACGCCCGTCGCGACCGCGGCCCACGGCCAGGCGGTCAGCACGACGGGCGAGGTCAGCTCGGTGACGCCGCTCGTGGCAGACGCCGCGTTGGTCGCGGCGGGGGTCGGGTCGCCGACGACGACGAGCGTGCTGGTCACCACGAGCACGCCGGCCGCGGCCGCGACCACGAGGGCGACGTACCGGGCCACCCGCCCGGTCAGCGCGCACGCGATGCCTGCCGCGAGCAGCACGAGGGCGCCCGCGCCGACGCCGGGCGCGGCCGAGGTGCCCGACGCGGCGACCGCCACCTCGGGCTCGAGCGCCGTGGCCACCGTCGTGGTGATCCAGGTCGGCGAGCCCGTGCCGAAGGTGAGCGCGCCCAGCACGAGCAGCGCGAGGACGGTACGGGTGCGGGTCACTTGTCGCCTCCGGTCCGCGTCGTCACCGTGCGCAGCGGCGCGAGCCGGGAGGCCAGCTGGACGGCGCGGACCGCCGCGGCCGCCTTGTTGCGCGACTCCGCGTACTCCAGGGCGGGCACCGAGTCGGCCACGATGCCGCCGCCGGCCTGCACGCTGGCGCGGCCGTCCGCGATGTACGCGGTGCGGATCGCGATGGCCATGTCCATGTTGCCGCCGAAGTCGAAGTAACCGCAGACGCCGCCGTAGATGCCGCGGGAGGCGGGCTCCAGCTCGTCGATCAGGGCGATCGCCCGAGGCTTGGGCGCCCCGGACAGCGTGCCCGCCGGGAAGGTCGCCCGCAGGGCGTCCAGGGCGCCGAAACCCTCCCGCAGGCGGCCCACCACGGTGGAGCACATGTGCATGATGTGGCTGAACCGGCGCACCTTCATGAACTCGACCACCTCGACGCTGGTCGGCTCGCACACCTTGACCATGTCGTTGCGCGACAGGTCCACCAGCATGATGTGCTCGGCCCGCTCCTTGGGGTCTGCCAGGAGCTCCTCGCCCAGCTCGGCATCCTCCTCGGGGTGGGCGCCACGCGGTCGGGAGCCGGCGATCGGGTAGGTGGTGACGTGGCCGTCGTCCACCTTCACGAGGGTCTCCGGGCTGGAGCCCACCACGGCGAACTCGGCGCCGTCGGGCTTGGCCAGGTGGAAGTAGTACATGTACGGGCTGGGGTTGATGGTGCGCAGTGCCCGGTAGACGTCCAGCGGATCTGCGGGGCAGTCCAGGTCGAGGCGCTGCGACAGCACCACCTGGAACACCTCGCCGTCGCGGATCGCCTCCTTGCCGGCGAGCACGGCGTCCTCGAACTCCTCGCGCGTGGACCGGAACTCGAGCTCCGGCTCGGGCGCGTCCTCGACGACGACGGACGTGACCCGCGGGCCGCCGGCCGCGAGCCGGGCCTCCATGGCGTCCAGCCGGGCGACGGCGTCCGCGTAGGCCTCGTCGACGCGCTCGTCGGTGGCGTCGGCGTTGATCGCGTTGGCGACCAGCCAGACCGTGCCCTCCCGGTGGTCCACGACCGCGAGGTCCGTGGCGAGGCACAGCGCGAGCTCGGGGGCGCCCGTCTCGTCCGGGGCCGTGGCGGGGAGCGTGGGCTCCCAGTGCCGCACGATGTCCCAGCCGAGCACGCCGGCCAGGCCGCCGGTCAGCGGCGGCAGGTTGGCCACGCCGGGCGTGCGCAACGCCGCGAGCGCCGCCTCGACCACGTCGACGACGTCGCCGGTGGTCGGGATGCCGACGGGCACGTCACCGGTCCACACGGCCTGGCCGCCGTCGCTGGTCAGGGTCGCGCGCGAGGCGACGCCGACGAACGACCAGCGCGCCCAGACGCCGTCGGACTCCGCCGACTCCAGGATGAACGTGCCGGGCCGGCCCTGGGCGAGGGTCCGGTAGAGCCCGACGGGCGTGGCGTCGTCGGCCAGCAGGGGGCGGACCACCGGGATCACCCGGCGGTCGGCGGCCATCTCACGGAACTCCGGCAGGCTCGGCCAGCTGCGACCCCACGGCAGGTCGGCGGGTGCGGTCGCCGTGCGGGCCTCGTGGGTGTCGAGCTGGGTCACCGGGTCTCCTCGTGTCGCTGGTCGGGTACGCCTACCGCCGCGCCCAGGTCGCCGCCGGCCTCGAAGCAGGTGCGCGTGCCCGTGTGGCACGCCGCGCCGATCTGGTCCACCTGGACCAGCACGGCGTCACCGTCACAGTCGAGGCTCGCGGCCTTGACGTACTGGGCGTGCCCGGAGGTGTCGCCCTTGCGCCAGTACTCCTGGCGGCTGCGGGACCAGAACGTCACGCGGCCCTCGGTGAGGGTGCGGCGCAGGGCTTCGTCGTCCATCCAGCCGACCATGAGCACCTCGCCCGTGTCGTGCTGCTGGACCACGGCGGCGACCAGGCCGGCGTCGTCCCGCTTGAGCCGGGCGGAGAGAGTGGGGTCGAGAACTTCGGGCACCTGAGAATCCTGCCACGTCGCGGGCCGACGGCGGTGTGATGTCCGCCGCCGGCCCGGATCCGGTACCGGAACGTGAGCCGGGCTAACGGGTCTGGGCGACCCAGCTCGCGTGCATCTGGGCGTAGATGCCGTCGGCGGCGGCCAGCTCGGCGTGCGGGCCGACCTCGGCGACGTGGCCCTGGTCCACCACGACGACGAGGTCGGAGGCCTCGGCCGTGGAGAGCCGGTGCGCGATGGTGATCGTGGACCGGCCGGCGGTCAGGGAGTCCAGGGCGCGGGCGATCCGGACCTCGGTCGCCGGGTCCACGGCGGACGTCGCCTCGTCGAGCACCAGCAGGTCGGGCTGTGCGAGGTAGGCGCGGGCGATCGCGACGAGCTGCCGCTCCCCCGCCGACAGCGCCTCGCCGCGCTGGCCGACCGCCGTGTCCAGCCCGTCGGGCAGGTCGGCCACCCAGTCGGCCAGCCCGAGCTCGGTGAAGGCCTGCTCGACCGCGGCGCGGTGCCCGCCGTCCGCCTCGTGGTCGCCGGTCTCGAGCGGGGCACGCAGGCCGTAGGCCGCGTTGTCCAGCACCGTGCCGTCGAACAGGAAGCCCTCCTGCGGCACCAGCACCACGCGCTCGCGCAGCGAGGCGAACGACAGGTCGCGCAGGTCGGTGCCGTCCAGCTCCACGGCGCCCGCCGTCGGGTCCATGAGCCGGGTGACGAGCTTGGCGATGGTCGTCTTGCCGGAGCCGGTCTGCCCGACGACGGCCACCTTGGTGCGGGGCGGCAGGTCGAGCGTCACGCCGTGCAGCACCTCGGGGCCGCCCGGGTAGGCGAACCGCACGTCACGCAGCGTCACGTGCGCCGGCCCGCGCTCCTGGGTCGCCGCGCCCGGCTTCTCGGCCACCTGCACCGGCGTCTCGATGACGGCGATGACGCGCCGCCAGCCGGCCACGGCGTTCTGCAGCTCGTTGAGGATCTCGGTGGCCATCTGCACCGGACCGGTGAAGAGCTGCACCAGGAACAGGAAGGCCACGAGCTCACCCGCGCTCAGCCCGCCGCCCACCCCGAGGAACGTGCCCACGACCACCACGACGGCCAGCACCAGGTTGGAGATGAGCACGCCCGACGAGAACGTCGCCGCGACCAGGATCTGGGACCGGGCCTGCGCGGTGCGGGTCGCCTCGACGGAGGCGCCGATGCGCCGCCCCGTGCGCTCGGCCACGCCGTAGGCCCGCACCGTCTCGGCGCCGACGACCGACTCGGAGATCGCGCCGAGCATCGCCCCGACCCGCTCACGCACCAGCGTGTACGCGCGGTTGACGTACTTCTGGCCGAACCGGATCACGAGGAACATCGGGATGAACGCGATCCAGACCACGGCCGTCAGGATCGGCGAGTAGACGAGCATGAGGCCCGTCGCCACGAGCACCTGCAGCACGCTGACGAGCAGCATGATGCCGCCCCACTGCACGAACAGGGAGACCGTGTCGACGTCGTTGGTCACGCGCGAGACCAGGGCGCCGCGGCGCTCCGTGTTCTGCGTGAGCGTCGAGAGGTCGTGCACGTGCCGGAACGCCTTGACGCGCAGCGTCGCCAGGCCCGCCTCGGCCGAGCGGAACAGGCGCACGTTGACGAGCGCGGCGCACAGCGCGGCCAGCACCAGCGCTCCCGCCGCGAGCGACGCGAGGAGGACCACCTGGCCGACGTCGGGACCGCCGTCGGCCAGCACGCCCACGTCGATCGTCTGCTGGACCGCGAGCGGCACCACCACGCGCCCGGCGGCCGCGAGCGAAGCCAGCAGCAGGGTGATCCAGAGGCCCTTGGTGATCTCCGGGCTGATCTCGATGCCACGGCGCAGGGTCGCGAGGACACCCAGGCCGCTGGCCGACTCGATGCGCGCGCCGTCGGCGTCGAGCAGGTCCTCGGGCACGTCGGCCACGTCGGGCTCGTCGGTCACCGCGGTCATCGGGACACCTCTTCCAGCTCGTCGTCCAGCTTTCCGGCGGCGGCCTCGTCGGCCCGTTCCTGCTCGCGGCGCTCGGTCTCGGCCTCGTACGCCGTGGCGAGCTCGCGGTAGCCGGGGTCGCGCGCCATGAGCTCGTCGTGCGTCCCGACGTCGACCACGCGGCCGCCGTCGACGTGGACCACGCGGTCCGCGAGCGCCACCGACGACATGCGGTACGCCACCATGATCACGGTGGTGCCGGGTCCGGCGGCGGCAGGTTCCTCGGCGCCGGCCGTCGTGCCCGTCCCGGCGGCCAGGCCGCGCAGGATCTCCTGCTCCACGCGGGGGTCGACGGCGCTGGTCGCGTCGTCGAGCACGAGCAGGCGCGGGGCCCGCACAAGGGCACGCGCGATGGCGAGGCGCTGCCGCTGCCCGCCGGAGAGGTTGGCGCCACGCTCGCCGAGGGGCGCGTCGAGGCCACCGGCCATCTCGCGCACGGTCTCGTCCAGGCGGGCGAGCCGCAGGGCGTCCCACACCTCGTCGTCGGACGGCGTGCCGGGTGTGCCCGGGTCGGCGAGCGTGACGTTGCCGCGCACGGTGTCCTCGAAGATGAACGTGGTCTGCGTGACGAGTGCGACCTGCCCCGGGATCTCACCGTCGGCGAGGGTGCGGGCGTCGACGCCGTCGAGCAGCACCTGCCCGCGCGTGGGATCGGAGAGTCGGGCCAGCAGGCTCACCAGGGTGGTCTTGCCCGCCCCGGTGGTGCCGACGACGGCGACCGTGGCGCCCGGCTCGACCGCGACGTCCACGCCGTCGAGCAGCGTGATCGAGCGGCCGCGGGCCCCGCTGATCGCGGGGACGTCGACGCCGACGTCGGCCAGGCGCACGGACATGCCGGTGCGGCCGGCGTCCCGCGGCAGGCGGGCGTCGCCGTGCTCGAGGGCGCCGGTCGCGTCGGCGACCTGTGCGATGCGCTCGTAGCCGACCAGGGCGCGCGGCAGCTCGCCCAGCACCCAGCCGAACGCCTGCACGGGCACGGTCATCATCGTGAGCAGGTAGGCGGCGGTCACCAGGTCGCCCGGTTCGACGGCGCCCGCGGCGATCCGCCAGGTGCCGACGGCCAGCACCAGGAGGGTGCCGATCGACGGCAGGGTCTGGATCACGGGGTCGAACAGCGAGCGGACGATGCCGACCCGCACGTTCGCGGCGCGCAGCTCCTGCGTGCGGGCACCGAAGCGGCCCTCCTCGCGGTCCTCGGTGCCGAGCGCCTTGACCAGCAGCGCCGCCTCGAAGCTCTCGTGGGCGACGTCGGCCACGTCGCCGCGCAGCCGCTGCGCCCGGGTCACGGCCGGGGACATGTGCCGCTGGTAGACGGCGTTCACGGCGATCGTGACCGGGATGATCGCGAGGGCGGCGAGCGCCAGCCAGGGGTCGATCGCCACCAGCAGACCCACGGAGACGCCGATCATGACCACGACGCCGAGCGCGAACGGCAGCGGGTTGAAGACGCCGGTGGCGGCCTCGGTGTCGGAGGTGGTGTGGTTCAGGAGCTGGCCGGCGGGGTGCGAGCGGTGCCAGGAGACGGGCAGCCGCAGGTACTGCCGGGTCAGGGTGGTGCGGTGGTCGGCCTGGATGCCGACGAATCCGAAACCGGCCCAGATGCGGCGGCCGGCGACGGACAGGGCGAGCGAGAGGGCGACGGCGCCGAGCACGAGGCCGGCGAGCCAGACCCGGTCCTGGGCGGCTTCGTCGCCGCCGATGGCCGGAACGACGACGGAGTCGGTGGCCCAGCCGACCGCGCGGCTGACGGCGACGGTGAGCGCGCCGAAGAGGCCGGAAGCGCCCACGGCCAGCACGTAGATGCCGGGGTGGGCGCGCATACCGCGCCACATGACCGAGATCGAGCGGCGCACACGAGAGCCCTGTAGGGCCATCGGGGTGGGTCGCGGGGCTTCTGGGGGCACGGCAAGACCTCGCTTCCTGGGGGGACCCCGCAATTTTCTCATGGCGAGGGAATCGATTCGACGGATTTACGCCGAGGGCGTCACCCCTCGGCGTCACCGACGCTAAGACCTCAACTCAGGTCGAGGTCAAGGAAGTCCCGGGTGGCGCCTCAGCGGACGTCGAGGCCGGCGGCGCGCATCGCGTCCTTGACCTGGCCCACGGTGAGCTTGCCGAAGTGGAAGACCGACGCGGCCAGGACGGCGTCCGCGCCCGCCCGGGCCGCCTCGACGAAGTGCTCGGGCGTGCCCGCGCCGCCCGAGGCGACCAGGGGCACGTGCACGCGCTCGCGCACGGCGTGCAGCATCTCCAGGTCGAACCCGGCCGTGGTGCCGTCGGCGTCCATCGAGTTCAGCAGGATCTCGCCGGCGCCGAGCCGGGCGGCCGTCTCGGCCCACTCGACGGCGTCGATCCCGGTACCTCGACGGCCGCCGTGCGTGGTGACCTCGTAGCCCGAGGCGGTGGTCACGTCGCCGGTGACACGGCGCGCGTCGACGCTCAGGGTCAGCACCTGCGAGCCGAAGCGCTGCGCGATCTCGGCGATCAGCTCCGGGCGCGCGATGGCGGCCGTGTTCACACCCACCTTGTCGGCGCCCGCGCGCAGCAGCCGGTCGACGTCGTCCGTGGAGCGGACACCGCCGCCCACCGTGAGCGGCACGAAGACCTGCTCGGCGGTACGGCGCACGACGTCGACCATGGTCTGCCGGTCGCCCGACGAGGCGGACACGTCCAGGAACGTGAGCTCGTCGGCGCCCTCGGCGTCGTACCGGCCGGCGAGCTCGACCGGGTCGCCGGCGTCCCGCAGGTCGGCGAAGTTGACGCCCTTGACCACTCGGCCCGCGTCGACGTCCAGGCACGGGATCACACGGATCGCGACGGACATCAGCCCTCCTTCTTCTTCGGTGCTTCCTCGTCCTCGGCGACGGCCTTGTGCGCGTCGAGGATGTCGACGACGTACACCATTGTCTCGCCGGCGAGGCTGCTGCTGGTGTTGGCGTACCCGCTCCCCGGCGGGACGACGAGCATCACCTGGGACCCGACGGTTTGCTCCAGGAGCCCCTGGTCCCAGCCGTCGACGAGCCGGCCGATGCCGATCTCGGCGGACTGGGGCGGGGTGTCCTCGGTCCACGTGGTGTCGACCACCTCGCCGTCGCTCCAGCGGACGGCGGTGAACTCCACGGTGAGGATCTGGCCGGCCCGCACCTGCGGCCCGGAGCCGCGCAGCAAGGGGTGCACCACGAGGTCGGTCGGTGGATCGACGCCACGCGGGATGCGGACGGTCGGGGCGCCCAGGTCGTCCAGGCGCACCTGCGGCAGCTCCTTGCCCGGCGGCACGCCCTCCGTGCCGGACGCCCGGGCGGGCAGCACGTCGACCACCAGCAGCACCGGGACGCCGTCCTGCTCCTCCATGAGCGCCAGGCGGGTGCCGACGCGGCGGCCCTCGAGCGCCGCGAACAGGTGGTTGCCGAGCGACTTCTCGGTCATCGTGTACGCCGCGGGCGCGGTGCGGAACGTGTTCTGCAGCTCCGTTCCGTCGCGGCCGTCCTGCGCGTACAGGTTCAGGAGCACCGGGTCGTCCCGCTCCAGCACGTCGCCGGTGCCGGGCCAGACCATGCGCGAGCCCGGCTCCACGACCTCGAACGGCTTCTCGTACTCGAGCGTCGGCGGGGCGTCGCTCCCGCCCGTGACCTGCAGCGGCGCCTGCGACGCCGAGGACGTCGGGGCCGGGCCCACCTCGACCGGGAGCGATGCCGGCGTGCACGCCGTGGTCATGGTCACCGCGGCTGCCGCAAGACCGCCGACGAGGACGCGTACCCAGGAGCTCACTCGCGTAAGTCTCCCATGCTGCGACAACGGTCCGGGAACGGCGGTGCCCCGGTCACCGGCCGGCGGCCGGTCCCGGGGCACCGTCACGTGCGCTCGGTGCTCACATGCTCTCGATGAGCCGCTCCACGCGGTCGTCCACGCTCTTGAACGGGTCCTTGCACAGCACGGTGCGCTGCGCCTGGTCGTTCAGCTTGAGGTGCACCCAGTCGACCGTGTAGTCCCGCCGCGCCTCCTGCGCCGCCCGTACGAAGTCACCGCGCAGCTTGGCCCGGGTGGTCTGCGGCGGCAGCGCCGTCGACTCGAAGACCTCCAGGTCCGTGGTGACCCGCTCCACCATGCCGCGGGCGGCGAGCAGGTTGTACAGGCCCTCCGTGCGGGAGATGTCGTGGTAGGCCAGGTCGAGGCGGGCGATCCGGGGGTCGTCCAGCCCCAGGTCGTGCTTCTCCTGGTACCGCTTGATCAGCTTGAGCTTGATGACCCAGTCCAGCTCCCGGTCCACGAGGGACAGGTTCTCGGCCTGCAGGGCGCGCAGCCCACGCTCCCACAGGTCGAGCACCTGCTTGACCACCGGGGTGACCTCGAGGTTGGCCTCCACGAGCTCGCGGGCTCGCTCGTAGTACTCCGACTGGATCTCGATCGCGGTCATGGTCCGGCCGTTGGCGAGCGTCACGGCGTGCTTGCCCGTGCGGTCGTGGCTGATCTCCCGGATGGCCCGGATGGGGTTCTCCAGGGTGAGGTCCCGCATCGGGACCCCTGCCTCGACCAGGCGCAGCACCAGGTCGGTGGTGCCCACCTTGAGCATCGTGGTGGGCTCCGCCATCGACGAGTCGCCCACGATGACGTGCAGCCTGCGGTACAGCTCCGCGTCCGCGTGCGGCTCGTCGCGTGTGTTGATGATCGGCCGGGACCGGGTGGTGGCGCTGGAGACGGCCTCCCAGATGTGGTCGGCGCGCTGCGAGAGGCAGAACACCGCGCCGCGCGGTGTCGAGAGCACCTTGCCCGCCCCGACCAGGATCTGGCGGGTGATCAGGAACGGCACCAGCACGTCGGACAGCCGCGAGAAGTCGCCGGACCGCCGCACCAGGTAGTTCTCGTGGCAGCCGTAGGAGTTGCCCGCCGAGTCGGTGTTGTTCTTGAACAGGTGGATGCGTCCAGGCAGGTCCTCGTGCTCCAGACGCTGCTGCGCGTCGGCCACGAGGCCCTCCAGGATGCGTTCGCCGCCCCGGTCGTACGAGACGAGCTGCCGCACGTCGTCGCACTCCGCCGTCGCGTACTCGGGGTGCGAGCCGACGTCGAGGTAGAGGCGGGAGCCGTTCCTCAGGAACACGTTCGAGGAACGGCCCCACGCCACCACCTTCCGGAACAGGTAGCGGGCGACCTCGTCGGCCGACAGGCCACGCCCGTCGTCGGCGGCGCACGTGACGCCGTACTCGGTCTCGAGACCGAAGATCCTGCGGTCCATGGATTCCCCTCCCGTTCGCGGAACCTGGTTTATTCGTCGGCGCCGGGCGAGGTGCCGGTCGCGCCCGGCCCCTCGTCCGGCTTCTCCTTCGCCGGGGAGTCATCTGCCGGGGAGTCCTCGGCGGGCTCGTCCGCGGGACTCTCCGGGGGAATGGTGTCCGCCGTGCTCAGGCCCGGCGTCGCCGAGCCGGTCGCGAGGTCGTCCGCGGGCGGGAGGTCGTCCACGGGAGCCTCGTCCGACGACGCCGGGGCGCCCTCGGCCAGCAGATCGGCCAGGACCTGCCGGTTCAGCCGCCGGAACGCCCGGCGCGGGCGGTCGCGCTCCAGGACCGCCACCTCGAGCTGCGCCGCCTCGATGGTGCGCGGCGTGGAGCCGTCACCCGAGCCGAGCGCCGCCACGGCGAGCCGCAGCGCCTCCCCCAGCGTCAGGTCGGCGCGCCAGCCCTCCTTGACGCGGCGGCCGAGCTGCTCGGCCTGGCCGCCCATGACGACGAAGCCGTGCTCGTCGGCCACGGTGCCGTCGTAGGTGAGCCGGTAGATCTGGTCGTCGGCGGCCGTGGCGCCCACCTCCGCCACGACGATCTCGACCTCGAGCGGCTTGGACTCGGTGATGAAGACCGTGCCGAGCGTCTGCGCGTAGGCATTGGCGAGGCCACGGGCCGTCACGTCGGACCGGTCGTACGAGTACCCGCGCATGTCGGCGTACCGCACGCCGGCGACCCGCAGGTTCTCGAACTCGTTGTACTTGCCCACGGCCGCGAACGCGATGCGGTCGTAGATCTCCGAGATCTTGTGCAGCGCCCGCGAGGGGTTCTCGGTGGCGAACGCGATGCCGCCGTCGTAGGCGAGCACCACCACGGACCGGCCCCGGGCGATGCCCTTGCGGGCGAAGTCCGCCCGGTCCTTCATCAGCTGCTCGGGCGAGACGTAGAACGGCATGTTCATGCGATCGACCCCCTCTCGCGGCGCTGCGCCACGATCTGCTCCGCCACGCGGGAGATCTCCGCGTCCTCGATCCGCTGGTAGCCGTCCACGGAGACGGTGGCCACCACGGGGAAGATCCCCCGCACGGTGTCCGGGCCGCCCGTGGCCGAGTCGTCGTCCGCGGCGTCGTACAGCGCCTCGACCGCGACCTGGACCGCGGCGTCCGCGTCCATCCCGCGCCGCCACAGCTTCTTCAGCGCACCCCGGGCGAACAGGGAGCCCGAGCCCACGCCGTGGTGCTCGTGCTCCTCGTAGCGCCCGCCGGTGGCGTCGTAGCTGAAGATCCGGCCCGTGCCCTTGTCCAGGTCGTAGCCCGCGAACAGCGGCACGACGGCCAGGCCCTGCATGGCCATGGGCAGGTTGCCGCGCAGCATCGTGGCCAGGCGGTTCGCCTTGCCCGTGAGCGAGAGCAGCGAGCCCTCGATCTTCTCGTAGTGCTCCAGCTCGAGCTGGAACAGCCGGACCAGCTCCAGGCCGATGCCGGCGGAACCGGCGATGCCGACCGCCGAGTACTCGTCGGCCGGGAACACCTTCTCGATGCTGCGGCTGGCGATCATCGGGCCGGCAGTGGCGCGCCGGTCACCGGCCAGCAGGACGCCGCCGTCGAAGGTCACCGCCACGATCGTGGTGGCGTGCGGGGAGAGGGTCGCCGGGTCGGTCACGCCCGCGGGCACGCTCCGGTTCCCGGGCAGGCGGTCGGGGGCGTACTCGGCCAGGAAATCCACGAAGGACGACGATCCCGGACGCAGGAAGGCGTCCGGGAGTCGTCCTGCGAAGTTGTCTGCGTTCAGGTTCACTGCCCACCCTTCTGGACGAATCCGCGCACGAACGACTCGGCGTTGGTCTCCAGCACCTCGTCGATCTCCTCGAGCAGGGCGTCGACCTCGTCGTCGTCCTTCTGCGGTGCCGCAGCGGCCGCAGCCGGGGTGTCGGCGTCGTCGTCGGGAGTGCGGTCCTCGTGTGACGGGTTGATTCTTTCCTGACCGGCCATGATCGCCTCCTGGTGATTCTCTGACGTAACGCTGGTCTTGCAGCCTAGGCCCTGAGCCTTGGTGTTGACCCTAGGTTCGACCCTAGAGGCAGACACCGACATCGAAGCTCACCTTCGCCCGGAGAGTCCGGCGAGCAGTGCCGCCGCGTCGGGGCTCGCGTCGAGCAGGGCGCCGATATGACGTCGGGTGCCGCGCGTCGGGTCGAGCATCGGCACGCGCTGCAGCGCCTGGGCACCGTCGACGTCGAAGATCACCGAGTCCCAGCTCGCGGCGGAGATCTGACTGCCGTAGCGCGCCATCACCTCGCCCCGGAAGTAGGCCCGGGTGTCCGCCGGCGGGTGCTGGACCGCACGCGCGACGGACTCCTCGTCGACGATGCGGTCCACCGCACCCTTGGCGAGCAGCCGGTGGTAGATGCCGCGCTCGGGACGCACGTCGGACCACTGCAGGTCCATCGCGTGCAGGCGCGGGTGGTCCCACTCGAGGTTGTCGCGCGAACGCAGGCGGTCCAGCAGACGCAGCTTGGCGACCCACTCCACCTCGCGCGCGCACTCGGCCGGGTCCGTGCCGAGCCGCTCGACCACGGAGGCCCAGCGGTCCAGCACGGCGTCCGACTCCGGGTCGGTGCCGAGCACCTTCAGAGAGCGCCGCACGACGTCGGCGACCTCGCCCTGGAGCTCGAGCGCCGTCATGGTGCGGCCGTCGGCGAGGTCGAGCGCCGCGGTCAGGTCGAGGTCGCGCGAGACCTTCTGGACGTCGCTGACGGGCGAGGCCAGGCGCAGGGCACCCAGCTCGCCGCGGGCGTCCACGCCGGCCTCGGCCAGCTCGTCCAGGTGCTCCAGCACCCACAGGACCAGCGACGTCGTGCCCGTCTTGAGGTAGGTGGGGACCTCCATCAGGTTGGCGTCGCCGAGGATCAGGTGCAGGCGCCGCCAGCGCTGCCGGTCGGCATGGGGCTCGTCACGCGTGTTGACGATCGGACGGCGCAGCGTGGTCTCCAGGCCGATCTCGGCCTCGATGTAGTCCGCGCGCTGCGAGATCTGGAAGCCGGGCGTGCCGCTCGTGGCGCCCAGGCCGACCCGGCCCGAGCCGGTGAACACCTGCCGCGTGACCAGGAACGGGGTGATGAGCTCGGCGAGCGTGGTGAACGACAGCGCGCGGTCCACGAGGTAGTTCTCGTGGGTGCCGTAGCTGGCGCCCTTGCCGTCGACGTTGTTCTTGTAGAGCACGACCTCGCTGCCGGGGAAGCCGGACAGCTCCCGCAGCGCGGCGAGCATAACCCGCTCGCCGGCGACGTCCCAGCGCACGATGTCCTCGGGCGTCATGACCTCGGGCGAGGAGTACTCGGGGTGCGCGTGGTCCACGTAGAGACGGGCGCCGTTCGTGAGGATCACGTTGGCGGCGCTCGGGTCGTCGTACTCGTCGGCGGCGGGCCGCTCGACCTCCTGGGTCGAGCCCGGCCGGCGGCGGCCACGGCCCGGCAGGCCGGGTTCCACGACGGGCACCTGCCCCGTGACGGGGCCGGACGGCGCGGGTCGCGCCGGGTCGTCGGTCAGCATGGAGGGCTGCGCCGAGGCACGGTCGAGGTGGAACCCGCGCGCGTCCTGCAGCGGGTCCTCGTCGTCGTAGTCCCAGCGCGCCTTGCCGCCCGCCCCCTCGGCGCGGGTGGAGATGGCCCGGTAGGTGGTCACCACCTGGCTCGACAGCAGCATGGGGTTGGCCAGGGGCCGGCCAGGCTGCAGCACTCCGTACTCGGTCTCGATGCCCATCACACGACGCACGCTCACGTCCACCACCCTATGCCGGAGTAGTCCAGATGGTCGGGCAGGTCCGCGCCCGTTCGACGGACGCGGACCTGCCCGGGTTGTGTGGTCAGAGGTACTGGCCGGTGTTCTGGACGGTGTCGATCGTGCGGGGCGTGGCGCCCTCGCCCTTCTTCTGCACGATGGTGCGGATGAAGACGATGCGCTCGCCCTTCTTGCCGCTGATCCGCGCCCAGTCGTCGGGGTTGGTCGTGTTCGGGAGGTCCTCGTTCTCCTTGAACTCGTCGACGCAGGCCGTCAGCAGGTGCTCCACGCGGATGCCCTTCTGCCCCGTGGCCAGGAAGTCCTTGATCGCGTTCTTCTTGGCCCGGTCCACCACGTTCTGGATCATGGCGCCCGAGTTGAAGTCCTTGAAGAACAGGGTCTCCTTGTCCCCCGAGGCGTAGGTGACCTCGAGGAACTGGTTCTCCTCGTCCTCGGAGTACATCCGCTCCACGACCGAGGTGATCATGCCGTCCAGCGCCTCGCTGACGTTGTTGCCGTACTCCGCCAGGTCGTCCGCGTGGATCGGCAGCTCCTTGGTGAGGTACTTGCCGAAGACCTCCTTGGCCCCCTCGGCGTCGGGCCGCTCGATCTTGATCTTCACGTCGAGCCGCCCCGGGCGCAGGATGGCCGGGTCGATCATGTCCTCGCGGTTGGAGGCGCCGATCACGATGACGTTGTCGAGCCGCTCCACGCCGTCGATCTCGGCGAGGAGCTGGGGCACGATCGTGGTCTCGACGTCCGAGGAGAGGCCGGTGCCGCGGGTGCGGAACAGCGACTCCATCTCGTCGAAGAAGACGACGACGGGCATCCCCTGGCTGGCCTTCTCCCGGGCGCGGGCGAAGATCAGGCGGATGTGCCGTTCGGTCTCACCGACGTACTTGTTGAGCAGCTCCGGACCCTTGACGTTCAGGAAGAAGCTCTTCACCTCGGGGTTGCCCCCGTTGGCCCGCGCCACCATCCCGGCGAGCGAGTGCGCCACGGCCTTGGCGATGAGCGTCTTTCCGCAGCCGGGCGGGCCGTACAGGAGCACGCCCTTGGGCGGGCGCAGCCCGTGCTCCCGGAACAGGTCGGGGTGCGCGAAGGGCAGCTCGACCGCGTCGCGGATCGCCTCGATCTGCGGGCCGAGACCACCGATGTCCTCGTACTCGATGTCCGGGACCTCCTCGAGGACCAGCTCCTCGACCTCGGACTTGGGCACGATCTCGAACACGAAGCCGCTGCGGGTGTCGACCGTGAGCGAGTCCCCCACGCGCAGCGGGGCGTCCATGACCGAGCCGGCGAGACGCACCACGCGCTCCTCGTCGGCACGGCCCACCACGAGCACGCGGTCACCGCCGAGCATCTCCTTGACGGTCACCAGCTCACCGGTGCGCTCGTACTCGCCCGCGCCGACCACGGTCATCGCCTCGTTGAGCTTGACCTCCTGGCCCGGCCGCAGCCGCGTGACGTCCAGGCTGGGGCTGGCGGAGACATGCATCTTGCGGCCGGCCGACGAGATGTCCACCGAACCGTCGGAGTGCGCTCCGAGGAAGACGGCGTAGGTACCCGGTGGCTTGGCCAGGTCGTCGAGCTGTTTCTTGAGCTCGACTATCTGATCGCGCGCCGCGCGGAGGGCTTCCGCGAGGCGTTCGTTCTTTGCTGAGAGGAGGGCGATCTGTCGCTCGTAGTCGCGGCTTGGCAAAGACTCGTGCTCGGGATGGTTGTATCCTGACGTGTTCTCGGTCATGACATCCCCTCTCGTAGGGCCCGGGAGGCGACCATATGACGCAAACGCCTCCGAGAACAGCACTCTAAGCACAGTCACTGACACTCCGGGAGTAAGAACACCCGTTTGAGACGTCCGGGGTACCCGATCGTTACAGCCCGTTCACGCGGGAGGGGGGTTCTCCGTGTCGGGTGCAACACCGAGGTCACGTCGGACCTTTCGGATCTTCTTGTCCGATATCGCACGCTCGCCGAGCTCCTCCGGCGACCACTCGGCCTCGGCCGTCACGGGGTAAGCACCCTTGGCAGGACGCCGTTTCCGCTCGGGCGGGACCACGCCGTCGGCCAGGCGGCGGGTCGTGATGAGGAAGCCGGTGTGCCCGATCATCCGGTGCTCGGGGCGGACCGCGAGACCCTCCAGGTGCCACCCGCGGACCATCGTCTCGAAGGCCGCGGGCTCGGCGAACCGGCCGTCCGCACGGAGGTCTTCTGCTGTGCGCGAAAGTTGGGTCGTGGTGGCCACATAGCAGACAAGGACGCCGCCGGGCGCGAGCGCGGTCGCGACGGCGTCGACGTTCTCCCACGGGGCAAGCATGTCCAGCACCACGCGGTCGACGGTGCCCGGCTCGGCCACCTCGGGCAGCACGTCGGCGAGGTCGCCCACGGACAGGTTCCACGCCGGGTGCGGCCCGCCGAAGAAGGTCTCCACGTTGCCCTGGGCGATCGCGGCGAAGTCCTCGCGGCGCTCGATCGAGTGCACGTGGCCGGCGTCGCCGACCGCGCGCAGCAGCGACATGGTCAGCGCGCCCGAGCCCACGCCGGCCTCGACCACCCGGGCACCCGGGTAGATGTCGGCCATGGCGACGATCTGCCCGGCGTCCTTGGGGTAGACGACGGCGGCGCCGCGCGGCATCGACAGCACGTAGTCGGCCAGCAGCGGGCGCAGCGCGAGGTACTCGATCTCGGCCGTGTTGACGACCACCGAGCCCTCTGGCTGCCCGATGATCTGCTCGTGCTTGAAGTAGCCCTTGTGGGTGTGGAAGGTGCCGCCGGGCTGCAGCGTGATGGTGTGGAGGCGGCCCTTGGGGTCGGTCAGCTGGACCTTGTCGCCCACTCGGAACGGGCCGCGGCGCAGCTCGGCGCCGGTGGCGGTAGGGGCATCGGTGGGTGTGGTCACGACCGACCAGTCTAGGTGCCCCGCACCGCCCGGGCGACGTCGGCGAGGTCGAGCACCCCGGTGACCCGGCCTTGCTCGACGACCGGGACCAGCCGGGCGCCGCCCGACCGCGCGGCCAGGTGGTTCAGCAGGTCGGTCCCCGACATCCGTGGGTCGACCTCGCTGCCCCGCACGAACGGCACCGCCACGGCGTCGACCTGGGTGGTGTGCTGCGCGGCGGGCGGCACCGCGGCGACGGCGTCGTCGTCCAGCACCGCGACCGGGACGCCGCCCTGTCCCACCACGACCAGGCGGTGGGCCGCGGCGTCGGGCATGCCGCCGGCAACGGCGGCCGTCCGCGCGGACAGCGCCTCGGCGAGCGTGGCGCCGAGCGAGACGGTGAGCGCGGGGACCGCGAGCCCCGCCGCGGACAGCGCCGCGACGGCCTCCCGCCGGCGGCCGTTGGTGATGGCAGCGCCCGCCCCCGCCCAGAGGAACGCGCCGATCAGGGCCGACCACAGGACGTTGGTGAGGCTCGGCCGAGCGCCCAGCACGAGCGGCAGCACCAACGCCCAGAGCAGCACGCCGACGGCGACGACACGGCCCACCCAGCCGGCCGCGATGGTGCCCGTCGAACGCTTGCCCGTGACGGCCCAGACCAGCGACTCGAGGATCTGCCCGCCGTCCAGCGGCAGTCCCGGCAGCAGGTTGAACACCCCGACGAAGGCGTTGGAGATGGCCGCCAGGCCCAGCAGGACGGTCGGCAGGTTCTGCACCGGCGAAGCCTGGCTCGCGAACTGGTAGGCGAACCCGAACCCGGCCGCGAGCACCAGGTTCGTCACCGGCCCGACGACGGCGACCAGGAAGCCGTCGAGCGGGCGTCCGAGTCCGCCGGTATAGGCGGTGTGGCCGCCCCAGAGCGTGACGGCGAGCTCGGTCACGTTCTGGCCGCGCGCCCTGGCGACCAGCGCGTGCGCGACCTCGTGCAGGAAGACCGACCCGAACAGGAGCAGCACGAACACGAACGCGGCGAGGTAGACGCCCCCGCCGAGCCCCGGCGCACGCGCCTCGATGGCGGGCACGAACAGGATGGTCAGGACGAGGGCCGCGAGGAACCAGGACCGCGTGACGATCACGGGTGCGCCGGCGACGCGTCCGATGACGAAACCCTTCGAACGTTCCGGGGCGGGTGCGGGCGTGGAGGCGGGCTCCGAGGTGGTCACCGGACAAACCTAACCGGCCGCGGGGCGTGCGGGTGACGGCACGCTGTGGACAACTCCCGGGGGATGTCGGTGGCCGCCCCTAGGGTTGGGGCATGACGACGACGGAGCTGACCCAGGGCCTGGTGCCGGACGCGACCACGGAGGCGGCCGACGCCGCGACCGCCGTGCGCGCGCCCTCGCGACCGCCGGCCCTGTCCCCGTCGCGTGCCAACGACTTCATGCAGTGCCCGCTGCTGTTCCGGTTCCGGACGGTGGACCGGCTGCCCGAGCCGCCGTCCGCCGCGGCAGCGCGCGGCACGCTGGTGCACTCGGTGCTGGAGCGGCTGTACGACGCCCCGCTGGGCGAGCGCACGCTGGCCGCGGCACACGACCTGCTGCCGGGCGAGTGGGACCGGCTGCTGGAGGCGGACGAGCGGTACGCGGGGCTGTTCACCGACGGGATCGGCCCGGACGGGCAGGACCGCGCGGGCTGGCTGGCCGGGGCGGGCTCGCTGCTGGGCACGTACTTCACGCTGGAGAACCCGAACCGGCTGGAGCCCGCCGAGCGTGAGCTGCTCGTCGAGTCGCAGCTCGACGGTGGCCCGCTGCTCCGCGGCATCGTGGACCGGCTGGACGTGGCGCCCGACGGCGCGCTGCGCGTGGTCGACTACAAGACGGGCAGGTCGCCACGACCCGGCTACGAGACGTCGGCCGTGTTCCAGATGCGGTTCTACGGGCTGGTGCTGTGGCGGGAGCGCGGGGTGCTGCCCAAGATGCTCCAGCTCGTGTATCTGGGCGACGGCCAGGTGCTGCGCGGCGAGCCGACGACCGAGCACCTGGTGCACACCGAGCAGAAGATCCGGGCCATCTGGTCCGGCATCGAGGACGCCGCCCGGACCGGCGAGTGGAAGCCGCGGAAGTCCAAGCTGTGCGGCTGGTGCGCGCACCAGGCGATCTGCCCGGAGTTCGGTGGCACGCCCCCGGAGGTCCCGGAGGGCGCGGTCGCGCTGCGGCTCGGCATCACGGGCTGAGGCGCGCGGCCTCGCGCCGCGCAGTCGCGCAGGTCTCCCCTGCGCGGCAGGCCGACCTCAGCCGGGCAGGTCCCCTGTGCCGAGCAGGTCGACGACCTCACCGGACGCGATCCGGCGCAGCACCTCCAGGTCGATCTGCTTGAGCGACGTGGCTCGGCTCAGGCCCGGGCGCGGCGGCACCGGCACCTCGGCCGGCACGCCGAGCGTGCGGGCGCCCGACGCGAGCGCGGACGTGATCCCGGGGCCCGAGTCCTCGATCGCCACGCAGTCCTCGGCGCGCACGCCGAACAGCTCGGCTGCCGCCAGGTAGGGCTCGGGGTGCGGCTTGCCGTGCGTGACCTCGTCGCCGGTGACCAGGTGGGTGAAGGTGCCGGCGGGCGCGCCGTCGGCCACGACCTCGGCCTGGCTGCGATAGGACATGGTGACGATGGCGCAGGGCACGTCGGCGGAGCGCAGGTCCCCCAGCAGCTCCAGGACGCCGGAGCGCCACGGCACGGCCTCCCGCAGCTGCTCGTTGACCCGAGCCACGAGCCAGGCCACGATCTCGGCCGGCTCCAGCGGGACGCCGGCGTCGTGCAACATGCCGCCCGTGGTGAGCAGCGCCTGCCCGACGGCGCCCAGCGCGTCCTCGTGCGTCCAGGTCGCACCGTGGGCGACGACGATCTCGTGCTCCGCGCGCATCCAGTAGGCCTCGGAGTCGACGAGGGTGCCGTCCATGTCGAACAGGACGGCGGCGGGCAGGGCACCTGAGGATTCGCGGGGCACCGGCACATGCTAAGTGCCTCCGTCGTACGGCAGGTAACCGGCGGGAGACGGACGGGCGGCGGATGCCGGACGATAGCGCCATGACGCACACCGCCGCCTCCGGCATCGCAGCCTTCACCTACGAGATGGGCGTGCTCAAGCGCCTGCGCCGCGCCGGCTGGTGGCAGGTCGGCGTGCGCGACCCGGAGTCGGTGGCCGAGCACAGCCTGCGCGTGGCTCAGCTCGCCGCCCTCCTGGCCGCCGAGGAGGGGGCCGACCCGGCCCGCGCCGCCTACCTCGCGCTGTGGCACGACTCGCAGGAGACCCGCATCACGGATCTGCCCCACACGGCCAGGCCGTATCTCACCAAGCCGGACAACGTGGCCGTCACGCGCGACCAGGTCGTTCCCCTGCCGGAAGCCGCTGCCACCACCGTCCTGGACGCCGTCACCGAGTTCGAGGCGCAGGAGACGCCGGAGGCGCGCTGCGCCCGCGACGCGGACAAGCTGGAGTGCCTCGTCCAGGCCGTCGAGTACCGGCACGGCGGCCAGGACGGGGTGCAGGAGTGGATCGACTCGTCGTACGCGGCCCTGACCACGGACGTCGCCAAGCGGGTCGCGGACGCGGCGCTCACGCAGTCTCCGATGAGCTGGCGGGCCTGAGCCGGGCGCTCCCGCCGGCCGGCAGGCTCGGTCAGTCCGCGAGCAGCTCCGCGGCCCGGTCCTCCTGGTCGGCGTCCAGGTCCGTGCGGTCGAACGCCGCGACCGCCTCGTCGAAGGTCTGGTTCACCCGGGGCTCGATCTCGACGACGCTCGCCGGGGCGACGATCGCCCGGTCGTACTCCGCGATCCAGGCGTCCATGTGCGCCACGTAGGCGTCGCGGGCCAGGTCGAGCCGGCCGCCGTCGGGCAGCGAGACCGCCCGGGCCTCCTCCTTGGCGCCGAGGACCCCGGACCGCGCCTCCTCGGCGAGGTCGGGCACGTCGGTCATGAGGTCCGCGGCGAGCTCTTCCTTCTCGCCGGTGTCGGACGTGGCCTCGATCTCGTCGAACCGGCCGCTGATCACGTCGATGTAGTCGCGCATCGTGGACTCGCTGTGCTCCACGGCGTCGAGCAGCACGTCAGCGGGATCGCTGGTGCGCTCGGCCTCGGACCAGGCGATGCCGCTGCCGGCGCCGGCGACGACGAGCGCACCGACGGCCGAGAGCATGACCCGGTGATTTCGCAGGTTGAGCATTAGTTCATCGTCACCCGGACTACAGGTGTTGCGCGCGCCGATCGGTGTGATCCGTGACGGAACTAACGGGCATATCACCCGATACCGCCCTTGATCCGCTTCGCCGGCTCAGACACCCCGACGCTGCAGGTGCTCCAGCCGCTCTGCCGCGAGCGCCGCCCGGTTCATGCCCGCGCGGATGTACGGCGCGTCGGTACCCGCGCTCTTCGGGTAGAAGATGCCCAGGTTGATCAGGCTGACGAACGACGCGTAGACCAGCACGTCCTGCACGAGCCCCAGGGAGAGCAGGGTGCCGATGCCGATGATCGGGACCAGGTAGACGGCCACGGTGGGCTGCCAGGCCGCCAGCCGGCCGAGCGTGGCGATCTCGCCGCGGGGCACGGACGAGAGCCCTGCCGCACGGGCACGCGCGTTGGTGGCCCAGGCGAACCAGAGGCATGCCTGGACCACCACGGCGAAGGTGACGTGGCCGACGAAGGTGAACAGGGGCCACCAGTCGCGTTCCACGAGCGTCGGCAGCACCACGTAGAGGGGCGGCAGGACGGCCAGGGAGCGCAGGCCGGCCTCCGCGGTGACGGCCCGCAGCCGGTGCCGCCGGTCGCGCGGCAGGGCCCACACGGTGCTCAGCTCGGCGAAGACGTTGAGGTACAGCCGGGCGCAGACCAGCGCGAAGGTCAGCGTCACCAGCCGTACGGGCAGGTTTCCCCAGGGGTCGGGGATCGGGTAGTCGGCGGCGCGGACGTCGTCGAGGAGGACCAGGCCGGCCCCGGAGCGGCCGAACACCTCGTCCGCCATCTCGAACCACTTGGCCTGCCAGGACAGTCCGAGGTCGCGCGACCACCACGTGATGACCAGGGCGGTCGCGGACCAGATCAGGACGGCGAAGAGCCAGGCCCAGCGCTGCAGCCGGCGGGCCTGCCGCAGGTGGGCGGCGCTCGTGGCGTCGCGCACCTGGCCGGTGCGCACCTGGAGCTTGCGTCGCTGGCGGGCCACGGTGCCGGCCCCCGGCGACAGGTCGCGCAGCCGTTGCAGCGTGGTGCGGGGCCGTTCGCGGCCGTCCTGCTCGAGGATCGCGACCTCGTCGGCGAACACCCGGCCGATCTGCTCGAACCGCGGTCTCGCCGGGTCGACCGGCGTGACCAGCAGGCGGCGCCGGGGGTCGGCGTCGGTCAGGTCCTCCAGGAGCCGGGCCAGGCCGACGGACACGACGTAGAACTGGTCGGGGACCGTGCCGTCGGGGTTGTGCGGGAGCCCGGCGATCGCGATCAGCAGCGCGCCCAGCGAGTACAGGTCGGCCAGCGGGTGGCCGACGCCGTCGCGCCGCACCTCGGGCGCCGCGAACACCCCCTCGCCCTGCCCCTGACCGGTGATGGAGCGGGCGTGCAGGTGGTTGACGCCCAGGTCGACGAACCGCAGCCGCACCTGCCCGGGCTGCTCGTCCTGGACGATGATGTTGGACGGCGTGAGGTCGTCGTGCCGTCCCTTGTGGCGTTCGAGGTCCGCGAGCGCGCTCAGCAGGGCGCTGCCCAGGTCGCGCAGGGCCGGGGTGTCCACGGGACGGTTGATCTCCCGGGCCGGCGGGGCGGGCTGCCCGGCTGCCCGGTGGGCCAGGTACTCCCCCAGCGTCCGGCCCCGCACCAGGTCCATGAGGATCCAGCTGTCGTGGCTGGCCCAGACGGGCACCGCCGGGGACGGCTGGTCGGTGTCCAGCTGTCCGTGCACGGCCTGGTACCCGCGGGTCGCGTCGACGATCGCCGGGATCGTCAGGTACGGGTGGATGACGCACTTCAGCGCGAAGGTCGCCGTGCGGCCCTGGGACGGCTTCGCGACCCGCCCGGTGAGGATGATCGAGGTGGTGCCGTGCCGGTGGAAGCGCAGGCTCGTCAGGTCGAGGGCGGCCCACTCCGCGGCCGCCCGGGACGTCCCGCCTGCCCGCCTGGCGTCCGAGCGCCCGGCGCCAGCCCGCTGGTCACCCGGGTCGTGGAGCGCGGCCAGGGCGCGCCGCACGTCGGGGTCGGCCACGAGCGCGCCGCTGACCTGCGCGGCAGGCCGTCCGGCGACCGCCAGCTCCCAGGGCGCGTCGTCGTGGAACCGCATCCGGTCCGAGCAGTGCATGGCGACGAGCGTGAGCAGGTAGTACCCGAGGAAGCCGGCCGTGCGCGGTGTGACGACGGCGGCGTCCCGCGCCGTCCACCAGTCCCACAGCAGCTCGATCTCGCGCTCGCGCGAGACGCGGAACCGGTCGGCGTACGCCCGCTCGTCGAGCGGGACGTCGAGGAGCGCGGCATGCCAGTCCGCGACGCGCCAGCCGTCCAGCCCGCCCCCGCGCGCGCTGTCACCCCGCGCGCCGTCGGTACCGGCCGCACCGGCCCCGCCGCGCGCCGTCAGCTCGCGGACCGTCCCGGTGAGGTGCTCGAGCGTCCCGCGTGTCCCGTCCCCCTGCCGCCGCCTGGTCACGGTCCGCGACGATAACGGAGTTCCAGGCCTGTGCGCTGGGAAAACACCCTCGCCCCGGCAGACGCACACGATCCGTCCCCGACCAGCGGATCCACCACACCTCCGCCGCGCGCGTATCGACATCCTGGGCGATGCTGGCCCACGATCGACGGTTTCGGCCGCCGAGTCCCGGTACCGGCCCAAGGGGGAGAAAGACCGTGTTCGGACCCGATTTCTTCGAGCGACTCTCGCAGCGGATGTACTACGACCTCGACGGCAACCCGATCACGCAGGACCAGTGGTCGGTGCTCCGGCTCGGGGCCGGGTCCGCGCACATCGCCCGCGACCACATCGGGATCTATCACGTGTCCACGGTCTGGACCGGGATCGACACCACCGCACCACTCGAGGACGACCACGACCACACCCCGCTGATCTACGAGACGATGGTGTTCGTCGAACGGCTCGACCCGGACGGCGTGCTCCCCGAGGACGAGCGCCTCGACTGCACCGAGCAGCACGCCGAGCTGCACGCCACCCGGGAGGAGGCGCTGGCCGGCCACCGGCGGGCGACGGCGCTCGTGCGGGAGTGGATCACGAAGGGTCGCCCAGAGCTCTGACGACGACGCAGGGGGAGAGCACATGATCGAGACCAGAACGCCTTCTCTGGCCGCCCTCTTCACCGCACGCAGCGCAGCGCGGGCCGCCGCCCGGCGCGCCGTGCACGGCCCCGCGCCCTACGGTGAAGCGATGCAAGGATCCACCCCGCGGGACCTCGGTCCCGCGGGCGCGCAGGCTCTGCTCGTGGAGGTCTTCGAGCCGAGCACCGACCGCCTCGCCCACTCGCTCGGCGTGGGACGGCGCGCGGAGCATGTGGCCCACGCCCTGGGCCTGCCCGAGCTGCTGGTCACGGCGGCCTACCTGCACGACATCGGCTACGCCGCCGCAGCCCGCGACACCGGCCTGCACCAGCTCGACGGCGCCCGTTACCTACGCCGCCTCGGCGCCTCCGACGCGCTGACGAGCCTGGTGGCGCACCATACCTCGGCCCTCACGGAGGCGGGCGAGCGGCACCTCGACGCGCACCTGCGAGGTGAGTTCCCGCCGCCCACGGACGGCGAGCTGCTCGACCTGCTCACCTACTGCGACATGACCACCTCGGCCACGGGCCGTACCGTCACGATCGACGAGCGCCTCGAGTGCATCTACGACCGCTACGCGCCGGGGCACCTCGTCTCACGCAGCATCCACCGCGCCGAGCCGCAGCTGCGGCACATCGTGTCCACGGTCGACGACCGTATGCGGCTCGCTTGAAGGAGCGGCGTCAGGTCAGGAACGGCTCGGTGCGCGTGCTGTCCACCGCGTGGTCGATGCGCAGCCGCATCGACGGGTGGATCTCCAGTTCACCGAGCCTGTCCACGGGCTGCCACACGACCTCGCTGGACTCGCGCGAGATGCGCGCGCTGCCGCCGGTAACCGTGGCGCGCATGCAGATGGAGAACTGCGCGCGGACCTCGCCGTCCGAGTAGACGATCACGTGCCGGGGATCGGTGTAGATCCCGACCAGGCCCGTGATCCGCACGTGGTATCCCGTCTCCTCCTCGGTCTCCCGGACGCCGGCCTGCCGCACCGTCTCCCCCGGGTCGATGCCCCCGCCCGGCAGCGCCCACAGGTCGTTGTCGGTCCGGTGGATGAGCAGCAGGCGGCCGCCGTCGTCGCGCACGGCGACCGTGACCGAGGGGACCACGGAGTTCACCGCCGGCGCGGCCGGGTCGTCGAAGTAGTCGCGCCGAGACATCACGACTCCCTGTCCGGGTCCTCCGTCCGCGGCCAGACCGTCAGCGGCGGCGCGGCGTTCCAGACCCGCTCGAAGCCTGCCTGGTAGGCCGGCGCCATCGACGCCTCGGGACCGTCCTTGAGGTGCAGCAGCGGGTTCGCCCCGGCGGGCGAGCCCCAGACGTGCGTGTTGACCAGCAGGTCGTCGTCGAACCGGAAGGTCGTGGCGTACAGCGTCTGGTCGTGCAGCCGCACCTCGACGCCCGGCGTGCCGAGCGCGGGAGCCAGGTAGGCCAGCACCAGCGCGATCCGGCCGGCGAGGCCCGTGCCGCCCTCCTCCCGGGTGCGGACCGCGACGGCCTCGCCGTCCGGGTCGCCCAGCAGCAGCCGCACCCGCACGCCGCGCTCCGCCATGGTGACGATCTCGGTGGTCAGGTCGAGCGTCTGATCCGGCAGGAACGTCGCCGCGAACGCGTGCATCTCGAACCGCTGCTCGACGCCGGCGAGGAACGCCCGCCACGTACCGGACGGCACGGCGCGCCGCGCCGGGTACACGCCCACGATCTCCTGGGCGGCCGCCTCCGCGCGGTCGACGTCGCCCCACAGGGCCGCGACGTCGCAGCCCAGCGCGTCGGAGACCGCGACGCGATGGCGCGGGTGCGGGGTACGCCCCTGCGCCACCCAGCGCTCCACGGTCTTCGGGTCGACGCCCACAGCGGCCGCGAGCCGTACCTGGCTCAGGCCCGCCTGGCTCATCGCCGCGACCAGTCTTTGGTTTCTCACGTGTCACCCCCTGAGGGACGTATCTATCACCGAAACGTCCCGAGCGCTGCCGATGGCACGTCCCATGCGTCCGTCGCATGGTGGTACCAGTCAGTCCACCTGTCCGATCCCGTGTCCCGGAGAGCCTCGTGAACCCCATTGCCTCGCAGTCGGTCACAGAACGTCTTGGCGATGTGATCGACCTGCTGCGCCACGTCCGCGCGGACTGGATCGAGGTGCTGACGGTCACGCCCGAGCGTGTGTGCCTGCAGCCGTGGCACCTGGACGACGGCGAGAGCATCGCGCGGGCACTGGGCCTGGAGCATGCCATCGACCAGCGCATGTTGAACCCGGGCTACACGCTCTGGTCCGGCACCTGGCGCGGGGTCGAGGTCCAGGTGCGCGGTGCGCTGCGTGCCGGCGTCCCGGTGTTCTGATTCGCCCGTCCGCGAACGCGGCCGTGCCCCTGGTCACGTCGAGCGCCGCACACCCTAGGGTGGGGGGATGACCGACGCGCATCACGAGCAGCCGGAGCAGGCCTCGCCTCGCCAGACCGTGCTCCTGGCTGCCTTCGAAGGGTGGAACGACGCGGGGAGCGCCGCCACGACGGCGCTGACGCACCTGGCCGAGGTGTGGGGCGCCGAGAAGGTGACGGAGCTCGACCCGGAGGAGTTCCACGACTTCCAGGTCAACCGCCCGTACATCTCGTTGGACGACGACGGGAAACGCTCCATCACCTGGCCGACGACGACGATCTCGGTCGCGCAGGTGGGCGAGCGCAAGGTGGTGCTGGTGCACGGCGTCGAGCCGTCGATGCGCTGGCGCAAGTACTGCGAGGAGCTCCTGCGCGTGGCCGACGAGCTCGGGGTCCGCACCGTGATCACGCTCGGTGCGCTCCTGGCCGACGTGCCGCACACCCGGCCCATCCCGATGACCGCGACCTCGGACAGCGTGGGCCTGCAGTCCGTCCTCGACATCGAGGCCAACACCTACCAGGGGCCCACGGGCATCGTCGGGGTGCTGCAGCACGAGGCCGCCGAGCGCAACCTGCAGTCGGTGAGCCTGTGGGCGGCCGTGCCGCACTACGTGGCCAACCCGCCGTCGCCCAAGGCGACGCTCGCGATCCTCACCCGCGTGGAGGAGATCCTGGGCGAGACCGTCCCGATGGGCGAGCTGCCCGACGACGCGGCGGCCTGGCAGCACGGCGTGGACGAGCTGGCGTCGGAGGACTCGGAGATCTCCGAGTACGTTGCCCAGCTCGAGGAGGCCAAGGACACCGCCGAGCTGCCCGAGGCGTCCGGCGACGCCATCGCGCGCGAGTTCGAGCGTTACCTGCGCCGCCGGGACGGCGGCGGCAAGGACAGCGGGCCCGAGCGGCTCTGACGCTCCGGGACGACTCCCCCCGGTCGGCCGCCCGGGCCCCGGCTATGCCCGAGCGGGAACCCGGCGGGCGACGATCGACGGCGGTACGCGGAGACTCTGGCCGACGACGCAGTACCGCTCCGCCAACGTGCCGAGCCGCTGCAGGGTCGCGTCGTCGGCGTCGGTCTCGAGGTCCGCCGCGATGGTGACCTGGGCGACGCCGACGGGCACGTCCCGGTCCAGCCCCAGCGTGCCCCGTGCGTCGAACGAGCTGGTCGCGGTCAACGTGGCCGACCGGATGGTGACGCCCATGACCGTCGCGACGCTGCGGAGCGTGACGCCGGCGCAGGCGACGAGGGCCTCAAGGAGCATGTCGCCGCTGCAGGCGTCCGTCCCGTCCCCGCCCGTCGCGCTGTGGAGCCCTGCACGCACGGGCCCTGCCCAGGTCCCGACGGTGGCCGTGATGCCGCCGTCGGCGAATGTCGCCGAGGCGCGCAGCGGGGTGACCGCCGCGCGAGGCTCGGCGCGATACCTGTCCTTCAGCGGTGCCTGACGGGCACGAAGCTCTGTTGCGTCCATGGTCCATTGGACCAGGGCACCGGCCGCCCGCGCCATCCTCGCCCCCGGCACCACCGGGACGAACGATGGCCTGAGCCCTGACGGGCCCAGGCCATTGACGTTCTCAGGTCGGCGTGACGCTCACGCGCTGCTGGAGATGGGCTCGATCCGCACTCCGGCGTCCGGCCCGTGGAAGCCCACCCATGTCTCGAGACACCTTGCGGCGTCCTCGACGCGGTCGTAGACCGGAGCGTACCCCGGCCCGTTACGTACCACTCGGTATCGCGTGCTGCACCGGGGCGTCGTGGTGACGGTGACCCGGGTCTCACCCGTGAAGTCTTCCTCGTACTCCGTCATGCTCCCCATCCTGCCCCGGGTTAAATGCAAACGGAAGCAGGGGTCAAAACTAACCCGGTAAGCGCTTGACGCGGTTCTGGCCTACCTCACCGAAACCGCGTCGAAATCGCCTTCCCGACGGGTCAGAGACGTACTCCGAGCAGGGCGTTCACCGTCCGGGCGATGATGCCGGGGGCGCCCTCCTCGTCGGCCGAGGTGTCCCGGGTCGGGTCCAGGGAACGCTCGGCCCACGCGTCGACGGCGGCCAGCGCGGCCGGTGCGTCGAGGTCGTCGGCCAGGGCCGCGCGGACCGCGGCAAGGGTCTCCGTGGCCGCCGGGCCACCGTTGCCCGAGACCGCGTCGCGCCACCGCACGAGCCGCGCCTCGCCCGCCGGCAGCGACGTCTCGTCCCACTCCCACTCGGTGCGGTAGTGGTGCGCCAGCAGGGCCAGGCGGATCGCCATCGGGTCGTGGCCGTCGTCACGCAGCCGGGAGACGAGCACGAGGTTGCCGAGCGACTTGCTCATCTTCTCGCCCTGGTAGGCCACCAGGCCGGCGTGCACGTGCGTGCGGGCGCCGGCCGCCTCGCCACCGTCGCCCGCGGCGGACAGCACGCGCAGGTGCGAGGTCGACATCTCGTGGTGCGGGAACAGCAGGTCCGACCCGCCGCCCTGCACGTCGAACCGCTCGCCGTCGGCCAGGCCGAGCCCGTCGCGTGCGATCACCGCGCACTCGATGTGCCAGCCCGGCCGGCCCGACCCGAGCGGGCCGCCGTCCCACGACGGCTCGCCCGGCCGCTCGCGCCGCCACAGCAGGGGGTCCAGCGGGTCCTTCTTGCCCTCGCGGTCCGGGTCGCCGCCGCGCTCGGCGAACGTGGCCAGGGCCTCGGCCCGGTCCAGGTGCGCGACGGCGCCGAAGCGCGGGTCGGCAGTGAGGTCGGCGTAGACGTCGCCCAGCTCCGGCGTCGACCCACCGGCGCCCGGCTCCAGCGAGACACGGTAGGCCGCGCCCGACTCCAGCATCGCGGCCACGGCCCGCGCGACGTCGGGGGCCGACTCGACGGCGCCCGTCCAGGTGGCGGGCGGGACCACGCCCAGCGCCGTCATGTCCTCGCGGAACAGGGCGATCTGGGAGGCGGCGAGCTCGCGCCAGTCCATGCCCGTCTCCGCGGCACGCTCCAGCAGCGGGTCGTCGACGTCGGTCACGTTCGAGGCGTAGGTGACGTCCTTGCCGGCGTCGAGCCAGGCCCGCACCAGCAGGTCGAACGTCACGTAGGTGTTGGCGTGCCCGATGTGAGTGGCGTCGTACGGCGTGATGCCGCACGCGTACAGCCGCGCCCGGGGTCCCGGCGCCGCCTCCACGAGCTCACCCGTCGACGAGTCGTGGACCCGCACCGGGGCGACGGCCTCAGGGGCGGGAAGCTGCGGGACTTGGGGTGTGGGCCAGGCGTGCACGCGACCAACGATAACGGCAGCCTGTGACACTCCCTGACCATGTCAGGGCGCCGGACGGTGTGTTCTACGCGACGCCGCCGGTCGCGTCGATCGTGCCCGACATGAGCAGGTACACGACCACGCCCGCGAGCACGAGCCGGTAGTAGACGAACGGCTTGTAGGAGTAGTTGCCGATGATCTTGAGGAACCCGATGATCACCGCGTAGCCCACGCCGAACGCGACGACCGTCGCCAGCAGGATCGCGCCCCAGCCGGGCGATCCTGCGGGCAGCGGCTCGCCGAGAGTCTTGACGAGCTGGTAGAAGCCCGAGCCCAGCACCGCCGGGATGGCCAGCAGGAACGAGTAGTCCGCGGCGGCCTTGCGCGTGAAGCCCATGGCCAGGCCGGCGGTGATGGTGCCACCGGAGCGGGACACGCCGGGCACCAGCGCGAGGGCCTGGGCGAAGCCGAAGCCGATGGCGCTGCGGCCGGTCAGGGTGGTCAGCTCGCGCTCCCGGCGGCCGTAGATGTCGGCCAGGAGCAGCAGGATCGCGAAGAACGCGAGGGTGAACACCGTGATCCACAGGTTGCGCAGCGTGGTCTCGATGTAGTCCTGGAACAGCAGGCCCAGCACCACGATCGGGACCGACCCGAAGATGATGTACCAGCCCATCGCGGCGTCCGGGTCGGCGATCACGCCGGGGCGGCCGTGCCGCACGTCGACGGAGCCGGGGCGCGGGCCCAGGCCGACGCGGGCGCGCCAGCCCTTGCCGTTGGCGCCCGCCAGGGCCCTGAACCAGGCGACGAGGATGATGCCGATCTTCTTGCGGTAGTAGATGATCACCGCGGCCTCGGTGCCGATCTGCGTGATGGCCGTGAAGGCCGCGCCGGGGTCGCTCGACCCGATCAGCTCACCGACGATCCGCAGGTGCGCCGACGAAGAGATCGGGAGGAACTCGGTCAGGCCCTGGACCAGGCCCAGAAGGATGGCTTCCCACGCAGTCACGGGCCGTGACACTACCCCAACGGCGCGCCTCCTGACGCACCCGCTCCAGCCGCGGGTAGCCTGCCGCTCATGGAACGACGCCGGGTGGGCAGATCGGGCCTGCGGGTCTCGGAGCTCGGGCTCGGCACCATGACATGGGGCCGCGACACCGACGAGATCGACGCGGCCGAGCAGGTACGGGACTTCCTCGACGCCGGCGGCACCCTCGTCGACACGGCGGCCAGCTACGCCGACGGCGACTCCGAGCGTGTCATCGGCACGCTGCTCGGCGGCAAGGTGGCGCGCAGCGAGCTGGTGCTCGCCACCAAGGCCGGCATCCGCTCCGAGTCGCGGCCCGACGGCGGCCCCGGCCGCGTCGTGGACGCCTCCCGCGGGGCGCTGCTGGACAGCCTGGACGAGTCGCTGGTGCGCATGGGCACCGACCACGTGGACCTGTTCCTCGTGGCCTGCCCCGACCCGAACACGTCACTGGAGGAGACCTGCAACGCGCTGCGGATCGCCGTCACCAGCGGGCGCGCCCGCTACGTGGGGCTCAGCAACCACCCCGGCTGGGCCACGGCGCGCGTGGCCACGCTGCTGGAGCCCGACGTCGGCCTGGCCGCCGTCGAGCTCGAGTACTCGCTGCTGCAGCGCGGCGTGGAGCGCGACGTCATCCCCGCCACCGACGCCCTCGGGGCCGGGCTGCTCGCCTGGTCCCCGCTCGGGCGCGGGGTGCTCACCGGGAAGTACCGGCGCGCGATTCCCGGCGACTCCCGGGCCGCCGGGTCGCTGGCGGGCTTCGTGCAGCCGTACCTGGAGGGGCCGGCGTCCGCCGTCGTCGAGGCCGTTGCGACCGCTGCCGAGGGCCTGGGCCGCGCCGCCGGCGAGGTGGCGCTGGCCTGGCTCCTGGAGCGCGAGGGCATCGCGTCGGCGATCGTGGGCGCGCGGACGCCCACCCAGCTTCGTTCCTCGCTCACGGCGGCGACCCTCGAGCTGCCGTACGAGGTGCACGCCGCGCTCGACGACGTCTCCGCCCCCGACATCGGTTACCCGGAGCGCTGGTGACCGCCCGCCCGCCGGTGTCCTGGCCCTTGCCCGGTCAACGCTGCTGTGCGGGCTGGGGCTCCTCCTCGGCCTCGGCCTCGTCCAGGTCGTCGTCGAAGTCGATGTCGTCGAGGTCCTCGTCCGACTCCTCGTCCTCGTCCTCGTCGTCCTCGTCCACCTCGTCGGCCAGGTAGAACGGAGTCACCTCACCGAACACTGTCGCCAGGGAGTCCTCGTACACCTCGTAGGCGTCGGCGAGCACGTCGTAGGCGTCGTCGACTGCGGGGTCGTCGTCACTCCGGCGAGTGGCGACCGCGTGATGGTGGGCCTCGAGTGCGGCTACGAGGCGGTCGAGCGCGGCACGCGGTTCAACGGTCATGCCTTGAAGGTAGCGCCCCATGGGCCACAATGGGCAGACGAAAATTGTTGCTGTCACCGGTCTGCAACCAAACCGGCATAAACTGACCTCACCCACGACCCGAGGACGGTGCATCAGATGGCGAGAGACGGCTCCGTGTTCCGCAAGAACAGTCAGTACGAGTACCGCGTCGTGACCTTCGAGCCGGACACCACCGTGCCGGACGCCCGCAAGGCGCTCACCGACGAAGCCGAGTACGGCCGTTGGGAACTGGCACGGACCCTTCTCTACATCGGCGGCAGGCGCAAGGTCTGGCTCCGCCGCAAGATCATCAAGGTCTCCTCCACCCTGTGACGGACGGCGGCCCGGCGCCCGACGCGTTCCGCAAGGCCGATGCCGGCGCCCCCGCCGGGTTCTTCGCCCGCGAGGCGGCCGGCCTGGACTGGCTCCGCGTCTCCGGCGGGCCGCGCATCGTCGAGGTGCGCGACGTCGGTCCCGGTCACCTCGACCTGGAGCGTCTGCCGTCCGACTCACCACGCCCGCAGGACGGGCACGCCTTCGGGCGTGCCCTGGCCACCCTGCACGACGCCGGTGCGGCCGCGTTCGGCGCCGGGCCGCCCGCTGCCCGGGGCTGGTCCGGCGACCCGGCGGGATGGTTCGGGCCGCTGCGCGACCCGCTGCCGATGGTGGGCGGGACGTGGAGCTCCTGGCCGGAGTTCTACGCCGACGCGCGGCTGCGCCCGCTGCTCGACCAGGGCCGTGCGCGCGGTGTGCTCGACCGCGACGACGCCGCGCTGGTCGAGGCCGTCTGCACCCAGCTGCCCCGCCTCGCGGGTGCCGGCGCCGACGACGGCCCCGCACGCCTGCACGGGGACCTCTGGTCCGGCAACGTGCTGTGGGTCGGCGACGGGACGGCCGGCGCGACCGAGGCCGTGCTCATTGACCCGGCGGCCCACGGCGGGCACCGCGAGACCGACCTTGCGATGCTCGCGTTCTTCGGGGCACCGCACCTTCCCGAGATCCTCGCCGGGTACCAGGAGGCGCACCCGCTCGCGCCCGGCTGGCGCGACCGGGTGCGCCTGCACCAGCTCTACCCGCTGGCCGTGCACGCGGTGCTGTTCGGCCGCTCGTACCTGCCCAGGACGCGCGCGCTGCTCGCCGAGCTCGCGGCGTAGCAGGGCGGGCAGGCCCGCCGGTCGAGCCTGTGGAGACGGGTCTCGACAGGCTCGACCAGCGAACAGTCCGTCTCGACCGGCGCAGATCAGCGGGCCGTCAGCAGGTGGCGAGCAGGCGGTCCAGCACGCGTGTGCCGAACTTGAGGGCCTCGGTCGGCACCCGCTCGTCGACGCCGTGGAACATGCCGGCGAAGTCGAGGTCGTTGGTCAGCTGCAGCGGCGCGAAGCCGTATCCGGTGATGCCCAGGCGGTGCAGCGACTTGTTGTCCGTGCCGCCGGACAGCGTGTAGGGCAGCACCTTGGCGCCCGGGTCCTCTGCGTCGATCGCGGCCACCATCGCGTCGACCAGCGACCCGCTGAACGGCACCTCCAGGGCGGTGTCCAGGTGGATCGGCTCGATCCGGACGTTCGGCCCGGCGAGCTCGCGCAGCGTGGCCATCCCGGCCTCCTCGTGGCCTGGCAGGAGGCGCACGTCCACGGTCGCCTCGGCCCGGCCGGGGATCACGTTGGCCTTGTATCCGGACTCCAGCTGGGTCGGGTTCGACGTGTTGCGCACGGTGGCGCCCACGAACTTCGCGACCGGACCGAGCGCGTCGACCAGCGCGTCGATCGTGGTGGGGTCCTCGTAGTCCACGGGCAGACCCGTCAGGTCGCTCACGCCGCGCAGCAGCGCGTCGACCGTGGGCGTGACCGTGTACGGCCAGGCGTGCCGGCCGATCCGCGCGACGGCGGCGGCGAGCTCCGTGACCGCGTTCTCGTGGTTGACCTGCGAACCGTGCCCGGCGCGGCCGTCGGCGATCAGGCGCAGCCAGGCGATGCCCTTCTCCGCCGTCTGCAGGAGGTAGGCGCGCTTGCCGTCCACCTCGACCGAGTAGCCGCCCACCTCGGAGATCGCCTCGGTGGCGCCCTCGAACAGCTCGGGCTTGTTGTCCACGGCCCAGCGGGCGCCGTAGACGCCGCCTGCCTCCTCGTCGGCGAAGAACGCGACCACGACATCGCGCGCGGGCTTGCGGCCTTCGCGCACCATCTGCCGCACGACAGCCAGGATCATGGCGTCCATGTCCTTCATGTCGACGGCGCCGCGGCCCCACAGGAGCCCCTCGGTGAGCTCGGCGCCGAACGGGTCCACGCTCCAGTCGTCCTTCGCGGCGGGCACCACGTCGAGGTGCCCGTGCAGCACCAGCGCGGGCCGGGCCCGGTCCTGCCCCTCCAGCCGGACGACGACGGAGGCGCGCCCCGGGCTGGACTCGAACAGCTCGGGCTCCAGGCCCACCTCGTGCAGCAGCTCCATGACGTACTCGGCCGCGGCGCGCTCCCCCGGGCCCTCGTTGTCGCCGTAGTTCGACGTGTCGAACCGGATCAGCTCCTGGCAGATCCGGATGACCTCGTCGGCGGCGGTGGGCACGGGCGCGGAAGTCGGAACAGTCTCAGTCACAGGGGCCACGGTAACCGGCCGGACGGCCCGGCCGGTCACCCGTGGCCCCGCGTCCCATGACTCAGACGAGACCGCGACGCTCCAGCAGCGGCGTGATCTCCGCCGCCCGGCCCCGCAGGTCCGCGAACGAGGCCAGCGGGTCCTGCGACCCGCCGCGGGCGAGCAGCTTGCGCCGGAACGCCTCGCCGTTCTCCCGGGTCAGCCCGCCGTTCTCGGCGTACCACTGCACGGTGTCGGCGTCGAGCACCTCGGACCAGATGTACGAGTAGTACCCGGCCGAGTAGCCGCCGCCGAAGATGTGGTTGAAGTACGTGCTGCGGTAGCGGGGCGGCACGGAGGCGAAGTCCACGCCCGCGGCCGCGAGCGCCGCCGCCTCGAAGGGCAGCACGTCGTCGACCGAGGTCGGCACCTGGTCGGGCGTGAGCTGGTGCCAGGCCTGGTCGAGCAGCGCGGCGGCGAGGTACTCGGTGGTGGAGAAGCCCTCGCCCCAGACGCGGGAGGCCAGCATGGTGTCGACCCAGTGGGCGGGCATGGGCTCGCCGGTGGCGTGGTGCACCGCGAAGGACTTCAGGATCTCCGGGTCCCAGGACCACATCTCGTTGACCTGGGAGGGGTACTCGACGAAGTCGCGCGGCACGGAGGTGCCGGACTGCGAGGGGTAGCGCACGTCGCTGAGCAGGCCGTGCAGGGCGTGCCCGAACTCGTGGAACAGGGTGGTGACCTCGTCCCACACGAGCAGCGTGGGCTCGCCGGCCGGCGGCCCCACGATGTTGAGGTTGTTGACCACGACGGGCTTCTCGCCCAGCAGGCTGTTCTGCACGACGAGGCTGTCCATCCACGCCCCGCCGCGCTTGGACTCGCGGGTGTAGAAGTCGCCGAGGAACAGGCCGAGACCGGTGTTCGGCTCCCCCGGCTCGACGCTGTCGAACACCTCGAACACGCGGACGTCCGGGTGGTAGCCCGGCAGGTCGGGACGCTCGACGAAGGAGAGGCCGAACAGCAGGCCGGCCGCCTTGAAGACGCCGTCGCGCAGCACGCGCTCGAGCTCCAGGTAGGGGCGCAGTGCGGCGTCGTCCAGGTCGAAGCGCTCCTTGCGCACGGCCTCGTTGAGGTAGGACCAGTCCGCGGCGGGCACGCCGTCCGACGCCGGGGTGCCGCTCACCTTGGCGAGCTCGGCCGCCTCGCGTCGCGCGTTGGCGACGGCGGCGGGCGCGAGGCGCCCGAGCATCTCGTTGACGGCGGCGGTGGTGCCGGCGGTCGCGTCGGCGGCGATGTACGCGGCGTGGTGCTCGTAGCCGAGCAGCTGCGCGTGCCGGGCCCGCAGGCGGGCGAGCTCCAGGAGCACCTCACGGGTGTCGTTCTCGCCGCCGGTGGCGCCACGCGCCATGGACGCGCTCTGCACGCGCTCACGGGTGGCGGCGTCCTCCAGCGAGGCGAGCACGTTCTGGTGCGTGAAGAGCTGCATCTCCAGCAGCCAGCCGTCCTGGCCGCGCGCCTCGGCGGCGGCGCGGGCACCTGCCTTGGCGTCCGCGGAGAGCCCGGCGAGCTCGGCCTCGTCGGTCACGAGCACGCTCGCCTCGTTGGCGCCGGCCAGCAGCTTGCGCCCGAAGCTCGCCTCCAGCGTCGTGATGCGTGCGTTGAGCTCACGCAGCGTGTCCTGGTCCCCCGCGGACAGCGCGATGCCGGACCGCTTGAACTGCGTCATCTGCTTCTCGAGCAGGTAAGCGGTGTCGGGTTCGAGCACCAGGCCGCCGGCCGCCGCGGCGTCGGCCAGGGCCTTCGTGCGCGCGTGGAGGCGGGCGTCCATGTTGATCGCGTCCTGGTGGGCGGCGAACAGGGGCGCGAGCCGCTCCTGGACGTCCTCGAGCCCGGGGGTCGAGTCCGAGGGCAGCTGGTTGAAGTACGCGCGGGCGGCGCGGCCCAGGAGCTGACCGGAGCGCTCCAGCGCCTCCAGCGTGTTCTCGACCGTCGCGGGCTCGGGGTTGGTGGCGATGGCCTCGACCTCGGCCCGGTGGGCCGCCATGCCGGCCAGGATCGCGGGCTCGTAGTGCTCCTCGCGGATCGCGGAGAAGTCGGGCAGCCCGTACGGAAGGGTGGACGGCGCGGCGAAGGGGTTGGCCGGGTCCAGCTCCGTGGGCGTGGTGGTCTCATGGGTCGAGGTCATGGGGAACATCCTCGCCCATCGGCTGCCCCGGGGGCGCACGCTTTCCGTGGGGTCGGGACCGCGGTCTAGGGTCGTGGGCGTGGATCCGTTGCGACTCGTGGGCACCTGGGACTTCCGGCGGGAGATCCGGCACGCCGACGGCGCCGAGTACTCCGCCGACGGCGAGGCCCGGTTCTCGGTGGAGGACGACGGCCGCGTGCGCTGGGCGGAGCACGGCACGCTCCGCTGGGCCGCGGGCACGACGCCGGTGACGCGCACGCTGTTCATCGTCCGGGAGGCGGGGCACGACGGCGGGGCCGCGGCCGAAGGTAGGACCGAGCGCGGCGGCGGGGCCGCGTCCGGCGGCGGGGCCGCGTCCGACGGCGGGGCCGCTCCCGGGTGGCGGGTGACCTTCGAGGACGGCCGCGACTTCCACCCCTGGACCGCCGGCGCCGTCGAGCACCTGTGCGGACGGGACCTGTACCAGGGCGGCATCGAGGTGCCGGCGTCGCGGGCGTCGTCCTGGGAGCTGCGCTGGCACGTGACGGGCCCGGAGAAGGACTACCTGATGCACACCTGGTACACGGAGCGCTGACGTTCGGCAGCTTGCGGAGCACTCGGCAGTTGGCATCGAGATCGGCTCAGGCCTGAGCCGATCTCGATGCCAACTGCCGAGTCCGCCGTGCAAACTGCCGAGTCTGCGGGGCAAACTGCCGCGCTACGGCAGCACGTTCGGGTTGTCCGCGTGGGTCAGGGTCTCCCACGCGACGAACAGGTTGTTCGTTCCCGCCGGACGCGACGACTCCGTCAGGGCCTGCGTGTTGCTCATCGCGAACCCCTGCCGGTTGTGCAGGGCGTTGAAGCCGACCTCGGTGACCGGGCCGAGGCCCAGGTGCACCGACCCGCCGCAGAGCCAGGACGGGACGGCCGTGCCTCGCTGGTAGGTCGAGTGGAACCCGAGCGCGTGCCGCAGCCTCTCCCCCACCTGCGGGTACAGGTCGTCACCCTGGATCGCGGCGGTCTCGGCCACGTGCGAGATCGCCGAGATGCCGTAGCCGGTGTGCGTGAAGTCGCGACAGGTCTCCTGCGACAGGCCGTTGACCAGCGTGCGCTGGTTGTGCCAGTACGCGAAGATCTGGTCCGGTGTGTCCCGGCCGGAGCCCGGCACGGTGCGCGGCACCGAGCCGTCGGAGGTCAGGTAGATGAACGCGGGCACCCGGACCAGAAACCGCTGGCGGGCCGAGGCGTAGGCGTTGCGGTCGTCGAGGAAGATCGAGATCCCGACGGCGGCCTCCATCATCGACAGCTCCCAGTTGCCGTTGCTGTTGGAGCCGTTGATCACCTCGGGCAGGTAGACGTTCCGGAGCATCGTCTCGAACCGGTCGACGTCGGCCGCTGCCCAGCCCGCACCCGTGTACCGGATGATCTCCGCGGCGCGCGGCCACACCGAGCCGGCCCACGCCGTCTGCAGCGGGGCGTTGGAGTTGGTGTGGTCCCGGATCACCGGCGACCACGCGTTCATGATCGAGATCGCCTTCTGGGCGTACCTCGTGTCCCGGGTGATCGACCAGGCCAGGGCGTGGGTGTACGCCGCGATGGCGTCCTCGCGCTCGTCGGTGCACCCGTAGTTCGGGTTGGAGTACGACCCGCACTCGACCACGGCCCGCGGGTGCGGCGTGTAGGACAGCGACGCGTACCGGCTGCCCATCATCGAGTCGTATGCGCTCCGCCAGGGCTGCGCGCCCGCCTGGACGCGACCCCGGATGAAGTCGAGCTGCGGCGCGCTGACGTGCACGCCGGGGTGCGTGAACGTCGTCGGCACATCGGCGGGGACGGCGTCCGGAGCGACGTCCGGCACTGCCGCCGCCTGCTGCCCGACGACTGCGCGCGAGCCGGGCGCGGCGGCCGCGGTCCCGGCGGCTGCCACGGGCAGAACCAGCCCGACGGCGACGGCGAGCGCGAGCAGCACCCGGCTGCGGCCGGCCGACCTGCTACGGACCCTCATCAGAAGCCTCCCGTGATGCGTGTGAACTCGAACCCGGGCTGGTCCCGGTTGACGGACCAGAACGCCAGCCGCGTCAGGCCGTTGTTCCGCGCGTAGTCACGGATCTGCGTCCAGGCGGCGGTGGTGGTGATCTCGCCCTGGTCGGAGCTCCCGTTCATGCCGGAGATGCCCATGTGGGCGTAAGCCTGGGCGTCGGTCCAGCCGTTGGCCGACTTGAGCTGGTTCTTCAGCCCCTCGGACGCGTTGATCGTGTCCTGAGCGATGTTCGACGAGCCGAAGTTGAACGGCATGATCGTGTAGTTGTCGATCGGGACGCCGAGCTGCGCGGCCCGGTTGATCAGCCGGGTGCCCGCGCCCTCCGGCCCGCTGCGGCCCGTGCCGATCGTGACGGCGATCTTCACGTTCGGGTTGTTCTGCTTGACGATGATCAGGCCCTGGAGGATGCGGTCCTGCACGGTGTAGTTCTCGAACTCGTCGGAGTTCTCGATGTCGAAGTCCACGACGTTGGGCTGGTGCGCGTTGATGACCTGCTGCACGGCCCCGGCGTAGGCGGCCGGTGTCGAGCAGTTGGGGCCGAGCTTGTTGCCGGACCAGCCGCCGAACGAGATCTGTACCTGGCCGCCGGCGGCCTTGATCGCGTTGATGGTCTGCTGGTCGACGCCGCCGGTGAGCGGACGGCTGCCGTCCCACGCCGGGTTGCAGCCCCCGGAGGACAGGATGAACGCCATGGTGAACGCGCGCACACCGGTCTGGCTCATCACCGAGGTCGCGCTCGGCGGGTTGCCCCAGCCCAGGTACAGGTAGGGCGCGCCCGGCATCTTCGCCGGGTTCGGCTCCGGGTTGCCGCCGCCGGACGGCAGCGTCCAGCGCTGGTTGGCGCCGGCGAAGCAGTCCCAGAGCTGCAGCGGCGTGCCGTCCGCGGAGCTCGGCCCTGTGGCGTCCAGGCACTTGCCGAGCGCGCGCAGCGTGCCGTCCGCGCCCGCTGTCCAGCGCTGCGCGGCGCTGCCGTTGCAGTCCCAGAGCTGGATGCGGGCACCGTTCGCGGTGCTCGCGTCGGCGACGTCGAGGCACTTGCCGAGCGCCCGGACCGTGCCGTCGGAGCGTACGTCCCAGCTCTGGGCGTTCGTGCCGTTGCAGCCGTAGAGCTGGATCTGCGTCCCGTTCGCCGAGCTGGCCGCCGCGACGTCGACGCACTTGCCGCCGTAGCCGGTGATGGCGCCCGTGGCCGCCTGCGCGGGCACCGCACCACCGCCGAGCGTGAGCACCGTGGTGAGCCCCAGGGCCAGTGCCGCGAGGCCGCCGAGTCCACGCCATCGAAGAGCATGGCGCCGTTGACGTGCTTCCATGGTCGTCCTCCTCAAACTTTCAGGTCGGTAAGTGAGGAGAACGTACGACTTCCTTGACGCCCGCAACATTGGGGCTTACCCGTACAGGAACCACACAGGTTCTTGCTCGACGACGACGGGCACCGGCTCGCAGGCTGCGAACCGGTGCCCGTCGGCGAGGTGGCGAGGTCAGAACCCGGCGGTGATCCGCGTGAACTCGAGGTCCTCCTGCGCGATGCCGCTGCAGTTGGACGTCACGCCGCCGCCCTCGCAGCCGCGGTCGCGGTTCACGGCCCAGTACGCGAACCGGGTCAGCCCGTGGGAGCTCGCCCAGTCCCGGATCTCGGTCCACTGCGCCGGCGTCGTGGTCTCACCGACGTCGGACAGCCCGTTCATGCCGGAGATCCCGGAGTACGAGTAGGCCTGATCGTCGGACCAGCCGTGCGCGGCCGCGAGCTGGTCCTTCAGGCCCTCGGCGGCGTTGATCGTGTCGGCCACCATGTCGGAGCCCCCGAAGTCGAACGTCATGATCGTGTAGTTGTCGATCGGCGTGCCCAGCTCGGCGGCGCGCGTGATGAGGCGCGAGCCCGCCCCGCCCGGTCCGGTCGTCGTGGTCGGGATCGTCACGACGGCCTTCACGTCGGGGTTGTTCTGCTTGACGATCGCGATCCCCTGCAGGATGCGGTCCTGGACGGCGTAGTCCTCGTACTCGTCGGTGTTCTCGATGTCGAAGTCCACGACGTCGGGCCCGTGCGCGTCGATGACCTGCTGCACCGCGCCCGCGAACGCCTCCGGGCTGGAGCAGTTCGGGCCGAGCTTGTTGCCCGAGTAGCCGCCGAAGGAGATCTGCACCTGGCCGCCCGCGGCCTTGATCGCGTCGATCGTCTGCTCGTCGGTACCACCCGTCAGCGGCCGTTGGCCGTCCCACGCGGGCGTGCAGCCGCCGGACGACAGCATGAACGCCATGGTGAACGCCGAGACCCCGGTCTCGCTCATCACCGAGGTGGCGTTCTGCGGGTCGCCCCAGCCCAGGTACAGGTAGGGCGCGCCGGGCATCTTCTCCGCCAGGGCCTCCGGTTCCGCCTGCACGTCGGCCCGCGGACCCGCGATCTCCATCGCGCCGGCGCCGACCATGCCGCTGCCGGCCAGGACCATCGCGGTCACGGCGCCGAGCAGTGCGAGGCGCCTCGGGTTGGTCTTCATCGTCGTCTCCCGAAGATGTCGGTCGGATAAGTAAAGAGACCGTACAACCGGGGTGAAAAATGGCGCATCAGGGTAATCACGTACGCCTCAGGCCCGCACGTGCGTCAGGTTGCCCGCCGTGTCCAGCCGGATCTCGGCGTCCAGTCCGAGCCGCTCCAGGAACGCCGAGTCGTGGCTGACCACCAGCAGCGCGCCACGGTACGCGGACAGCGCGTCGACGAGCTGGTCGGTGCTCGCGATGTCGAGGTTGTTCGTCGGCTCGTCCAGCACCAGGAGCTGCGCCGGCGGGTCCGCCAGCAGCAGCCGCGCCAGCGCCACCCGGAACCGCTCGCCGCCCGACAGCGTCGCCACCGGCCGGTCCACCGCCGCACCCCGCACCAGGAACCGCGCCAGCAGGTTGCGCAGCTCCCCCGGCGGCACGTGCGGCGCGCCCTCACGCACCGCGTCCAGCACCGACGACGCGTCGTGCAGCACGTCGACCCGCTGCGGCAGGTACGCCACGCGCTCGGTCAACAGCTCACCCGACGCGCCCGACCGCTCACCGTCAGTCGTGCCGTCCGTCGCGTTGCCCGACCCGTTGCCCGACCCGCCGTCCGCGCCCGACAGCAGGCGCTCCAGGAGCGTCGTCTTGCCGACGCCGTTCGGGCCCGTCAGCGCGATCCGCTCCGGACCCTGGACCACCACCTCGCGGCCGTCCGCGCCCCGCAGCACTGCCAGCCGGCGCCCGGCCGGCACGTCCGGGTCGGGCAGGACCACCGAGATCCGGTCGTCGTCGCGCACCGCGCGCTCCGCCAGGTCGACGGCGGCGCGCGCGGCGTCCACCTTGTCGTCCAGCATCCCCCGGCGCGCACCGGCCGACTTCTCCGCGCTGTTGCGCCGGTCGTTGATCACGGCCTTGACGTACTTGCTGTTCGCGGCGTCCTTGCGGCCCTTGCGCTCGCTGTGCGCGATGCGCTCCTCCGCCTCGATCCGCTGCCGCTTCTCGCGGCGCAGCGTCTGCTCGGCCGCACGCAGCGTCTGTGCGGCGGCCTCCTGCTGCACCTGGAGCCACGCCCGGTACTCCGAGTAGGGGCCGCCGAACGTCGTCAGGGACCCGGCACGCAGCTCGGCCGTGTCGTCCATCAGCTCCAGCAGCGCCAGGTCGTGCGAGACCACGACGAGCGCGCCCCGCCAGCCCCTGACCAGCTCGTACAGGCGCTCGCGCGCTGCGCCGTCGAGGTTGTTGGTCGGCTCGTCGAGCAGCGCGACGGAGGCGGCGCCGCTCGACTGGCGCAGCCGCACGCCGGTGATCGCGGTCAGCATGGTCTCGCCGCCGGAGAGGGTGGCGACCGAGCGGTCGAGCCCGGTGGGCAGACCGGTCGCCGAGAGCAGCGCGACGGCCCGCTCCTCGACATCCCAGTCGTCGCCCACGGTGTCGAAGTGCGCCTCGTCGACGTCGCCCGCCTCGATGGCGCGCAGGGCACGGACCACGGGCGTGATGCCGAGCAGGTCGGCGACCGTGGCGTGCACGTCGAGCGTGATGCGCTGCGGCAGGTAGTCGGCGGTGCCACTGAGGGCGACACGACCCGACGTGGGCGCCAGCAGGCCGGCGACGACGCGCAGCAGCGTGGACTTACCGGCTCCGTTGAGGCCGGTCAGGCCGGTGCGGCCGCGGCCGAAGGCGCCGGAGACGTGATCGAGCGCGACGGCGCCGTCGGGCCAGGCAAAGGTGACGTCGTGCAGCACGACAGAAGGGTTGGACAACACAGCAAGGACTCCCGGGTGGTGGCTGATGCCGACGCCCGGAGCCCTCGGGGAGAGGGCAGGCGTCAGCGCGAGGTGTTCTCGTACCGGGAGATGCCCGTCATCACAGTCCTTGTCAGTCGCTCCCTCACACGCGCGGCACACCCGCAGGAGCGAACACAGCCTGACATGGGACGACGTCGGGGCGCAACGTGAATCACGGCACGCCCCGACGCGGTCACCGCCCTGTCACCGGCCGGTGAGCACGGCGCCGCGGATGCGCTCGCTGCGCAGGAACAGCGCGGCCCAGATACCCACCGCGAACAGGACGGGCGTCAGCGCGTGCGCCAGGGAGTCCTCCAGGCGGACGTGCGCGGCAACGGCGCCGCCCAGGTAGGCGGTGAGGAGCAGGGCGCCGAGGAACGCCGTCCAGGGCACCACGTAGAGCAGGACGGCGACCCCCTGCAGCACGCCGATCAGGAGGACCGCCGAGGCCGGGTAGCCGATGGCCTCGAACATGCCGACCGACCGCTCGGACTCGGTGAGCTGTCCGTAGGCGCCCTGGGCGAGCTGCGCCGCGACGGCCAGGGTGACCACCCACCCGAGCACGGGCGCCGCCCGCCGGATCAGGGGCGCCGCCCGATCGACGAGGGGCCGGCCGGTCCGGGCCGGGGTACGGGCGGCGGTGCGGTCGGGGGTGCGCGTGGAGCCGGATGTATCGATGGACATGGCGTGGTCTCCGTTTCTGCGACGACGGCGGCGCGGTCCCGGAAACGTACGGCGCGGCCTGTCCGGTGAACACGGCACTAACCGTTTAACAGCGACGGGTCGACCGCCACAGGCTGGGAGCTCTCCGGTCAGGGCTCAGGCGCCGTGAGGTACCGCTGCACGGTCGGCCCCACCCAGGCGACGAGGTCGGCCCGCGACATCTGAGCGGCGGGACCGAAGCGCAGCACGTACCGCACCAGGGCCATGCCGAGCACCTGCGAGGCCACCAGCGCGGCTCGGCGCGCGGCGTCCGCCCGGGTCGCCACGAACCGCTCGGCGAGCGGCAGGATCTGGCCGGAGAACACGCCGCGCATCCGCTCGGCGCCTGCCTCGTTGGTCACGCCGACACGCAGGAGGGTCTGCAGCACGCTGTCGTGCTCCCAGAGGTCCAGGAAGTGCCCCACGAGAACGGTCCCGACGTCGTCCGCGGAGATCTCGGCCAGGTCCGGGAGCACCAGCTCCACGTCGATGACGGCCGCGAACAGGCCCTCCTTGGAGCCGTAGTAGCGCATCACCATCGACGGGTCGATGCCTGCGTCCTGCGCGATGGCGCGCACCGTGGCGCGCTCGTAGCCGTCGGCCGCGAACCGCGTCCGGGCCGCGTCCAGGATCGCCGCCCGGGTCACGTCGGACCGGCGCCGCGGAACATCCGTGTCTGCCATGCCAACAACTGTATGCCAACATCCGTTGACCTCTGCCGCACGGGTCCGCTATGTTGGTCAACAGGCGTTGGCAAACACTCGTTGACTCAGCTCGCAGGAGGACACCATGGACGCGGACGTCGTAGTCGTCGGGGCGGGACCGACCGGCCTGCTGCTCGCCGGAGATCTGGCCACGGGCGGGGCGCGCGTCATCGTGCTGGAGAAGCGGCCGGCCGGGCTGAGCAACCTGACCCGGGCGTTCGCCGTGCACGCACGCAGCCTGGAGGTCCTGGACGCGCGCGGGCTGGCGGACGAGCTGCTCACCCGCGGGCAGCCGGTCACCAGCCTCCGGCTCTTCCAGCGGCTCACCATCGACCTGGCCGGCCTGCCGTCCCGGTTCCGGTACGTGCTGATCGCGCCCCAGTACGAGGTGGAGCGGCTGCTGCGCCGCCGCGCCGAGGAGGCGGGCGTCGTCTTCCGGCACGACCTGCAGGTCAGCGGCCTCGTCCAGGACTCCGACGGCGTCACGGTCACCACCGCCGACGGGGCGAGCCTGCGCGCCCGGTACGTCGTCGGCGCCGACGGCGCGCGGTCCACCGTGCGCGGCGCGGTCGGCATCCCGTTCCCCGGCCGGGCCGTGATCCGCTCGATGGTCCTGGCCGACGTGCGGCTGGCACGGCGGCCCGCCGACCTGCTCACGGTAGCCGCCGCGAACGACTCGCTCGGGTTCCTCGCCCCGTTCGGCGACGGCTGGTACCGGTTCATCGGCTGGCACGGCGACCGCGACGTGAGCGAGGACGAGCCCGTCGACCTCGACGAGGTGCGCGCCATCGCCCGCGCCACGCTGCACGACGACTTCGGCATGACCGAGGCGCGCTTCCTGTCCCGCTTCCACGCGGACGAACGGCAGGCCCCCACCTACCGTGCCGGCCGGGTCTTCCTCGCCGGCGACGCCGCGCACGTGCACAGTCCCGCGGGCGGCCTGGGCATGAACACCGGCATGCAGGACGCCGCCAACCTCGGCTGGAAGCTCGCCGCCGCGCTCCGCCTGCCCGACGACACGGCCGGCGTGGTGCTGGAGAGCTACGACACCGAGCGGCACCCGGTGGGGCGGCAGGTGCTGCGCACCAGCGGCGGGATCCTGCGGGTCGCGACCCTGCCGGGCCCGTTCGTCGCGGCGGTGCGGAGCGGCGTCGTCGGCCTGGTGTCACGGGTGGCGCCCGTGCGCCGCCGGGCGGCGCTCACCGTGTCCGCGCTCGGCGTCGCCTACCCGCGCCCGCACGGGGCGCACCCGCTGGTCGGCACGCGGGCGCGCGACCTGCCGCTGGAGGGTGGCACGCGCCTGGCCGAGGCACTCCGCGCGGGCCGGTTCGTGCTGGTCGCGCCCGCCGGGGCCCCGACGCCGGACCTCCCCGCCGCGCTCGGCGAGGTGGACCCCGCCGAGCGCGTCGTGACCCGCCGGACCGACGGCGGCGCGACGGCCCTGCTGGTGCGGCCCGACGGGTACGTGGCCGACGCGTCCGCGGGTGCGTGATCCGCGGCCCCGCCAGGCGGCGGCTCAGTACTCGTAGTCGTAGGTGGAGGTCGTCTCGTCGAAGAAGCCCTCACGGAACTCCGGGATGCTGAACAGGATGACGAGCCCGACCACCGCGAGGAGGGTGAGGCCGATCGTGACCCAGCCGGTGATGAGCCCGGCGAGGCCCATGCCGCCGTTGTCCGCCAGGCCCTCCTTCTGCGCCCTGCGGCTGAGGTGCCCGGTGATGACCGCCGGGATGCCGGCGAGGAACCCGACCCCGCAGCTGAACAGCATGATGACGCTCAGGATGCCGAGCACGAGGGACCAGATGCCCAGGGCGTTCTTCTCGGGCGGGGCGACGTAGCCGTAGGCCGCGCCGTACTGGTAGGGCTGGCCGGGATACGGCTGGCCCGGATAGGGCTGGCCCGGTCCGTACGGCTGCTGGTGGGGCTGAGCCCCGTACGGCGGCGGCGCGGGCTGCTGCGGGTAGGGCTGCCCGTAAGGGCTGGGCGGCGCCGGCTGGTCGAGTGCGGGCTGGTCCGGTGCAGGCCCTGGCCGGGCACCCCGGTCGGCGGGCGGTGCGGGCGGGTCGTAGGGCGACTTCCACTCGTCGGGCTGGGTCATGCTTCCACCTTCCACCAGGTACGCGGGACGCGGACACGCGGCCGGGCGCTCGTACGTGGGCCGCTCACGACTGGGACACGGAGAACGCGGCGCCGAGGAGCCCGAAGAACAGGAACATGATCCACACGAGGATCCCGACGCCGAAGAGGCCCACGTTGATCCAGCCGAGGACCAGCCCCGCCGTCGCCGAGCCGGGGTTGTTCGCCAGTCCCTCGCGGACCGCCTTGCGGCTCGCGTTCCCGGTGAAGATCGCGACGACGCCGAGCACGAGCGGGCACATGATCCAGCTCAGGATGCCCGTCACCAGCGACCAGACGCCCAGGTCGTTCTTCGGCGGCGCGGGCGCGTAGCCGTACTGGTACTGCGGCGGGTACGGCTGGACCTGACCGGAGGCGTACTGCCCGGAGGTGTACTGGCCCGTGGGGTACTGGCCCGACGGGTACTGGACCGGCTGGCCAGTGGGGTACTGGCCCGACGGGTACTGGCCGGACGGGTACTGGGCAGGCTGGCCCGCAGCGTTCTGCTCCGGGTGGACCATGGCGTCCTGGACCGGCGGGACCGGCGGACCCGACACGTGCTGCACGGGGTGGCCGTACACCGGCGCGGCGGGCGTCGTCGGCCCGGCAGGCGACGTCGGGGACGCGGGCCCGTAGGGCGACGTCGGCTGCTCCGCCGTCGGCTGGGCGGGCGCCGGCTGGTCGGGCGCCGGCTGGGCGGGAACCGGCTGGTCGGGCGCCGGCTGCGCGGGCGCCGGCTGGTTCTGCGGGCCGGTCGCGGTGGGCCCGTCGTCGGGCTGGGTCATCGTGCTGCCTTCCGTGCTTCAGCCGCGCCGGGTGGCGCGGACGGGTGGGGACGAGTCAGCCCGCCACGACCCGGGTGATCTCACCTCGGGTCGCGACGGGCTGACCGACTGCCGGGATGCGGACTCAGCTGTTCTCGAGCTCGTCCATGAGCTCTTGGAGCTCCGGGTCCATGGTCGCGCCGCTGTCGCCGAGCTCCTGCTCGTAGCTGTTCTGGAGCTCCTGCTCGAATCCGTCCTGGAACTCCGGCGTGGAGACCACGAAGGCGAAGAACGCAATGTACGCGATGATGCCGAGGGTCACCAGCACGGTGCCGATCCAGCCGAGGATGAGGCCCGCAAGGCCCATGCCACCGTTGTTGGCGAGGCCCTCGCGCTGCGCCTGGCGGCTCTTGACACCCGTGATGATGGCAGCGATACCGGTGAGCAGGCCGCAGCCCAGCACCGAGAGGATGCCCAGCACGAGCGACCAGACGCCCAGGCTGTTCTTCGGCAGCGGAGCGCCGTAGCCGGGCTGGCCGCCCTGCGCGTATACGGGCGCCTGCGCGTCCCCCTGCTGCGGGTACGGCGACTGCTGGTACGGCTGCTGCTCGTACGGGGCAGGCTGGCCCGGAACCGCGCCCGGCTGGCTCTGCTCGGGCTGCTGCGGCTGCTGCGGCGGGTCGTAAGGAGACTGGCCCCCGTCAGGCTGGGTCATCGTGCTGCCTCTCTGGTTGCTCGGTACCGGGGCCTGTCCGGCCCGGAGGTGCCAAACCTACAGGTAGGACCCCCCGCGCGGCAGGAAAACCGCACGGGGAGCCCTACCCCGGTCCGAACGACTTCCTGGTCAGTAGCTCCAGTCGTTGGGGTCGCGCATCTGGTCCCAGTTGATGCCGCCGGCGAACAGGCCGACCGCCAGCGCGATGACGAAGAAGATGATGCCGACCACCACCAGCGCGACGTTGATCCAGCCCAGGATCAGGCCCGCGGTACCCATCCCGCGGTTGTTCGCGAGGCCCTCGTCGGCGGCCCTGCGGCTCATGGTGCCCGTGATGATCGCCGCGATCCCGAGCAGCAGCGGGCAGAACACGTAGCTGAGGATCCCCGTGACCAGGGCCCACACGCCCAGGTCGTTCTTGGGCGGCGTCTGGGAGTACCCGTACTGGGGTGCGGTCGCCGGGCCGCCGGGCTCGCCGTACGGCGTCGGGGCGCTGTGCTGCCCGTGCTGGGCGTACGGCGCGTTCGGGTCGGGACCGGGGTGCCGCGGGGAGCCCGGGTCCTGCGGTCCGGGCTGCCGGGAGCCCGGCTGTTGCTGGTCGGGCTGCTGCGGCGTGGGCTGCTGCTCGGAGCCGTACGGCTGGCCGGGGAGCGGCTGGGTGGGTGAGCCCTCGGGGACCTGCGGCGAGGACGACCCGGGCAACGGCTGCGTAGGCGGCGTCTCCGGCTGGGGATCGCGCGGCGTACCGCCCTCGTTCTCGGTCATGAGGCTGCCTTCCCTTCCAGATCAGGGTCCTGGGGGACGCCGGGTCCGGTGCCCCACACTCCACCTAACCAGGGTTGGCTCCGACCTGCGCGGGAACGCCGGGCGTCAGCTCGGCCGCCAGGTCTCCACCTCGTGCGCCACCGCGAAGCCGAGCCGTTCGTACATGCGCCGTGCGCCGTCGTTGTCGTCGTACAGGCCGAGCGTGACCAGGCCGTGCTCGGCCACGCCGTCCGCCGTCATCCGCGCCGTCAGTGCGCCGCCGTAGCCACGGCCGCGGTACGCGGGCAGCGTGCCGATGGCACCGAGGTGCGCCGCGCCGGCCGGGACCGGGGTCGCCGAGCCGACGGCGACGAGCGCACCGCCGCCGACGTCGCCGGCTGCCGGCTCCCGCACGCCGTACCAGCGGGCCGCGCGAGCCCGGGGGCCGCGCGCACCCGCGTGCGTGTCCGGGTTCGCCTCCGTGAGCACCGCCTCGATCTCGTCCACGTCCCGGTCGAGGTCGAGCAGCTCCACGACGGGCGCGCCGTCGTCGGGCACGGGCGGGGCCACCTCGGTGACCATGCGGTCCCAGGTGGTGGCGGGACCGAGGCCCCAGCCGGCCAGCACCTCGCCGGCCAGGGCCCCGGTGCCGCGCGTGACGGTCGCGGCCACGACGTCGGCCTCGGGCTCCACGGTGGCCAGGAGACGCGCCAGCCGAGCGGGCCGCCCGACGGCGTTCAGCCACCGGCCGGGCCGCTCCCCTGTCGGGTCCGCCAGCTCCAGGACGGCGGCCGCGCCCGTGTCGGCACGGCCGCTGCTGTCCGTCCAGGCGCGTGTGACGTCGAGGAGGTCGGCGCGCACCCGGTGGAAGACGTGGTCGAGCCCGTGACCGTCCAGGCGCGTCACGCGGTGGGGGCCGCCACGGGCGCGGCCTCGGGCGTGAAGTCCACGCCGGCCTCCTTGCGCTGCTCCGGCGTGATCGGCGCCGGGGCCGCCGTCAGCGGGTCGAACCCGCCGCCCGACTTCGGGAACGCGATGACGTCGCGGATCGAGGCCGACCTGGTCAGCAACGACACGATGCGGTCCCAGCCGAACGCGATGCCGCCGTGCGGCGGGGCGCCGAAGGCGAAGGCGTCGAGGAGGAAGCCGAACTTCTCCTGCGCCTCCTCGTGGCCGATGCCCATCACCTCGAAGACGCGCTCCTGCACGTCACGGCGGTGGATACGGATCGAGCCGCCGCCGATCTCGTTGCCGTTGCAGACGATGTCGTAGGCGTAGGCCAGGGCCTCGCCCGGCTCCTTCTCGAACGAGTCGATCCACTCGGGCGTGGGCGACGTGAACGCGTGGTGCACGGCGGTCCAGGCGGACGAGCCGAGGTCGACGTCGTCGTCCTCGCCGGCCGGCTTGAACAAGGGCGCGTCGACGACCCAGACGAAGGACCAGGCGTTCTCGTCGATGGCGCCGGTCTTGTGCGCGATCTCCAGGCGGGCCGCGCCGAGCAGGGCCCGCGCCTCCGACGTCTTGCCGGCGGCGAAGAACACGGCGTCGCCCGGCTGGGCGCCGGTCGCGGCCGCGAGGCCCGCGCGCTCGTCGTCGGACAGGTTCTTGGCGACGGGGCCGCCGAGCTCGCCCTCCTCCGTGAAGGTCACGTACGCGAGGCCGCGGGCGCCGCGCTGCTTGGCCCACTCCTGCCAGGCGTCGAACTGGCGGCGCGGCTGGGCCGCCCCGCCGGCCATGACGACGGCGCCGACGTACTCGGCCTGGAACACGCGGAACGGGGTGTTCGCGAAGTAGGAGGTGAGCTCGACGATCGGGTTCTCGAAGCGCAGGTCCGGCTTGTCCGTGCCGTACAGGCGCATGGCCTCGTGGAACGTGATGCGCTGGATGGGCGTCGGGATCTCGACGTCGACCAGCGCCCACAGGGCCTGGAGGATCTTCTCGCCGAGGGCGATCACGTCCTCCTGGTCCACGAAGCTCATCTCGACGTCGAGCTGCGTGAACTCCGGCTGACGGTCCGCGCGGAAGTCCTCGTCGCGGTAGCAGCGGGCGATCTGGTAGTAGCGCTCCATGCCGCCGACCATGAGGAGCTGCTTGAACAGCTGCGGCGACTGCGGCAGGGCGTACCAGGAGCCGGGCGCCAGGCGGGCCGGGACCAGGAAGTCGCGGGCGCCCTCGGGCGTGGACCGGGTCAGGGTCGGCGTCTCGATCTCGACGAAGTCCTGCTCGTCGAGCACGCGGCGCGCGGCCTGGTTGGCCTTGGCGCGCAGGCGCAGCGCGTGGGCGGGGGCCGGGCGGCGCAGGTCGAGGTAGCGGTGCTTGAGACGCGCCTCCTCGCCGATCACCTCGGTGTCCGCGAGCGCCGTCGAGACCTGGAACGGCAGCGGGGCCGACTCGTTCAGGGTGACGACCTCGGTGGCGACCACCTCGATCTCGCCGGTGGCGAGGTTGGGGTTGGCGTTTCCCTCGGGCCTGCGGCCGACCTCGCCGGTGACCTGCAGCACGAACTCGGCGCGCAGCGGGTGGGCGATCTCCTCGTCGCGGATGACGACCTGGGCGATGCCGGACGCGTCGCGCAGGTCGATGAACGCCACTCCTCCGTGATCACGGCGGCGGTCGACCCAGCCCGTGAGGGTGACGGTCTGGCCGATGTGCTCGGCCCGCAGTGAGCCGGCCGTGTGGGTGCGGAGCACGGAGAGGTCCTTTCATGACGGAAGACGAGTTGCCCCCGCCGGGCACCCTGACGGGCGGGACGGCGGTGGGTGGGCGCCGCAGGGCGCGCAGCGAGTCTAGTGCGTGACGGCGGTCGGGGCTGCGTCCGCTGCGCCGAACCTCAGGCCGTCGAAGAGGAGCCCTGTGATGCGCACGGCTTCGTCCTGCCAGCCGTCGGTGGCGCGCATCCCGCAGACCCCGCCCAGGGCGCGCAGGAGGGTCCGTCCGTTCACGTCGCCGCGGACGGTGCCGCCGGCAGCGCCCGCGGCGAGGAGAAGGTCGAGCGCCTGGGCCATCTGCGCGCGGGCGTCGCCGAACACGGGCGAGTCGGTCGCCATGATGGCCTCCAGCGCGACGGCCATCCCCTTGCCTACGGCCGCGTGCTCGACGAGCAGCAGCAGGAACCGCCGCAGGGCCTCGTCGGGGGCGTGCTCGTCGAGCAGTGCCGCGGGTGCGGCGCACAGCTCGTCGACCTCGTGGCGGTAGACCTCCTCGACGAGCGCCTCCCGCGTGTCGAAGTGTCGGTAGATCGTCCCGACCGCCACGCCTGCCCGGCGGGCGATCTCCTCGACGCGGATGTCCGACTCCCCGGCGAGGAAGGCATCCCGCGCCGAGGCCAGGACCGCCTCCCGGTTGCGTCGCGCGTCGGAGCGCAGCGGGCGTGACGAGGGCATCTCGACCTCCGTAAGATGAATCGGGTTCATGTTAGGTGTACTGTTTCCGGAATCAGGTTCATCTTACTGGAGGGAGACCCCCGTGCCCGTCCCGGCCGAAGGGTTCGAAGGCTTGCGCGTACTGGTCACCGGCGGCAGCCGGGGCCTCGGCAGAGCGACCGCCCAGAGGTTCGCCGCGGCCGGTGCGACGGTGCTCACCGCCGCACGCAGCGCGCCCCCCGACGGTCTGCCCGTCACCCACTTCCCCGCGGACCTCGCCACCGAGCAGGGCGTCGCCGAGCTCGGCCGCCGGGTGATCGACGCCGTCGGCGGCGTCGACGTCCTGGTCGACAACGCCGGCGCCGCGACCACCCCGACGCCGACCCTCCAGCGGTCCGACGAGTCCTGGCGCTCGGATCTCGAGATGAACCTGCTCGCGGCGGTACGACTCGATCGGGCGCTGGTTCCTGGGATGGTCGAGCGCGGCTCGGGCGTCGTCGTGCACGTCTCGTCGATCGCGAGCCGGCTGCCGCAACGCGACGAGGCCCCCTATGCGGCGGCCAAGGCGGCGCTCAACGCCTACAGCCGCGAGCTGGCGACCGAGGTGGGCGAGCACGGGGTCCGTGTGGTGTGCGTCCTGCCAGGCTTCGTGGTCACGGAGGGTGCTCGTGCCCACCACCAGCAGATGGCCGACCGGCAGGGCGTCACCCTCGGCGAGGTGCAGCAGCAGATCGTCGACCACCTCGGCATGCCGATGGGCCGGCCCGGCGACCCCGAGGACGTCGCGGAGATGATCGCCTTCCTGGCGTCCGACCGGGCCAAGTGGCTCACGGGAGCCCAGTTCCGCGTCGACGGCGGCATCATCCCCGCCGTATGACGAGGTGGGTCACGAGCAGGCTGCCGACGGTCACGGGCAGACTAGAGACACGAGACGGAGACAACATGAGCATCAACCTCGGCGCGGTGAGCTTCGACGCCCCCGACCTGGACCTCGAGAGCGCGTTCTGGCAGCAGCTCCTGGGCGGTTCGGTCACCCGGACCCCGACCCATCACTTCGTCCGGGCGGACGGGTTCCCGGTGTTCGTGGTCCAGCTGGTCCCGGGACTCGTCCCGCCGGGCTGGCCGGACGGGAACCCGCAGCAGATGCACGTCGACCTCACGACGGACGACCTGGCAACGGCTGACAGGGAAGCCCTCGCGGCGGGGGCCCGTCGACTGCGGCCCACCAGCGACATCGACCCCGGCGCGCCGCCGAGCGGCAGGGTCTATGCCAGCCCTGCCGGGCACCCCTTCTGCCTGCGGCCCGCCTGAGGCACGGACGAGCCGGGCCCGGGGATAGCCTGACGCCCATGGCCAGGACTATCGCGACCAACACGACCGTGTCCCGGGACGAGCTGCTGGAGTTCCTCCGCTCGCGCCGCAACGGGATCCTCGTGACCACGAGGGCCGACGGCGCCCCGCAGCTCAGCCCGGTGACGTACGGGGTGGACCCGGAGGGCCGGGTCGTCGTCTCGACCTACCCCGAGCGGGCCAAGGTACGGAACCTGAGGAAGCGGCCGGCGGCGTCGTTCATGGCGCTCGGCGGGGACTTCGGCGAGGCGTGGGTGCAGGTCGACGGCACCGCCGAGGTGCTGGACGTCCCGGAGTCGGTGGAGCCTCTGGTGGCCTACTTCCGGGCGGCGGCCGGCAAGGAGCACCCGGACTGGGACGAGTACCGCGCGGCGATGGTGGAGCAGGGCAAGTCGCTGGTCCGGATCACGATCGAGCGCTGGGGTCCGGTGGCGACGGGCGGGTTCCCGGCGCGTCTCGCGGACGGGTGACGAGGCACACCACCGGACCTGCGACCATGAGCGGGTGCGAGAGATCAGGCAGAGCCGCAAGCTGAAGTCCGTCCGGTACGACGTCCGTGGTCCGATCCTGGAGGAGGCGTACCGGCTGGAGGCCGAGGGTCACCAGATCCTCAAGCTGAACATCGGCAACCCGGCGCCGTTCGGGTTCGAGGCACCGGACGCGATCCTCGCGGACATGATCCACCACCTGCCCGAGGCCCAGGGTTACAGCGACAGCCGGGGCATCTACTCGGCGCGCACGGCGGTGGCGCAGTACTACCAGTCGCACGGCATCGACACGCACGTGGACGACGTCTTCATCGGCAACGGCGTCTCCGAGATGATCAGCATGGTGCTGCAGGCGCTCGTCGACGACGGCGACGAGGTGCTGGTGCCCGCGCCGGACTACCCGCTGTGGACCGGGGCCGTGAGCCTGCAGGGCGGCACGCCGGTGCACTACCGGTGCGACGAGTCCAACGAGTGGAACCCGGACCTGGCGGACATCGAGTCGCGCATCACACCCGCCACGAAGGCGCTCGTGATCATCAACCCGAACAACCCGACCGGGGCGGTGTACAGCGAGTCGACGGTCAAGGGCCTGGCGGAGCTGGCGCGCAAGCACGACCTGGTGCTCCTGAGCGACGAGATCTACGAGAAGATCCTGTTCGACGGCGCCACGCACCACCACACCGCCACGTTCGCCGCCGACGACGTCCTGTGCATCACGTTCAGCGGCCTGTCCAAGGCGTACCGGATCTGCGGCTACCGGTCGGGCTGGGCCATGATCTCCGGCCCCAAGCACCGCGCGACCGACTTCATCGAGGGCCTGACCCTCGTCTCCAACATGCGCATGTGCGCCAACGTGCCGGCGCAGCACGCCATCCAGACGGCGCTCGGCGGCTACCAGTCGATCGACCACCTGGTGCAGCCCGGCGGCCGGTTCTACGAGCAGTCGATGCTGGCGGACAAGCTGCTCAACGAGATCCCGGGCGTCACGTCGGTGCGGCCGCGCGGCGCCCTGTACTGCTTCCCGCGGCTCGACCCCGAGATGTACCCGATCAAGGACGACGAGGCGTTCGTGATCGGCCTGCTGCGCGCCAAGAAGATCCTGGTGACGCACGGGACAGGCTTCAACTGGCCCGAGCCCGACCACTTCCGCCTGGTCACGCTGCCCGACGTCGACGTGCTCACCGAGGCGATCGGCCGCATCGCGGAGTACCTGGAGGAAGTGCGGGCCTGACGCCTGCGGGCGCTCTCCCTTCTGAGGGGGAGGTCCGGGCCTTGACGCCCGCGGCCGAACTCCCCTTTGAGGCCTAAGTTTCTTCGCTTTGCGTGGCCGCAAAGCGAAGAAACTTAGGCCTCAAAGGGGAGAGCGCCCGCACCGTCGTCCAGCCGGGCGTGGACGTGCATGTCATGGTGGCCGTCCGCGTGGCGCGCGGCGCCACGGCGGGTGCCCTCCAGGGCGAACCCGGCCTTCACCGCGACGCGGCAGGAGGCCTGGTTGAGCGTCGAGTGCTCCAGCTCCAGCCGCCGGAACCCGGCGTCGAACGCCCAGGCGCTCGCCGCCGTGACGGCCCGCGGCGCCACACCCCGGCCGCGGGCAGCAGGGACGGTCCAGTAGGCGATCTCGGCGACGCCGTCGAACAGCTCGAGGTCCTTGAGCGCGAGCCGTCCCAGCAGCGACCCGTCCGCGCCGGCGACCGCCCACTCCAGGCGGCGCTCCTGCGCCCACGCGTGCTGCCAGTTCACGATCATCCCGAGCGCCTCGTCGGGCGAGTCGATCCGGCGCACGTGCCAACGCTGGATGCCCGGGTCGGCGTACGCGTCCTGGAGGGCCGGCGCGTCGGTGCCGTTCCAGGGCCGCAGCACCTCGCCGCCGCCGAGGGGCAGCGTGGGCTGTGCCAGCCGCGCCAGCGTGCCGGGCGTGATCGTGTACGGGGCGAGTTCGGCCATGCCGACACCCTAGGTCCCGGGGCTGTTCGGCACGCCGGTCAGGGCGCCGCGTTGACGTCGCCGGTCCGCGCGATCGCGCGCAGGTGCGCGCGTGCCTGGCGCACCACCGGGTTGGCCTCCGCGCGGGCCGCGAGGTCGATCAGGGCGACCAGGTCGGCGACGCGCGCAAGGTCGGTTGCCCGACGTCGGTCGGGCTCGCCGACGCCCCGGTCCACGCCGCCGCCGGAATTCACACCCGAGCCGGTGAACCAGCCCTCCAGGACGCCCTCGACGTACGCCTGCTCCCGGTCGAAGCGCAGCAGGTTGCCCAGGTCGGTGGCCGGATGCCCGGCGTGCGCGAACTCCCAGTCGAGCACGCCGGTGACCTGGAGCGTCGCCGGGTCCACGAGCACGTTCTTGGGGTTCAGGTCGCTGTGCACCAGACAGGGCGCGGCGCCGTCCAGGCCGGCGACCGCACGTTCGGCGACCGCCCGCAGGCCCGTGACCTCGCCGTCGGTCCAGCCGCCGTCGACCAGCCGAGGCGCGTGGGTGTCGACCCAGTCGGGCAGCCGGAAGTCGAACGGCTCGATCCGCAGGCCCGCGTCGGCGAACATCCCGGACCGCGGCAACGGCGTGGCGGCGAGGGTTCCCGCGACCCGGCCGAGCGCGCGGCCCAGGGACCGCAGGCCGTCGTCGCGGTCCGGCGCCGGGTTGCGGGCGACCAGCCGCGCGAGCACCAGGTCGCCGCGCTCCCCCGGCAGCAGTTCGGTGACGAGCAGCCCGGGCAGGCCGTCGTCGGCGTCGGACACCTGGCGGACCGCCGGGACCGGGACCAGGCCGCGAACCCGGTCCAGCAGAGCCGCCTGGATCCGGGCCGTGCCCGGGGCGTGCCGGCCGTCGGCGAAGTACCGCGCCACGACACGGTCCCCCGGGGCTTCGGAGCCGGTCGCGAGGAAGGTCTCCCCCGACCAGCCGCCCGCGAGCGGCTCCAGGACGTACCCGGGCAGGCGCGGGTCGACACGCGGACGCGGTGGCTCCATCAGAACAGGGTCTCGCCGCCGACGTCCGCGGTCAGGGAGGCCGCGCCGACACCGTCGGCCCGTACCCCGGTGAACGCGCCGCGCGGGTAGTCGCCCTCCGCGTGCCGGTCGTCGCCGACCCGGTGCATCGCGGCACCGCCGAGCCCGCGCTCGCGGATCAGGGGGCGCACACGTTCCCAGAGCCAGTCCCGGTAGCCCTTGTGCGCGTACGCGCCGCGCGCGTAGACGCGGCCGTAGCCCTCGACGAGGTGCGGGTGCGAGCGTTCGAGCCAGCCGAGGTACCACTCGCGGGCACCGGGCCGCAGGTGCAGCGGCAGCACGGTGACGCCGGTCGCGCCGGCGTCGACCAGGTTGTCGAGCAGCCGTTCGAGGTGCGCGAGGGAGTCGGTCAGCCAGGGCAGCACCGGCGCGACCATGACCCCGCACTGCAGGCCCGCCGCCCGGATGGCGCGGATCAGGTCGAGCCGGGCCTTCGGCGTCGGGGTACCGGGCTCGATGGCCTGCTGCAGCTCCTTGCCCTGGGGCGTGTCGGCGAACGCGAGCGAGACGCCGAGCCCGACGTCGACCCGCTGCGCGGCCTCGGTGATCAGCGGCAGGTCGCGCCGCAGCAGCGTGCCCTTGGTCAGGATCGAGAACGGCGTGCCGGAGTCCGCGAGCGCCGAGATGACGCCGGGCATGAGCCGGTAGCGCCCCTCGGCCCGCTGGTAGGGGTCGGTGTTGGTGCCGAGCGCGACCGGCTCGTGCGACCAGGACTGCTTGGCGAGCTCGGCGCGCAGCACCTGGTCGGCGTTGACCTTGACGACCACCTGGGAGTCGAAGTCGTGGCCGGCGTCGAGGTCAAGATATTCGTGGGTATTTCGGGCAAAGCAGTAATAACAGGCATGACTGCATCCGCGGTACGGGTTCACCGTCCAGCGGAACGGCATCTGGGAGGCCGCGGGAACCTTCGACAGAGCGCTCTTTGCCAGCACCTCGTGGAAGGTCACGCCCGCGAACTCGGGCGACCGGACGGTGCGCACCAGCCCGGCGCCACGCAGCGCGGGGAGTTCGAGCCCGGGCAGCGCGCCGTCGTCATCGTTCGAGATCGCCTGCCCTTGCCAACGCATGAGTCGATTCGAACACTCGTTCGACGGGACGTCAAGTTGTCCACGGGGTCAGGGCACTGGGCGCGGTCAGGGCAGCGGCGCGGCGCACCCCGCCGAGACAACCTCGCCCGACGCGGCATCACCCGACACCACGACCGATACGCTCCACTCCCCACGCTCGGACGCGGCCAACGCGCGCGGCGGCTCGACGGCGAGCGGTCCGGCGTCGGGGACGGCGGCGCGCACGGTCGGGTAGGTGGCACCGTCGCCGTCGGTGAACGTCACCGCGACGTCCGACCCGGAAGGAGCCTCGACCGCGAGGTGGCCCCCGGGGTCCGGCAGCCGCAGGCCGAGGACGTCGCGGTACCGGTCGACCCAGGCCACGGACGCCCCCGCCGGGCAGACGAGCGCGACATGGTCGGCCTCGACCGGTGAGAACGCGAGGATCGCCGTGGATCCCGCGAGCGCCGTGGCCAGCACGACGGCCGGCACCCGGATCCGGCGCCGGACGGGACGGCGAGGGTACAGCCGGTTGTCGTCCGGGCCACCGCGCGGCACCGGTCCGACACGGTGCGTCTCGACGCCGCGGGGCGCGGGAACTGCGCGGAACCCGCCGACGGGCTCGGCGCCGCGGCCCCAGCCGGCGGCACCGACCCGGCCGGCGGCGCTGAGCTCGTCAGCGGCGCTCAGCCCGTCGGCGGCGATGATCCTCTCGGCGACACGACGCGAGCGCCTGACCCGTCGCGTCCAGGCCGCCTTCACGGCAGCCCGGTCGCGACGGCGTCTCACCGGTTCCTGGGGCGCGCCGGTCACCCCGACGAGCGACTGTTCCCAGCGCTCGCCGACGACCTCGTCACCGAAGCGTCCCGAACCCGTCATCGACTGTCTCCTCGACCCGCCGGCAGGCCGGGGTTCGGCCAGGCGGCGTCGTTACGTACGGAGTCTCATCGACCCGACGCGAGGCTAGCCGACCGCGAGCGCGCGGCTTCGGGCATACCGGACAACAGGTGCCAGTTCACCCCTGAGGTTCACCCGCGCGGCACGACCCGGGGCCAGCGGTCCTCGTCCGACGGCATCCACGACGCGGCGTCGGCGTCGACCTGGTCGCCGGAGCGGATGTCCTTGACCTGGTCGGCACCCACCGCGCCGTCCTCCCCCGTGGACCCGGGGAACCAGACGAACGGGATGCCGCGCCGGTCGGCGTACTTGATCTGCTTGCCGAACTTCGCGGCGCTGGGCGCCACCTCGACCGGGATGTCCCGCGCACGCAGCGCGGCGGCCACGGCGTCGGACGTCGCACGCTCCTCCTCGGACGCCACCGCGACCAGCACTGCGGACGGCACCGAGCGCGTCGCCTCCACCAGGTCGGCCGACAGCAGCCGGGAGACCAGCCGCGAGACGCCGATCGACAGGCCCACACCGGGGTAGGTGTTCTTGCCGTCGGAGGCGAGCGTGTCGTACCGGCCGCCGGAGCAGACCGACCCGAGCTGCTCGTGGCCGACCAGCACCGTCTCGTACACCGAGCCCGTGTAGTAGTCGAGGCCGCGCGCGATCTTCAGGTCCGCCACGACCACCCCCGGCGCACGCTGCGCCGCCGCGGCGATCAGCGCACCGAGCTCCGCCAGGCCGGTCTCCAGCAGCTCCGTGACCGCACCGTAGGACTCGGCCAGCGCACGCACCTCGTCGATCACGGCGACGTCCGACCCCGAGATGGACGCGAGCGCCAGGCATGCCTTGGCCTGGTCGTCGGTGGCGCCGCACTCGGTGACGAGCAGCTCGGACACCTTCTCGGGGCCGATCTTGTCGAGCTTGTCGATCTGCCGCAGCACACCCTCGACGTCCTCGAGGCCGACACCGCGGTAGAAGCCCTCGGCGACCCGGCGGTTGTTCACCAGGATGCGCACGGGCGGCAGGCCGATCTCGCCCAGGGCGCCGAGCGCCTCGGCCATGACCAGCGGCGCCTCGACCTCGAAGTGGTACGGCAGCTCGCCCGCGCCGACGATGTCTATGTCGGCCTGGACGAACTCGCGGAACCGGCCGTCCTGCGGGCGCTCACCGCGCCACACCTTCTGGATCTGGTAGCGACGGAACGGGAACGCGATGCGCCCGGCGTTCTCGAGCACGTAGCGCGCGAACGGGACGGTCAGGTCGAAGTGCAGGCCGAGCTGCTTCTCGGAGCCGGAGCGCGCGGCACCGTCCTCCTCCTGGAGGCGGGAGAGGACGTAGACCTCCTTGGACGTCTCGCCCTTGCGCAGCAGCTGGTCCAGCGGCTCGACGGCCCGCGTCTCGATCCCGGCGAACCCGTGCAGCTCGAAGGTGTGGCGCAGAGTGTCGAGGACGTGCTGCTCGACGATGCGACCGTCAGGGAGCCATTCGGGGAAACCGGAGAGAGGAGTGGGCTTTGCCATGCCTCAGATCTTCCCACGAGCGGCGAGGTGTCAGCCCGGGTTTTCCACAGCCTGGTCGACCAGCCGGGCGAGCACGTCGAGCTCACCACGCTCGTGCCACGCCAGGCGGCGCAGCACCTTCACGCTGGTCCAGCTCCCGTGCTCGGGCCAGGTCGTGGCCAGACCCGGCGCCAGCGCCTCGACCGCGCGTCGCACATGCGCCCCGGACTCCTCGAGCTCGGTCACCACGTCGTCCGCCCGCTCCCGCGCGGACAGCCCCAGCAGCGGCAGGTAGTAGCGCGACTCGGTATCCGCGATGTGGAACGCGAGCTGCTCCACCGTGTGCCATGACGCGTAGGCGGGCAGCCGCCGGCCGGGGTCGCGGTGGTCCAGCACGCTGCGCGGTGCGGATCGCACCAGAGCGAGGGTGCGCGACCGTGCCCGGCCGAGGACCGCGAGCGTCGCCGCGCGCTCCGCCTCGGACGCCGGCAGCGTGTCCCGCTCGAACACCGTCTCGTCGCCGCTCGCGGCGCGATCCACACGTTCGACGACGTCGAGCGCGCCGCCGTCGAGCCCGCACCGCTCGGCAAGGTCGGTCAGCGCAGCGTCGTCGTCGGGTCCCTGGCCGCAGACGCCCCAGTGCTCCAGGTCGAACGTCCAGGCGGCGGACCAGCCGTCCTCGGCCATGCCCGCGCCCGCGTCGACGTAGGCCCTCACCCGCGGCCCGCGGCGAGGAACGGGTTGGTCCCCAGCTCCTGCGCCACCGTGGTAGCAGGGCCGTGGCCCGGGACGACGGCGAGCCCCGGGTCGAGCACGCGCACCACGTCGCGCAGGGTCTCGCCCATCACCCGGTCCGAACCGCCGTGCAGGTCGGTGCGCCCGATGGAGCCTGCGAACAGGACGTCGCCGGACAGCACCACCTCGTCGTCGAGCCGGTAGAGCGTGGAGCCCTCCGTGTGGCCGGGCGCGTGCAGGGCGTGGAGCGTGACCGCGCCGAACGTGAGCGTCGTCGACCCGCCCGGGGTCGCGAACGGCTCGACGACCTCCGGCGCGCGGTAGTCGTCGCGGTGCAGGCCGAGCGCGGACTCCAGCGCGGGGCTGAGGGTGGCGAACGGCTCGTCCAGCCGGTAGGCGTCGGCCTCGTGCAGCCGCATGGGGATCCCGTACCGCGCGCACAGCGCCCCGGCGTCCCACGTGTGGTCGGCGTGTCCGTGGGTGGCCAGGACGGCACGCGGGGTCAGGCCCGCGTCGTCGACCAGCCGCACGACGGCGTCCGCGACGCCCGCTCCGGCGTCCACCACGACGCAGTCGGTACCGGCGGACACCACGCAGCAGTTGGTCCCGAAGACCGGCGCGACCACGATTCGAAGCTCCACGAAACCCACGCTAACCGGTCGGTCCGACCCATGTGGACGCTTGTTCACCCCTCGCGGGCGCGGCTCAGACAGTATGACCTGGCATCCGATGCCTACACTGTCCCCGCACGGGGTGATTCGCCCCGGATCCATCAGGTGAACCGGTCCCCGCAGGACCGCGCCCGGGTCGGGGCGAGCACAAGAGAGCACGGAGAAGGGAACGCGGTGGCTTCCACCAAGCAGCGGCAGCGCACGCAGCAGGCCAGGCAGGCCGAGAAGCGGGCGCAGCGGCAGGCGGCCAAGCGCGCGCACAAGCAGCGCCTGTGGACCCTGGTCGCGCTGTTCACCGTGCTCGCACTCGTGGGCGCCTTCGTGGTCGCCGCGCTGATCAACAACAACGCCGCGCCCGAGGCCGGCGCCTGCCCGGCTGCCGTCGAGGAGGCTCGGGACACCTACGAGCTCGCCGACCCCGCGGTCGCCGAGGACCGTGCCTGGACCGTCACGCTGCAGGCCTGCTCCGGCGACACGACCGCCGACATCGTGCTCGAGCTCGACGGCGCCGCCGCACCGCAGGCCGTCGCCAGCTTCGTCACGCTCGCCCAGGGCGGGTACTTCGACGGGACCGGCTGCCACCGCCTGACCACGCAGGGCATCTTCGTGCTCCAGTGCGGCGACCCGACCTTCACCGGCTCCGGCAGCCCGGGCTACTACTTCGGCCCCGTCGAGAACGCCCCGGACGACGACGTCTACCCGGCGGGCACCGTCGCGATGGCGCGACGCGGCGACGACGCCAACTCCATGGGCTCCCAGTTCTTCCTCGTCTACGAGGAATCGACCATCCCCTCCGACTCCGCCGGCGGGTACACGGTCTTCGGCACGATCACATCCGGCCTGGACTTTGTCCAAGCAGTCGCTGACGCGGGCGTGGCAGAAGGTGCACCAGACGGTCCACCTGCCAACCCGGTCACCATCGAAGGAGTTGAGACCCAGTGAGCGAACCCACTTCTCGCTCGACCGAGCCCGTCCAGCAGGACGCGCCCGTCGAGCCCGTGGCCGAGACTCCGACCGCAGCCGAGTCACCGGCTGAGGCGCCCGAGGCGGCCGTCGAGGCCGACGCACCGGAGGCTGCCGTGGAGGCGACCGACGAGGCGCCCGCGACGGATCAGGTCACCGAGGAAGCTCCCGTGGCCGAGCCCGAGGCGCCCGCCGAGGACGCGCCCGCCAAGGACGCGCCCGCCAAGGACGCGCCCGCCAAGGACGCGCCCGCCAAGGACGCTCCGGCCGAGGAGGCGCCCGCCGCCGAGGCTCCGGCCGAGGAGGCCCCGGTCGCCGAGGCCGCCGAGGCCGAGGCCGCCGTGGCCGCGACTCCCGCCGAGGACGCTCCCGCCGCCGAGGCCGAGGCTCAGGCGGAGCCCGATGCTCCGGCGGAGCCCGAGGCGACGGCCGAGGAGCCTGCGACTGCCGAGGCGACGACGGAGGAGACCCCGGCCGAGGCCGAGACTCCGGCAGCCGAGGCCGAGCCCCCCGCCGAGGAAGCCCTCGCCGAGCAGGCTCCCGCCGAGGAGACCCCCGCTGCCGAGGCCCCGGCCGCGACCCCCGCGCCGAAGCCCGCCACCCCGAAGCCGTCGGCGATCCCGTCGCCGGCCGCGCTCGCCCGTCCGCGTGCCCCCAAGCCGGGTGCGCCGTCGGCCCCCGTGGCCCAGTCCGCACCCGCGGCACCGGTCGCGCCGGTGGTGCCCGCCGCCGCGGACGCCGTCGCGCACGCCGAGGCGGAGAAGTTCGGCCGTGTCGACGACGAGGGCAACGTCTACGTGCACGACGCCGCCGGCGAGCGTGTCGTGGGCCAGTTCCCCGGCGTCACGACCGAGGAGGCGCTCGCCCTGTACGTGCGGCGCTACCTCGACCTGAGCGCCAAGGTCGGGCTGTTCGAGGCCCGGCTGGAGAGCGCCGACCTGTCGGTGCGCGAGATCGACCAGACGCTGCAGAAGCTGAGCGAGGAGACGGCCGAGCCGGCCGCCGTCGGCGACCTGGACGGCCTGCGGGCCCGGGTGGAGACCCTGCGGGGCCGCGCCGCGGAGCGGCGTGCCGCCCTGGAGCAGGCACGGTCGGCCGCCAAGGCCGAGGCCGTCGCGTCCCGCACCGCGATCGTGGAGGCCGCCGAGAAGATCGCGGGGACCGACCCGAGCAAGATGCAGTGGCGCCCGGCGGGCGAGGAGCTGCGCGCCCTGCTGGACCGGTGGAAGGACGCCCAGCGTTCCGGGCCGCGCATCGACCGCCCCACGGAGGAGTCCCTCTGGAAGCGGTTCAGCCACGCCCGCACCGCGTTCGACCGCGAGCGCCGGCACTTCTTCGCCGACCTGGAGCAGCGCAACAGCGCGGCCAAGGTCGAGAAGGAGAAGCTGGTGTCCGAGGCGGAGGCACTGTCGGACAGCACCGACTGGGGCTACACCGCGGGTGCCTACCGCGACCTCATGACGCGCTGGAAGGCGGCCGGGCGGGCGTCCCGCAAGGACGACGACGCGCTGTGGGCCCGGTTCCGGGCGGCGCAGGACCGGTTCTTCCAGGCGCGGGACGCCGAGAACGCGGTGATCGACGCGGAGTACGGCGAGAACCTGAAGGTCAAGGAGGTCCTGCTGGAGGAGGCGGAGGCGCTGCTCCCGGTCAAGGACCTGAACAAGGCCAAGGCGGGCCTGCGCAGCGTGCAGGAGCGCTGGGAGGAGGCCGGCAAGGTTCCGCGCGGCGACATCCAGCGCATCGAGGCTCGGCTGCGTGCGGTGGAGACCGCGATCCGCGACGCCGACCAGGCGCAGTGGAAGCGCACCAACCCGGAGACGCGGGCGCGTGCCGAGGGTGCGGCGGCGCAGCTCGAGTCCGCGATCGCGGGTCTCGAGGCGGACCTCGCGGAGGCTCAGACCAAGGGTGACAAGCGCAAGGTCTCGGAGCTGGAGGCCGCCGTGGCGGCTCGCCGCTCGTGGCTGGAGCAGGTCGTCAAGGCCGCCGAGGACTCCCGGGGCTGACCCGGGACGGGTTGTCCACAACGGGCCCGGTCGCGCGCTGCGCGACCGGGCCCGTTGCGCATAGGTTCTGCAGGTGCCGTTCCCGTCCCTCGCCGCGCTCCTCGACCCCGGGCCGACGGCGCCGGCCCTCGTCGTCACCCCGGAGCACGTCGGCGGCCCGGTGGCCTGGTGGGACCTGCGGCGTGCGGGGGCGCTGGTGGAGCTGCACGACGGCGCGGCGGTAGCGGTCGGTGCTGTGGTCGGCCCGGAGCACCGCGCCCTGGCGCTGGCGCACGAGGTGCCCGCCCGGTGCGTGCTGGCGGCCGCGACGGCCGCGTGGGTGCACACGGGCCTGTGCGGCGGGCGCGACGCACCGGCCTGGCCGGCGGGAGTGCCGCTGGAGCTGGCCTACTCCCCCGACACCCACCGGCCGGTCCCGCGCCCAGGGCGGCTCACGCGGCGGGCGCCGGGCCTCGGGCGCGACACCGAACATCTGGCGGGAGTGCCCGTCACCGGGCCGGAGCGTACCGCCGTCGACGTCGCGTGCACCGCGCCGCCGGAGGCGGCCGTGCCCGTGCTGGTCGCTCTCGCGCGCGGCGGGGTGGACCTGCTGGCGGTGACCCGGGCGTTGGACCGGCGCGCCCGCGTGGTGGGCCGGCCCGCGGCGCACCGGGCGCTTTCTGCGGCGCGAGCGCTGCTGGCGGGCTAGGTTCGGTCCATGGCCGGATCCAAGACACCCGCTGTGGAGCTCGACGTCGCGGGCCGTACCGTGCGCGTGACGAGCCCGGACCGCGTCGTCTTCCCCCGTGACATCACCAAGCTCCAGGTCGTGGAGTACTTCGTGGCCGTGGCCGACGGGATCACCGGCGCGCTGCTGCACCGCCCCACCACGCTGGAGCGCTGGCCCAAGGGCTGGCACGAGGGCGCGCACCTCGCCACACGCATGCCCAAGCCGGACGACCCGAAGGGCGACGGCTTCTACCAGAAGCGCATCCCGCGGGGCGCGCCGGGCTACGTGGAGACCGCCACCATCGCGTTCCCGTCGGGCCGGACGGCGGACGAGGTGTGCCCCACCGAGCCGGCCGTGGTGGCCTGGGCGGCGAACATGGGCACGCTGACGTTCCACCCGTGGCCGGTGCGACGGGACGACGTCGAGGCGGTGGACCAGCTGCGTATCGACCTGGACCCGCAGCCGGGCACGGACTTCTCCGACGCCGCCGCGGTGGCGCCGCACCTGCGGGAGCTGCTGGGCGAGCTGGACCTGACGGGGTATCCCAAGACGTCCGGCGGCCGGGGGCTGCACGTGTTCGTGCCGCTGGAGCCGCGATGGACCTTCACGGAGGCGCGGCGGGCCACGATCGCGATCGGGCGGGAGCTGGAGCGGCGTCTGCCGGGCCGGGTCACCACGCGGTGGTGGAAGGAGGAGCGCGGCGAGGCGATCTTCGTGGACTACAACCAGATGGCGCGGGACCGCACCATCGCGTCGGCGTGGTCGATCCGGGCGAACGGGCGGGCCACGGTGTCGATGCCGCTGGACTGGGACGAGGTGCCCGACGTGCATCCCGACGACTTCGACGTGCTGTCCGCGCCGGCACGGTTCGCCGAGCGGGGCGACCTGTTCGCCGCGCTGCGCGCCGACCGTGACCCGGCCCTGGACTGCTCGCTCGACGCAGCCCTGGACCTGGCAGCCCGGGACGAGGCGAACGGCCTGGAGGACCTGCCCTACCCGCCTGAGTACCCGAAGATGCCGGGCGAGCCCAAGCGGGTCCAGCCGAGTCGCGACAAGGACCGGGACCGGAACAAGGACGCCGTCGGCGAGTGAGCCGGCGGCGTCCTGCCCGGCGCGACGCCGTCAGTGCGACCGCAACGCCTTGATCAGGTCGCCCTTGCGCATCGTGGAGCGGCCTTCGATGCCGATCTCGGCGGCGCGCTTGCGCAGCTTCTCCACGGTCCAGTCGTCGTAGTCGCCGGATTTGCCGCCCTTGCGGCCCACGCTCTTGCGGGAGGTGTTCGCCGCGGCGTTCGCGATCCGCGCGGACTTCTCCTTGGAGCTGCCCTCGTCGCGGAGCTTCTCGTACAGCTCCTTGTCCTTGACGCTCGGTCCCGGGTCACGCTTCGGCATGGTCGCTCCTCCCGACGGATGAACCTTCACCCTCCACGATCACGCGATCTCACCCCGCTCGCACCCGCGCGGACCGATGAGTTCGGCCGGGCACGGGTGTCGGACCGGCATGGGAACGCTGCGCTACACCGCGAACATGTCCGCCGACGGGTACACCGTCGACGCCGAGGGAAGCTTCGACTTCGCCCGGCCGACCGACGAGATGCTCGCGTTCGTCAACGAGACCGAGGCCGACTCCGCCGTCTACGTCCACGGCCGGCGCATGTACGAGACGATGGTCTACTGGGAGACCCACGAACCGGGGCCCGACCCGAACCCGCACGCGGACCGGTACGCGGAGATCTGGCGGGGCGTCGACAAGGTCGTCGCGTCGTCGTCGCTGTCGCCGGACGCCGTGACGTCGGCCCGGACCCGGCTCGTGCGCGACCTGCAGCCGGGCGAGCTGCGGCGCATCGTGAACTGTGCGCCCGGCGTCGTCTCCATCGGCGGGCCGACCGTGGCCGCCGACTTCATCCGGCAGGGTCTCGTGGACGACTTCCGGTTCGTGGTCTACCCCGAGATGGTGGGCGGCGGGCTGCCTGCGCTGCCCAGGGACGCGCGGCTGAGCCTACGTCTGACGGAGAGCCGGACCTTCGACAGCGGGTGCGTCTACCTGCGCTACCTCCCGCGCTGAGGCAGGCTCGTACCCGTGACCACTCTCAACCTGCCCGTGCAGCCCCCGGTCCGGCCGATGCTCGCCAAGAGCGTGCCGTCGGTACCCGCCCAGCCCGCCGGCGACGACGCCGGCCCCGCGTACGTCTACGAGCCCAAGTGGGACGGCTTCCGCGCCATCGTCTACCGCGACGGCGACGAGGTACGCATCGACTCCCGAAATGCCAAGCCCATGGAGCGCTACTTCCCGGACGTCGCCGCCGCCGTCCGCGAGGCCCTCCCGGAGCGGTGCGTGGTCGACGGCGAGATCGTCATCGCACAGCGGTCCGGCCACGGCGCCGCGCACCTCGACTTCGAGCTGCTGTCCCAGCGCATCCACCCCGCGGAGTCCCGCGTGCACATGCTCGCCGAGACCACCCCGGCCGCGCTCGTCGTCTTCGACGTGCTGGCGCTCGGCGACGACGACCTCATGGACCGTCCGCTCACCGAGCGGATCGAGGCCCTGGACGGGCTGGGGCTGACCGGCCCGCTCGTGTTCGCCACTCCCCGCACCCTGGACGCCGCGGTGGCCACGGAGTGGTTCGGCTCGTTCGAGGGCGCGGGCCTGGACGGCGTCGTCGCCAAGCCCGCGGACGGCCCCTACGCACCCAACAAGCGCGCGATGCTCAAGATCAAGCACACACGCACCGCCGACGTCGTGCTGGCGGGCTATCGCCTGCACAAGACGTCGACCCCGGAGGCCCCGCTGCTCGGCTCTCTGCTGCTGGGGCTGTGGGACGAGACCGACGAGGGCCCGCGGCTGCAGTTCGTCGGCGTCGCGGCGTCGTTCTCGGTGACACGGCGCGCCGAGCTCGTCGCCGAGCTCGCGCCGCTGGTCGTGGAGCCGGGCACGGACGCGGCCCAGGAGCACCCCTGGCAGGGCTGGACCGACCCCACCAAGGCCGAGGCGGGCGACCGCCTGCCGGGCGCGCAGTCGCGCTGGAGCTCGGGCAAGGACCTCTCGTTCACGCCGCTGCGGCCCGAGCGCGTGCTGGAGGTGGGCTACGACCACATGGAGGGTTCCCGGTTCCGCCACACGTCGCAGTTCAAGCGCTGGCGCCCCGACCGCGAGCCGGAGTCCTGCACCTACGAACAGCTGGAGGAGCCGGTCAGCTTCGACCTGGGCGAGCTGCTCCCGGGCGCGCCGGGGACGGCCTGACCCGGCGTGCCGAACCGCGTGTCAGCCGTACAGGTCACCGGAGTGACCTGTACGTCCGACAGGGGCTCACACCGGGAGCTGCGGCCGCTCGACCGGCTTGGTGCCGGTGATGCGGTGCACGTCGAACACGCCCTCTACCTTGCGGACCGCCGAGAGGACGGTCGCGAGGTGTGCGGGCTCCGCCATCTCGAAGATGAACCGCGAGACCGCGAGCCGGTCGTCCGACGTCGAGACGAAGGCCGACAGGATGTTGACGTGGTTCTCGGACAGCACGCGCGTCACGTCCGACAGGAGCCGGGACCGGTCCAGCGCCTCGACCTGGATCTGCACGAGGAACATCGTGTTCGCGCCCTGCGTCCACTCGACCTCGACCAGCCGCTCGGGCTGCTTGCGCAGGCCGTCCAGGTTCACGCAGTCCGTGCGGTGCACGCTCACGCCCTGGCCGCGCGTCACGAAGCCCACGATGTCGTCGCCCGGCACCGGGGTGCAGCACTTGGCGAGCTTGACCCACACGTCCGCCGACTCGGAGCCCTTGAGCATGACGCCCGGGTCACCCGACCGCACGCGCCGGGCGGTCAGACCACCCGGCCGGGCCGCCTCCGCGACGTCCTCCTCCGCGCCGTCCGCGCCGCCCAGGGCCTTGACGAGCTTGTCGACCACGTGGGCCGAGGAGATCTGCCCCTCGCCGACGGCCGCGTACAGGGCCGAGACGTCCTGGTAGTTCATCTCGTCCGCGACCCCGACCAGGGTCTCGTGCGACATGAGGCGCTGGATCGGCAGGCCCTGCTTGCGCATGGCCTTGGCGATCGAGTCCTTGCCGGTCTCGACGGCCTCCTCGCGGCGCTCCTTGGTGAACCACTGCCGGATCTTGTTGCGCGCGCGCGGCGACTTCACGAACCCGAGCCAGTCCCGGCTCGGCCCCGCCGTCTCCGACTTGGAGGTGAGGATGTCGACGACGTCGCCGTTCTCCAGCGGCGAGTCGAGCGGCACCAGGCGCCCGTTGACGCGGGCACCCATGGTCCGGTGCCCCACCTCGGTGTGCACCGCGTACGCGAAGTCGACCGGCGTGGCGCCGCCGGGCAGCGCCATGGCCGAGCCCTTCGGCGTGAAGACGTAGACCTCGTCGCCGCCGATCTCGAACCGCAGCGAGTCGAGGAACTCCGCCGGGTCGGCGGTCTCGCGCTGCCAGTCCACGAGCTGGCGCAGCCAGGCCATGTCCTGGTTCTTGGGGTCGTTGCCCCCCGCCGCCGGCGTCTTCTCCTTGTACTTCCAGTGCGCCGCGACGCCGTACTCGGCGCGGCGGTGCATGTCGTGCGTCCGGATCTGGATCTCCACGGGCTTGCCGCCCGGGCCGATCACCGTCGTGTGCAGCGACTGGTACATGTTGAACTTCGGCATCGCGATGTAGTCCTTGAACCGGCCGGGGACCGGGTTCCACCGCGCGTGCATGGCGCCGAGCGCCGCGTAGCAGTCGCGCACCGTGTCCACCAGGACGCGCGTGCCGACGAGGTCGTAGATCTCCGCGAAGTCGTGACCGCGCACGATCATCTTCTGGTAGATCGAGTAGTAGTGCTTCGGCCGGCCGGTGACCGTGGCCTTGATCTTCGCGCTGCGCAGGTCCGACTCGATCTGGCCCTTGACCACACCGAGGTACTCCTCGCGCGCGGGCGCCCGCTCGGCGACCAGGTGCACGATCTCGTCGTACACCTTGGGGTACAGGGTCTGGAAGGAGAGGTCCTCCAGTTCCCACTTGATCGTGTTCATGCCCAGCCGGTGGGCCAGCGGCGCGTAGATCTCGACGGTCTCGCGGGCCTTGCGCTCCGCCGACTTGGACGGCACGTACTTCCAGGTGCGGGCGTTGTGCAGCCGGTCGGCGAGCTTGATGACCAGCACGCGGATGTCCTTGGCCATCGCGACGACCATCTTGCGCACGGTCTCGGCCTGCGCGGCGTCGCCGTACTTGACCTTGTCCAGCTTGGTGACGCCGTCGACCAGCAGCGCGACGTCGTCGCCGAAGTCGTTGCGCAGCGTGTCCAGCGCGTAGTCCGTGTCCTCGACCGTGTCGTGCAGCAGCGCGGCCGCGATCGTGGTGCCCTCGAACCCGAGCTCCGCCAGGATCGTGGAGACCGCGACGGGGTGCGTGATGTACGGGTCGCCGCTCTTGCGCATCTGGCCGCGGTGGGCCTTCTCGGCCACGACGTAGGCGCGCTCGATCAGGGCGACGTCGGCCTTCGGGTGGTTGCTGCGGATCGCCTGCAGCAGCGGCTCGATCGCCGCCGGGGTGCCGCCACCGATGCTGCGCACGCCCAGGCGCACCAGGCGGTTGCGCATCCGGTTGCCGCCCGGAGGGGTCGGCGGGTTCTTCTCGGGCACCGGAGCGCGTGACACCGTGTTCTCCGCCATGTACGCGCCTCCTTCCCCGGGACGAAACCCGGAGTCGACAGTCTAGCCCTGGACCTCTATGCGCCGTCCGACCCGGTCATGGACCGGACGGGGTGTCCACCCGCAGGAGAGTATCGACGTTGTGGCCCTGGAGCCTGTCGCGGCCGTGAAGTGCCTCGAGCTCGATCAGGAAGGCGAGCCCCGAGACCACGCCACCGCACTGCTCCACCAGCTCTGCCGCGGCCGCCGCGGTACCCCCCGTGGCGAGAACGTCGTCAATGATGAGAACGCGCGCACCGGGGGTCAATGTTCCCGCACGCAGTTCGATGGCCGCCGAGCCGTACTCCAGGTCGTAGGAGACGCTGTGGGTGGGCGGCGGCAGCTTGCCGGCCTTGCGCAGGGGTAGGAAGCCCAGGCCGAGCGCGTGCGCCACCGGCGCGCCGAGCAGGAAGCCGCGGGCCTCCATGCCGGCCACGACGTCCACGCCGTCGGCCAGCGCGAGGCGTGTGAAGGCCTCCACGACGTCGGCCAGGCCCTCGGCGTCGGCCAGGAGGGGCGTGATGTCCTTGAAGAGGACACCGGGAGAGGGAAAGTTCGGGACGTCCGCGATCAGGTCGCGAACGCGCGTCGCCCTCTCCGGCACCAGGCCGGAGAGGGCGACGTCGGTCATGTCGTCTGCCACGAGGCGTGAGCCTACCGGCGACGCCTGGGCTGAGCCGACTGTCCCTGGTGGTGACCCGGGACGAGCTGGGCCGAACCGGACGCGGCGGCGGCCAGCTGGCCCTCGTCCGCGCCCTCGGCCACGAGGCCCGCACGCAGGTCCATGACCTTCTTGGTGTGCTCGGCGATCTTGGGCTCGCGCTCCCGCAGCGTCACGTCGAGCGGCGTGGCGAAGAAGAGCGACGACAGCGCGCCCGCCGCGATACCGACGAACAGCGACAGCGAGATGTCCTTCAGCGTGCCGGCCCCCAGCAGGAAGCCACCGACGAAGAGGATGCCCGCGACCGGCAGCAGGGCCACCACGGAGGTGTTGATGGACCGGACCAGGGTCTGGTTCACCGCGAGGTTGGCGCGCTCGGCGTAGGTGCTGCGCGTCTGCTCGGTCACCGCGGCGGTGTTCTCACGCACCTTGTCGAAGACGACCATCTTGTCGTACAGCGAGAAGCCGAGGATGGTCAGGAAGCCGATGATCGTCGACGGCGTGACCTCCCAGCCGATGACCGCGTACACGCCGGCCGAGATCAGCACGTCGGCGAGCATCGCCACGATGGCCGCCACCGACATCCGCCAGGCGCGGAAGTAGATCGCCATGAAGACCGCGGCCGCCAGGACGAACACGATGGTGCCCCACAGGGCCCGCATGCTCACGGACTGGCCCCAGGTCGGGCCGATGAAGTTCGACGTCACCTCGTTGACGTCGACGCCGTAGGCGTCGGCGAGCGCCTGGCCGACCTGGTCGGTCTGCTCGTTGTCGAGCTCGGAGACCTGCACGCGGACGGCGTTGGCGCCGACCTGGCTGACGTGCGGCTCCTCGCCCGGGGCGACGGTGGCGACCGCGTCGAGCGCGACGTCCTCGTCCGTGGTCGAGGCGCCGGACACGGTGAACTCGGAGCCACCCCGGAAGTCGATGCCGAGGTTCAGGCCCTGGAGGCCCAGGACGAGGATCGACGCCACGGAGAACAGTCCGACGATCGAGTACCAGAGCTTGCGCCGCTGGACGATCGGGTACGACCGGCGACCGGTGTAGAGGTCGTTACCCCACTGAGCAAAGCCACCCCGCGCCATCAGTGCTTCTCCTCGTTCTGAGCCTGCTGGGTCGCCTCTGCGGACCCCGCGGCAGCCTTGCGCTCGGCGGCACGCCGCTCGGCGATCGTCATCCGGCGGCCGTCGTCGGCCGTGCGCGGGGCGGGAGTCACGGACTGTGCCGTGACCAGCTCACGCTCCGGCTCGGGCGTGCCATGGTCGGGGGCGTCCGACGTCGCGGCCGACGGGGCCGAGATCCGGCCGGCGCCCCGGTAGCGTGGCGTCACCTCGATCCGGTCGGGGGACAGGCCGGAGGCCTTGTGCCCGTCGCGGAAGAACGGCACCTTGGCGAGCAGCTCCATGACCGGGTGCGTGAACCAGATGACCACCATGACGTCGATGATCGTGGTCAGGCCCAGGGTGAACGCGAAGCCGCGCACACCGCCGACGGTCATGAAGTACAGGATGACGGCCGAGAGCAGGTTGACCGCCTTGGCGGCGTAGATCGTGCGGCGGGCACGGACCCAGCCGCGCTGGACGGCCAGGCGCAGGGACCTGCCGTCACGTAGCTCGTCCCTGATGCGTTCGAAGTACACGATGAACGAGTCCGCGGTGAAGCCGATGGCCACGATCAGACCGGCCACGCCGGGCAGGGACAGGCGGTAGCCGATGCCCCAGCTGAGCAGCGCGATGACCACGTAGGTCATGGCGGCGGCCACGACCAGCGAGGCCACGGTGAGCAGGCCGAGCGTGCGGTACTGGAACAGCGAGTACACGACGACCAGGGCCAGACCGATCAGACCGGCGAAGAGGCCGCGCTGCAGCTGCTCGGAGCCGAGCGTCGCGGAGATCTGGTTCTGCCCGTCGACCTGGAAGGTCAGGGGCAGCGAGCCGAAGTTGAGCTGGTTGGCCAGGGTGGCGGCCGACTGCTGCGTGAACGAGCCCGAGATCTCCGGGCGCCCGTCCGTGATGACGACGCCGGGGCTCAGCGAGGGCGCCGAGATGACGAGGCCGTCCAGCGTGATCGCGAACTGGTTGCGCGGGCTCTCCAGCGTGTTCAGGCGCTGCGTCGACTCCCGGAAGAGCTTGGTGCCCTCGCTGTCGAGGTCGAGCTGCACCGCCCACTCGTTCGTGACGGTGCCGTTCGCACCCGACCGCAGACCCGAGCTCGCGCTCGAGATCGCGGTGCCGTCGACCTCGACGGGGCCGAGGACGTACTTGGCGGCGCCCGTGGCGTCGCACGTGACGAGCGGCAGGTCCGGACGGTCGCCGCCGCCACCCTCGAGGTTCTTCGGGTCGGTGCAGTCCAGCTCGTCGAACCGGGCCTGGACCGACGGCGTGATCTGCGCCAGGTCCGAGGGGTCCGTCGCCGCCTCGACCGCCTTCTGCTGCTCGGCGATCTCGTCCTTGGTCAGCTGGCCCCCGACGGGCGCGTCCTGCTCCGCGTCCGCACCGTCGGCCTGGGCGCCGTCGCCCTCGCCGTCCGCCGAGGCCGAGGCCGACGGGCTGGCCGAGGGCTGCGTCGTCGGGGTCGGGTTGCCGATGGTCAGGACCGGGCGGAACTTCATCTGCGCGGCCTTCGAGATCAGCGCGACGGTCTCGTCGTCCACCTCACCCGGGATCTCGACCACGATCTGGTTGTTGCCCTGGCTGGCGATCTCGGCCTCGGTAACGCCGTTGGCGTCCACCCGCTGCCGGATCACGCCGATGGCCTCTTCCATCGCCTCGGGGGTGATCTCGGAGCCGTCGGAGGTCACCGCCTTCAGGAGGACCTGGGTTCCGCCCTGGAGGTCGAGGGCCAGACCGGGTGCAAGGCTCGCGCCGTCCGGGTTGTCGCTCGACTTGCCGTCGAGCTGCCAACCTGCCAAGAGGGCGCCGAAGGGCAGCAGGATCGTCAGGATCGTGAGGAGCACGATCGTGCGAACCGGCCGCGAGCGCCGGGTGTCAGTCGCCAACGTCTGTCTCTTCTCGTGTGCGCGCCGGGCTACGTCCGGAGCGGGTAAGGCGCCGCCCGGGGTCACCGGACGGCGCAGCCGTCACTTGCCGTCTGCGTCGGCGTCCCGTCGCTGCTGGTCCCGGTACTCGCGCTGGGCGGTGTCGAGGCTGGACAGGTCGTCGGGGACGTCGGTCGCGTCGGGGCTGATCGTACTTCCCGTTTCGCTCTTTGCTGTGACGTCGGACTCATCCGCCGTGATGTCGGTGTCCTCGTCGTCGGCGACGGGCTCCTCGACCTTCTTGGAGATGGCGGCGCGGAGCCACGTGGTCTGGCTGCCGGGGACGGACTCGATGGTCACCTGGTCGGCCGACTCGTCGACGTCGACGACGGTCCCGATCATCCCGGAGGCGGTCATGACCTTGGTGCCGACCGTGAGGTTGTTCCGGAACTCCGCCGCCGCGCGCTGCTGCTTGCGGGTGCGGGAGGACATGAAGAACATCGCCACGAGGAGAATCGCGACGAGAATAAACATTTCCACGGTGAGGTCCCTGTTCGATTGCTGTGTCGGATGTGCTGCGCACGTTCGGTGGCGCAAGTACGACGAGGATCCAACCCAGTGTAGTGCTCGGGCACGGATCCTCGGGCTCCCCACGGTAGGGGCACCACCTGGACAACGTCAGGGAGCGGTCAGAGTTCCCGGGTCGGCGGATCCCGGCGGAGTGAGTCCCAGGTGCTCCCAGGCGGCGAGGGTCGCGACGCGGCCGCGCGGGGTACGGCCGACCAGGCCCTCGCGGACGAGGTAGGGCTCGGCGACGGTCTCGACGGTCTCGGCCTCCTCCCCCACGGTCATCGCGAGGGTGGACAGGCCCACGGGCCCGCCGCCGAACCGGGTGCACAGCGCGGTGAGCACCGCACGGTCGAGGCGGTCCAGGCCGATCGGGTCGACCTCGTAGACCTCCAGGGCCGACTTGGCCGCGTGCAGGTCGAGCTTGCCGTCACCACGCACCTGCGCCCAGTCACGCACGCGGCGCAGCAGGCGGTTGGCGATGCGCGGCGTGCCACGGGAGCGGCCGGCGATCTCGTGGGCGGCGGCGTGGTCGAGGTGGACGCCGAGCAGCCCGGAGGAGCGCAGGATGACCCGCTCCAGCTCCTGGGGCGAGTAGTAGTCCATGTGCCCGGTGAACCCGAAGCGGTCGCGCAGCGGGGCGGGCAGCAGGCCGGACCGGGTGGTGGCGCCGACCACGGTGAACCGCGGCAGCGCGAGCGGGATCGCGGAGGCGCCCGCGCCCTTGCCGACCACGACGTCGACGCGGAAGTCCTCCATGGCGACGTACAGCAGCTCCTCGGCGGGGCGTGCCAGGCGGTGGATCTCGTCGATGAACAGCACGTCGCCCTCCTCCAGGGAGGACAGGACGGCGGCGAGATCGCCCGCGTGCTGGATGGCGGGTCCGCTGGTCAGGCGCAGGTGCGACTCCAGCTCGCCGGAGATGATCATCGCCAGCGTGGTCTTGCCGAGGCCGGGCGGCCCGGACAGGAGCACGTGATCGGGCGGGTTGCCGCGCGCGATCGCGGCCTGCAGCACCAGGGAGAGCTGGTCGCGCACGACCTGCTGCCCCACGAAGTCGTCCAGCCGCTTGGGGCGCAGGGCGGCCTCGGCGGCGCGCTCGATCTCGTCGGCGCTGGGCGCGACGATCCGTCCCCCGCCCTCCGTCTCGGTGGAGACCTCAGCCACGGTGGCCCCCCAGGACGCGCAGCGCGGCGCGCAGCGTCGAGGCGACGTCGTCGGCCGCCACGGCGTCGGTGCCCGCCTCCGCGAGCACCTTGGCGACGGCGTCGTCGGCCTGCTTGGCGGGCCAGCCGAGGCCCGCCAGGGCCTCCACGACCCGCTCGGAGTGGTCGGCGGCGCCCGGGGCCGCGGTGGGGGCGGCCTCCGCCACGCCGGTGCCGGACGGCGGGCCCAGCCGGTCGCCCAGCTCGAGCACGATGCGCTGCGCGCCCTTGCGGCCGATGCCCGGCACGCGGGTCAGGGCGGCGAGGTCCTCGCCCGCGACGGCGCGGCGCAGGGCGTCCGGGGTGTGCACCGCGAGCATCGCGAGCGCCAGGCGCGGCCCGACGCCGGAGACGGTCTGCACCACCTCGAACACGTCGCGCTCGTCGGGGTCGGCGAACCCGTAGAGGGTCATCGAGTCCTCGCGGACCACCATGCTCGTGGCGACGCCGGCGGTCTCACCGACGCGCAGCGCGGCCAGGGTGGTGGGCGTGGCGTGCACCAGGTAGCCGACGCCGCCGACGTCGACCACCGCGCGGTCCAGGCTCACGTATGCCACGGTCCCCGTCAGCGAGGCGATCACGGGCTTCCCCTCCTTGCAGGATGTTCCCTCACCGGATGTTCCGGTATCGAACGTTCGTGCGAGGAGCCTAACAAGCGCGAGGTGCCCTCCGGGGAGGCACGCCGTCAGCGGCGGGGGCGCTGCTTGGCCGCCTGCTCGGCCGCGGCCCACGCGCGCTGGGCGGGCGTGAGCTCGTGCCGGTCGCCGCCCTGCAGGGCCCCGGCGGGGCGCCACAGGTGGCAGACGGCGAGCGCGAGCGCGTCGGCGGCGTCGGCGGGCCGCGGCGCCTCGTCGAGATCAAGGATGCGGGTGATCATCGTCGTCACCTGCGCCTTGTCGGCCCGGCCCGAACCGGTCACGGCTGCCTTGACCTCCGACGGGGTGTGCAGCGCGACGGGCACGCCGCGGCGGGCCGCGGCCACCATGGCCAGGCCCGCCGCCTGAGCGGTCCCCATCACCGTGCCGACGTTGTGCTGCGCGAAGACGCGCTCGACCGCCACCACGTCGGGCACGTGCTCGTCGAGCCAGCGGTCCAGGCCCTCGGCAATCCGCAGCAGGCGCAGGTCCGTGGACAGGTCCACGTCCGAGCGGATGACTCCGACGGCGACCATCCGGGCCCGCCGTCCGGGCAGGGAGTCGACGACGCCGACGCCACACCTGGTCAGACCGGGATCAACACCGAGAACGCGCACGGAGAAACCCTCTCACGTGCGGGTTCCCTCCCTGCGCGGACACGGCCGCGGGGGGTGCTACTCCTCGTCGAGCGCCGCCATGACCTCGTCGCTCGCGTCGAAGTTCGCGTAGACGTTCTGCACGTCGTCGCTGTCCTCGAGTGCGTCGATCAGGCGCATGATCTTGCGGGCGCCCTCGACGTCCACCTCCACCTGCATGGACGGGTGGAAGATCACGTCGGCCGAGTCGTACTCGATGCCGGCCTCCTGGATGGCCGTGCGCACGGACACCAGGTCGGTCGCCTCGGTGAGGACCTCGACGACCTCGCCCTGGTCGGTGACGTCCTCGGCGCCGGCGTCGAGCGCGGCGAGCATGACCTCGTCCTCGCCCACACCGTCGGCCTTCGGCACCACGATCAGGCCCTTGCGGGAGAACAGGTACGACACCGAGCCCGGGTCGGCGAGGTTGCCGCCGTTGCGGGAGAACGCCAGGCGCACCTCGGAGGCGGCGCGGTTCTTGTTGTCGGTGAGGCACTCGACCAGGACGGCGATGCCGTTCGTGCCGTAGCCCTCGTACATGATCGTCTGGTAGTCGACGGCGTCGGCGCCCTCGCCCGAACCACGCTTCAGCGCGCGGTCGATGTTGTCGTTGGGAACCGACGACTTCTTCGCCTTCTGGACCGCGTCGAACAGCGTCGGGTTACCGGCGAGATCGCCGCCACCCGTCCGCGCCGCGACCTCGATGTTCTTGATCAGCTTCGCGAAGAGCTTGCCGCGCTTGGCGTCGATCGCGGCCTTCTTGTGCTTGGTCGTGGCCCACTTGGAGTGACCTGACATGCCTCTACCTGACTCCTTGCATTTCGATGGCTCTTATCAATGGCGCTCGAACTCGGCAACGCCGAACGGCGACGAGAAGGCCGCTCAGCCGCCCGCAACCATGCTGACGAACAGCCCGTGCACGCGCGCGTCCCCCGTGATCTCGGGGTGGAAGGCGGTGGCGAGCAGCGACCCCTGCCGTGCTGCGACAATCCTACCGGCGGCCGCCACAGGACGGCCCTGCGTATCCACAGCCGGGATGCGGGACAGCACCTCGACCTCGGGCCCGGCCTCCTCGATCCAGGGGGCACGGATGAACGCGGTGCGCACCGGGCCGCCGTCGTCGACGTCGGAGATGCCCGCGAAGTCGAGGTCGGTCTCGAACGAGTCGACCTGCCGCCCGAACGCGTTGCGCCGCACGACGACGTCCATCCCGCCGACCGTCTGCTGGTCGGCGGTCCCGTCCAGGATCCGGTCGGCCAGCAGGATCATTCCCGCGCACGAGCCGTACACCGGCAGGCCCTCCTTGATGCGGGCCTGCAGCAGGTCGCGGAGCTCGAAGATGCGCAGCAGCTTGTCGATCGTGGTCGACTCGCCGCCGGGCAGCACGAGCCCGTCGACCGCGGCCAGCTCCCCCGGACGGCGTACGGTCACGCCGTGCGCGCCGACGGACTCGAGGGCGGCCAGGTGCTCGCGGACGTCTCCCTGGAGGGCCAGGACGCCGATGGTCGGGTTGCTCACAACCGTTCATTCTACGGCGGCGTCCAGCAGACCTGGGACGTCGCAGATGCCGCCCACGCGGGAGACCGCGGCGAAAGCACGTCCTGGGACCGGTCGGGCCGCCCCTCTACGGCATCAGGTCGGTCCAGTTGGCCGGGAACCCCATGTCGGCGAGCGTGACCACACCGTCCGACGGGAAGTCGGAGAGCAGGCTCACCAGCTCGGCCTTCCAGACGCCATCCATCGAGACCTTCTCCATCAGGAAGCACAGCACCATCAACGCTGGATAAAGGCGAGCGCGATCGCGGTGCTCGAGCCCAGCGAGGTGGTTGAGCTCCTTGATCCCATGAAGCGCTGACACACGCACTGTGTCCGTGAAGTGACGGTTCCAGAGCCGCGCGTGGTGGGCACACGTGTTCCGGGCGATGTTCAAGGTTCTGAGCCAGTTGGCAAGGACCGCTCCGTCACCGGCCCCCGCCCGGTCGACGACGTCGAGCCCGCGAACGATCTCGTCGCGGTCACGTCGCTTGAGCCCCTGGAAGAGCATCGAGAGAGCGCCGAAGTCCACGACTTCCAAGGCAGCCCAGATCGGCAGGTCGCCACCGTACTTGCGGCCGTAGTGCGCCACGTACTCCTCGGACGAACGGGCCTGATGGGCGCGAAGCTTGGCCACCCAACTCGTGTGCCGCGATGGGCGGCCCTGGGCGGAAGAGGAGAAGCGGGCGTCAAGATGCCGGGGATCGAGGTGTGCGAACGGCCCGCGACGGCCCAGGGCATCGGTCACCCTCACCCGGATGGCCACCTCGACCCGCTCCACGGCGTCCATAGTCAGGAGTTTGAGCCGGCGATCGAACTCGTACACCCGCAGCACCTGGTTCAGGTTCGTGCCCGCCCCGACGTCGGCGGTGCGCACAGGACGGCCGTGGCGGAACGACGCGGCCCGGTCGATGACGCGGTAGGGATACCAGTAGCCGCTGAGACGGTGATAGCCGATCTGGCCCAGGGCGACCACGCACGACGCGTCGTCGAGCCGCATGCCGCGCCGTCTCAGCAAGGCTTCCTGCTGCACGATCGACAGGTGCGGCTTCAGGTACTGGGACATGGCGTTTCCTCGAGATGGCGGCCGTTGAGACCTTGAGCAGTCGCAGGACGCAGAAGGTCCCGCTCGCTGGCCTCTCGAGGATAAGAGCGCCTCCACGATTCCTCTAGGCGAAAGCGTGATACAGAGAGGGCGGAAAGAAATGAAGACCGGCCCGTGATCGCTGGGCAATCAGAGGGACCGGTCGTGTTAAGGAGATTCTACGGGCGGGTCGGACGCGACGCAACGCGCGTACCGCCGGACCGACGGGCTCAGTCGTCGTGCTGTTCACCCAGGTGCCGCACCCGGCCGTCCCAGCCGGCCACGAGGTGGTCGACGACGTCCGGCAGTTCCGGCGGGAACACTTCCAGCGGCTGCTCCCGCAGCTGCGCCGCCGTCAGCCAGCCCGTCTCGTCGAGCAGCTCGCGCTCGGCGTCGGTCCAGCCGTCGGCCGTCACCTCGACGGCGTCCGGGATGCGCGCGAGGTAGAACACCTCGTACTGCCGGCAGGTCTCGGCGTAGAAGTCGAAGATGCCCGTACGCGTGAGCACGGGTCCCACCAGGGCCCCGGCCGGCAGGTCGATGCCCACCTCCTCGCGCGTCTCGCGCAGCGCTGCCTGCACCGGCGTCTCCCCCGCGTCGATGCCGCCGCCCACCGTGAACCACCAGGACCGCTCCGGCTGGTTCACATCGTGCCCGCGCATGACCAGCACCCGGCCGGCGTCGTCCATCAGGATGACGCGCGCCGCCGAGCGCTCGCGGACGCCGTCCGGCCCCGGCACCCAGTCGTCCCCGAGGGACGTGGTGCCGGGCCCGACCTCGGGCGGCGCGGCGGGCCGGTGCTGGTCGGCAGTCTCCGGCGGGAACCCGGTCATGCGGCCTCCTGGTGCTGGGCGTTCGGGGACGTCAGGCCGGTCCGCCGCGGCGGACCGGCCGGTGCCCACAAACTACCTCCCGCACCCGTCAGTGCCGTGGCTGAGCCAAGTCCGGCCGCCTCGCCGTCAGGACCACGTGCTCCAGGTACGGCGCCTACGTCGTCGTGCCTGGAAGTCGCCTCGGAGATCCGTGGCGATGCCGAGCGACTCCTCGAACGAAGCCGCCATCTGTGGGCTGGGCGCGACCGGCGGACTACCACCCAGGTACACGATCGCCGCCGAGACGTACTCCGCCCATCCGAGATCGCCACGGACCTCGGACCGTGTCACGAACAAGCGCATGGCCGGAATGGCATCCGGTCCGACGACGAGAACGCTGGCGGTCGTCAACGCGTCCACGGAATGTCGGTTGGCCACGCTCCACGCCTCAAGAACCGTGTCGCGCACCTCGTCGGCGGGTACGGCGAGCGCAAACCACGCGCCCATCGTCATCTCCCGCCAGCCACCACCTCGCAGCATCAGCCTCACCTGCTTGGCCGTGATCTTGCTGCCAGCCCCGACCAGCTTGCGGCGGAACCGGAGCGCAGCATGAGGATCGGCCTCGCTCGGCCCTTCGGCGAGGTACATCTTGAGGTAGAACGGCCGGACCAGCCGCCTGAACAGGCGGAGCTGGTCGCTGCTGTAGCCCGGAGGTTCCGTCCCGGGGCCGGACTCGAAGGCATTCATGATCAGGGACCGGCGTCCCGGGGACGGACTCGGCGGCGCGGGATCACAACGCTAGCGCGACGTCCACCGCCCGCTCGGCGGCGCACGGGTGGTCGGGAACGACCCCGACACCCTCCCAGTTGGTCCCGGTCACGGCGTGCACGGATCGCGCGATCGGCACGTGGAGCTGCAGGTGGGCGGTGAGGTCGAAAGCCTCCCGGGGATGAGCCCCGCCCGCGGTCGTCTCGCCGACGACGACCGCCCGGCCCAGCGCCTGCAGGTCGTAGGCGAGCTCCTCGCCGCCACTGAACGTCCGGCCGCTCGTGAGGACGACGACCGGCACGTCCGGCAGTCTCGGCGCGACCGCCGGCGTGGTGAACGACGGCTCGACGGTGCCGTCCCGGTGCACGAGGTCGAGGAGGTGGACCGGCTCGTCGCCGAGCAGGTGGCTCACCAGCAGCGCCACGGACTCGGGCACGCCACCCACGCAGTCGCGCAGGTCGACCACGAGCCGACGCACGCCCTGCAGCAGCGTGAACGCCGCCGACGCGGCTGGGCGGACGTACTCCGGCGGCAGGATGATCGGGCCGATCCTCAGCAGACCGACGTTGCCGTCGAGGCGACGCACCTCGCTGATCGCGGGCCCGCTCTCCCGCGCCAGGGCGGCGAAGTAGGCGCGTACCTCGCCCTCGTCCTGCTCGGGCGGCACGCCCTCCGGGTAGTGCCGGACCCGCAGGTGCCGGTCGCCGTTGACCGACTGGAGGACGGTCGTGGCGGCCTCGGCGAACGCGGGCTCGTCGTCCGCATCAGCAGTGAGCCCGTCGAGCGCGTCGGCGACGCCGACCGCCACGTCGGGAAAGACATAGTGGGTTCGGACGAGCTCCTGGACCTGGGCGATCAGCATGCGCGCAGTCAACCGAAGCGTCCGGCGGAGCGTCAACGGGGTTTCCGCAGGTTACGCGGCCGCCGGCGGACCGGCCGGTCACCGCCGCGGCTTCGCCCTCCTGGTCGCCTCCGCCGTCAGCGGGTCCTCCGGCCACGGGTGCCGCGGGTAGCGGGCGCGCATGTCGGCCCGGACCTGGGGGTAGCCCTGCTTCCAGAAGGAGGCCAGGTCGCTGGTGATGGCGACCGGGCGCTGAGCGGGCGACAGCAGGTGCAGGACGACCGGGACCCGGCCGTCCGCGACGGCCGGGGTGGTGGTCCAACCGAAGACCTCCTGCAGCTTCACCGCGAGGACCGGCGGCTCGACGCCGTCGTACGCGAGCCGGACCTCGGAGCCCGACGGAACCCGGAGCCGTTCCGGCGCGAGCTCGTCGAGCCGGGCCGCCGCGGGCCAGGGCAGCAGGCGCCTCAGCGCCGAGGCCACGTCGATGCGGGCGAGGTCGCGCGCGGCGCGCACCGACGTGAGCTCGGTACCCAGCCAGTCGTCGAGTCCGGCCAGGAGCGCGTCGTCGCCGACGTCGGGCCACGGAGCGCCGAGGTGGGCGTGGCAGAACGCCATGCGTCCGCGCAGCGCGAGCGCGGCCTCCGACCAGCGCAGCACGGACAGACCGCTGCGCCGGAGGCCGTCGCGGACAGCCGCCTGGACGAGCAGTGGGTCGGGACTGGGCAGCGGGACATCGCCCAGCACGATCGCGCCGAGCGTCTCGACGCGCCGGGTCACGATCCGGCCGTCGTCCCAGCGGATCTGGTCGGTGGTCGTGACCAGCTCGCCCGCGACGTCCCGCGCCGTGGCCTCGTCGATCGGGGCCGCGGAGCGGATCCGGGCGTCGGCGCGGCCGGGTGCCCGGTCGGCGACCGCGATCGCGAGCCAGGTCGTGGTCCGCAGCGACGACTGCGCGTCGAGCGCAGCGCCCGTCCCACCGGACATCTGGTAGGTCACCGCATCGCTCCCCCGGACCCGGGCGATCCGGTCCGGGTACGCCAGGCCCACCACGATCCCGGCGGCGAGATCGTCCGGCAGTCCGGGCGTGCCCTTGTCGGCCGAAGCCGGCACGCCCCGGCCGAGCCGCTTCGTCTCCTCCCGCCAGCGGGCCGTGGCTCCGCGGTCGTCGCCACGGCGGAGGGCCCGCCAGCGGCCCGGCAGATCGTCGCCAGGGCCGCGGCCGGAGTCGTCCGAGAGCAGTGCGACGACCTCGCGTGCCCGGTCGGCCCCGACCCGGGAAGCGCCGTCCAGCAGCGCACGGGCCAGGCGAGGATGCGCCCCGACCGCAGCCATCCGCCGGCCCCGCTCGGTGATCCGACCGGCCTCGTCGGTCGCCTCGATGCGGTGCAGCAGCTCGGTGGCGGCGGTCATCGCCGGCGCCGGTGGCGCCTCGAGCAGGGTCAGACCAGCACCACCGGGAGCGCCCCACGCCGCCAGGTCGAGGGCGAACCCCGCCAGGTCGGCGGTCGCGATCTCCGGCGCCGCGTGGTCGTCGAGCCGGCCGTGGTCGGTGGCGGACCAGCACCGGTAGACCCGGCCCGGCGCCTCACGCCCGGCCCGCCCCGCGCGCTGGTCCGCCGACGACCGCGAGACCCGGCAGGTGACCAGCGCGCCGAGGCCACGGGACTGGTCGGTCCGCGGCTCCCGCGCGAGCCCGGCATCGACCACGACCCGGACGCCGGGCACGGTCAGCGAGCTCTCCGCGACCGCCGTCGTCACCACGACCCGGCGCGTGGCGGACGGAGCCAGCGCGCGGTCCTGCTCGGCCCGGGACTGGCGGCCGAACAACGGCAGCACGTTCTGGTCGGCCAGCCGCCGGGTCACCCCGTTGATCTCGCCCTCGCCGGGGACGAACACGAGGACGTCGCCCTCGTTCTCGGCCAGGGCCCGCCGGACGACGGCGGCGACGTGGTCCAGCAGGCGCGGGTCCACCCGCCCGCCGGGGAGCAGCGGCGTGGCGACCGGCGGCGGGGCCCACTCGACCGCGACGTCGAACTGCGCCGCGGAGGCGGTGACCACGGGCGCCGGGACGTCCGTGCCCAGCGCGCGGCTCAGCCGCACCGTGTCCGCCGTGGCCGACGTCGCGACGAGGGCCAGGTCCTCCCGGAGGTTCGCCCGGACGTCGATCGCGAGCGCCAGCAGCAAGTCGGCGTCGAGGTGCCGCTCGTGGCACTCGTCGATCACGATCGCGGAGACACCCGGCAGCTCCGGGTCCTGCTGCAGGCGCCGCACGAGGAGCCCCGTCGTCACGACCTCGACGCGCAGGCTCCTGCCGCCGCTGCGCTCGCCGCGCATCGCGTAGCCGATCCGCTGCCCGAGCGGCTCGCCGACGAGCGTCGCGAGCCGGGTCGCGGCCGCGCGGGTCGCCATCCTGCGCGGTTCGGCGACGACGACCGTGCCGCCGAGCGCGTCGGCCAGGGCGAGCGGCAGCAGCGACGTCTTCCCCGAACCGGGCGGTGCGACCAGGACGGCGGTGCCGCGTGACCGCACGGCCTCGACCGTGGCGGGCAGGACCGCCCGGACGGGCAGGTCCGCCCCGGGGACCGTCGACTCGGGCAGCAGCACGCCCCGACGCTAACCGATTCCAGGAGGGTTGACCGACCACTTTCCTGTACCGAGGTCCGTCACACTGCTACAAACGTCCAGGGGGCGGTTCTGGGCGTTCGACGGCCGCTACAGGCATGAAGGAGGCCGATGAACCAGCGCGTGCTGCTCAACATGGACTTCTCCGCGTACGTGGACTCGGGGAGGTTTACCCGACCGGGACGGCTACGGGTGCTCGACGAGCTGGCTCGGCTCCAGACCGAACGTTTGCGGGTCAGCCGCGCGGTCGAGCGCGGCCAGCGGGTCGCGGCGCGCATCCTCGGACGGGGCACGATCGCCATCAATCACAACATGGCCCTCGAGGTGCCCTCCTGGCGGACTCTCGAGTCGATCCGCAACTCGGGGACCATCGGTCAGCTCGCCGTCAGTCTCCCGAACAACACGGTCGTGATGGAGAACGGCCTGCGCATGACCAGCGTGTGGCACTTCGACGGCCTGGACCCGGAGGTACGGCTGATCCTGTCCGCCGAGGACCCGGCGGCGTACTTCTTCGGCTACGCACCGGTGCAGATGAAGATCGTGGACGACGCCGAGGTGTTCCTCGACGGGCCGACCATCCGCGGCGAGCCGACGGTGATCGCCGTGCGGGACACGGCCTGCCTGGATGCCGCCCGCGGCTACTGGGCGGCGGTGCGCGGCACGATGTATCCGTGCGCCGCCGAGGCTCCACCCGTCGAGGGCCTGTCGGAACGCCAGCGGCGCGTCGTCACGCTCATGCTCACGTGCCCCTCGGACGAGCAGATCGCCCGGCGGCTCGGGGTGAGCGTCCGGACGGTGCGCACCGAGGTCGCAGCGGTCCTCGACCTGCTCGACGCGCCGACGCGGTTCGTGGCAGGGGTCCGGCTACGGGAGTTCCTGAGCGCCGTCACCGCCTGAACGGGCGCTGCGCGGTGATCGACGGGACGACCGGCTGCCAGAGCGGCCACCCGGTCGGCAGCGGGCCCGTGGTCGCCCGGCTCTGCCAGTACAGCGACTTCAACGTCACCAGGACCGGAACGCCAACAACTCCGTGACGACTTACCACGGCTGCGACGTGAAGCTGTACGACAGCACCAACTTCTCGGGTAGCTCGACGCCCTTCGCGCGCCGGGAGCGCCCCGTCACCTCGGGGCGACGGGGCGTTCCCGGCGATGCGGTCAGCTACGCGGGCAGACGTACACCGACGGCGTCGTGACCCAGTCCCCGCCCACCGAGCCCGACCGCAGCCACTGCACGTACGCCTGCGCCCGGACCAGCTTGCGCGCGGAGGAACCGCAGGACCACGAGGTGGTGCGCTCGACATCCTGCTCGGACGCCCAGCTGTCTGCGGGAAACTCGTCCCGGAGGTTCAACCAGGTGCCGTTGGAGTTGTACTGGAGGCGGACCTCGACAACCTGGACGCTGTAGTTGTTGCCGCTGGCCCTGTCAGCCACCCGGGCATGGGCGTTGAAGACCCCGGCGGACGACATCTCCACGTTGGCGCACCGGAGGATCTGGTCACCGGCCTGGTCTCCGTCGCAGTTGTGCGCGATCTGCTCGGCAGCCACCGCCGGCGAGGCGACGAGCATGGTGGTCCCCAGAGCCACGCCGAGTGCCGCGGCCAGGATGCGCATGATCTTTCCGTCTTTTCGCATGACCGCAGTTGATACCCGCGGCCGGGGAAGAGGTTGCAGGAACCTGCACGGCGGCAGGCGGCAGGAACTCAGGAGTCCGCACGCCCCGACGGCGACCGACGGAACCCCTGCAAGAATGCGTGGTCGTGAATCATCTGCTGGACCTCGGGTCCCGGAAGTTCTGGCGGCTGGTCGGCAGGCCCGTCGACCTCGCCGGGGAGCACTCCTGGCTGCGCGCCCCGGTGAGCCGTTCCTCCACGGTCGCCGACGGCTGGCTCGCCGCCGAGGCCGCGCATCACGGGGGCACGGTCGACGACGAGGTCGCGAGCACCGGTCCCGCCGCGGGCCCGGTTCCCGGCCTGCTCCCGGCGATGACGCGCCTCGACGGTCCCGCGTTCGACGCCGCCCGCCTGGACCCGCGGATCCGCGACTTCTACGAGCACACCGCCGCCTGGCACATGGAGGTGTGGAGCGGGTGGTCGCCGCTGTTCTGGCCGGCAGGTGAGCTGATCGCGCGGCTGTTCGCCCGCCGGGTGGAGCAGCTCTCCCTCCCGATGCGCCCGCTCGACGTCGCGCACGGGATGGACAGCCGGGTCCGCGTGATCCGTGACCGGGACGGCGAGCAGGTGGGTGCCGCGTGGCTGCGCACGCTCCGGCCCTCGGGCCGCTACGTGTTCAGCGGTTGCTACTCGGCGCGCCGGCTCCCCGGCGCGGTGGGGCCGAGCGTGCACGTCGCGTTCCCGCTCGAGTCCGGCAACGTCCAGGTGTTCCTGCGCCCGGCTGTCGGCGACGACGGCGACCTCGTGCTGGAGTCGCCCCCGGGGCGGTTCGGGCAGGACGGCGCGTACGTCACCGTCCACGACGGTGGACGGGACTTCGCGGCCCGGGTGCCGCTCCACGAGACCTTCCATCTGTACCGCGACCCGTACGGTGTGCTCCGGACCGACCACGAGCTGCGGATGTGGCGCACCTGGATGATGCGTCTGCACTACAAGATGGAGCGCGCCCGATGATGCACACCTTCCACCTCGCCGAGCTGCCGGCCGGGGTGACGGCACGTGCGTTGCTGCGGCCGCCGTCGGGCACCACCACACCCGGGCTGGACCACGCCGAGTGCCTGGCCCTCATGCGCCTGGGGGCGCCCGTCGTCTCGCCGGACCGGCTGCAGCTGCGGCGGATCGCGGTCTTCGCGCAGTGGCGCGACGAGGACGCCGTCGACCGCTTCCTGTTCGACGACGCCCTGGGGCGCCACCTGGCGACCGGCTGGCACGTGCGGATGGAGTACCTGCGCCGCTGGTCCCGGCTGGCGGCGCTGCCCGACCTGCCCGCCCGGGCCGGGACCTGGGACCGGGACGAGCCCGCGGTCGCGGTGACCGTCGCTCGGATGCGGCTGCCCGAGGTCCCCCGGTTCCTGCACTGGGGCCGGCCGGTCGAACGTCAGGTGCGCGACCACCCCGGCACCACGCTCGCCCTGGCCGCGATCCGGCCGCCGCGCACCATCTCCACGTTCTCCGTGTGGCGCACGGTGCGCGAGATGGAGGAGATGGTGCACGGCCGCGCCGAACCCGCGGACCGGCGGCACGCGGACGCCATGGTCGAACGGCGTCGCCGCGACTTCCACCACGAGTTCGCGACGTTCCGGTTCCGCCCGCTGTCGGAGCACGGGACCTGGGAGGGACGGACGGGGATCGTCCCGGCGGCCTGATGACGGAGGGGCCCGCAGACACGAAGTCTGCGGGCCCTCGGTCGACGAGCCGGCGGACCGACCCCGCTCAGTCAGCCGCGCAGGTCACCGGGACCGACGACGGCGCGGTGCCGTTCCCGGTGAACCCGACCTCGGTAGACGCGCCGGCGGCCAACGACCCGTTCCAGTCGACGCCGGACACCGTCACCGACGAGCCCGACGTGCTGAACCGCCCGTTCCAGCCCTGCACGAACGACGCCGGGGCCAGGTCGAACCTGGCGGTCCAGCCGCTGATCGCAGCGCTGCCCGCGGTGATCCGGACGGTTGCCTGGAAGCCGCCCGCCCACTGGTTCGCCACGGTCAGGGCGCCGGTACAGGCACCCGGCTCCTCGACCGTCCCCTCACCGGTGGTCGCCGCGACCGGGCCGGACGGCGGCGAGACGTTGCGCGCGGCGTCGTACGCCCGCACCGTGTACTCGTACGTGGTGGCCGGGTCCAGGCCCGTCTCGGTGTACGACGTCGTGCTCGCCCGGGCCACGACCGCGCCGTCCCGCAGCACCTCGTAACCCGTGACGCCCACGTCGTCCGTGGCGGCACCCCACGTCAGGGAGACGGATGAAGCCGTCGTGCCGGCGACCCGTACGTCGGTCGGCGCCGACGGGGCCTGCGTGTCCGGCTCGCCGGCGCCGTCGCCCAGGAGCCGGTCGTAGTCGGCCATCGCCGTCGCGACGGCGACCTGGGCCCAGAACCGGTGGTAGGTGAACTGCGGCGCGTCACCGCCGTCCAGGTACTCCTGCACCTCGGGGAACATGGGGTCGTCCTCGTAGAACGACCGGATGTCCAGGAACGACACCCCGGGCTCGATCTGGTCGCCGTTCGGGTTCGTGCCCGACCAGCCCGGCGGCACGTAGGTACCGTTGCCACCCGGGGTGATCTCGTCGTCGAACCGGCCGTAGTCCGTACGGGTCTCCACCGTGGCCACACCCAGGTCGTCGCTGTCCTGCGTCCACATGGCGTCGAGCAGGGCACCCGCCGTGTCGGCAGCCTGCTGGTCGCCGGACGCCGCCGCCCAGTAGATCAGCGTGCGGGCGAGCGCGCCGGCCACGCCGACGTCCTGCCCGTGGTCCGTCACCTCGACGTGCAGCCCCGCGTTGCTGCCCGGGTCGGCCGGGTCCCACGTGTCGGGCTGACCGGACCACGACAGCGTGGACGGCACCGCCCAGGAGGTGTCGGTCACGGTGATCTCCGACAGCACCCACGGCACCCACTTCTCCAGGATGGCCTCGGCCCGCGGGTCGCCCGTCTCGTGGTAGAGCTGCGCGATCCGTTCCATGCCCCAGCCCTGCATGCCGATCCACTGGTTCGACGGCGGGTCCTCGTAGACCGGGTCCTCGTCGTAGACCATGCCGTAGAAGGTGCTGGCGCCGGCCGGGTGAGCGCTGTAGTCGCCGCCGACGCTGTTGGTCGCGCCACCGGCGATCCCGCCCTCGTCGGACTGCAGCCACTGGAAGAACTCGATCTGCCGGTCCAGGCTCGTCGACCAGTCGTCCTGCGCGGTGGGCGACGCCGGAACCAGGTCCGGGTCCGTCGACAGCGCGTACGCCGCGAGCGGGTTCTGGTAGCCGAAGTGCGCGTGCGACGACCCGATGCGCCACGCCCAGGGACCGCTCGTGTCCAGGGCGCCGCCCCAGGCGTAGTACCAGGACAGCAGGTAGTGCGCCGAGCTGCGGCCGCTGCCCGCCGGGCACGACGTCGACTCGCAGCCGGGCTCCTTGAAGTACTTGTCGAACAGGGAATAGCGCAGGTAGTCGCCCATCTTGGACGCCTTGTCGACCGTGCCCGCGATCTGGTCGCCGGCACCCTGCGCCTCGGCGAACTGCTTGGCCCAGTACACCGCCTCGATGGCGCGGGCGTCGGCATCCGGGGCGTTGGTGTACTTCCACTGCTTCGCGTAGCTCGCGTCACCCGTGAACAGGTCGAGATACCCGTTGGACCCGCCGTAGGAGAAGTCGTCGATCGACGGCTGCGGGATGGTCTCCCACACCGACTCCTGCGGACCCCGCTGGAACGTGTTGATGTACGACGGGCCGGGGTGGTCCGGGCCCTGCAGGGTCGACGAGCCCGGCGCGGCTCCGAAGCCGTAGACGTTGTCGACGTCGGAGAGCCAGTGCATGCCGTAGACCTCGGACGTGCCGTAGGTCTGCCGCAGCTCGGAGCCGATCGGGTCCTGGCCGACGGACACACCGGCGTCGAGCTGCGACGGGTACTCGCTCGGGTGGTCGTGCTCAGGAGCGTACGTCGCCGGGTCGGCCGGGTTGTAGGCGCCGTTCGTCGGCTGGTTCTCCGTGGTCGGGATCATGTTGGCCTCGAGCGTGTCCCAGGCGTCGTTGAACGGCGCCCAGTCACCCGTGACCTGGCCGTACGACGCCTCCAGCCACAGCCAGAAGCTGTACGCCTCCGACGTCGTCTCGTGCCCGTAGTCCGGGGCCTCCACCATCAGCGTCTCTGCTGCGTGGTAAGGAATGCCCTGCGGTGAGAAGTAGCCGTTCGCCGGATCGTGGATCTTCTCGTACAGCTCGAGAAACCGGTCGGTGTACTCACCGGCCGCTGCGAACGGTGCCGCCACCGCCGCCGCGCCGTCGTCGCCGGGGGCGACGCCCGGCAGGCCGGCGCTCGCGGGCACGGTCATGCCGACCGTCGCGAGTGCCGCGACGGCGAGCGTCGCGATGGTCGCGGCTGCGCGCCGCCGTCGTGATCTTCTCGCAGTACCTGGTGTCCTGTGCATGGCAGGCCGCCTTCCTTGGTCGGTGCGCATGGCCGACGCCACGGCAGGCCGGGGCGCACCACGACGGTCAGGCCGGAGGGCAGGGCTGGGCAACGAACCTAAAGGTTTAACGCGGCGCGTCGGCTGGGCCGGGCCGGCATGGAGGTGGCCCGCCGGGCGGCGCCCGGGCAACCGTCCGGGCAGGCGAGGGCGGGCGGACCGCACGGTCCGCCCGCCCCGATCCGGGGTCGTGGTCCGGTTACGGCGTACGGATGTCCGGCCAGGGGTAGCTGCTGACCTCGCTGCCGATGTGGAAGCTCGGGTGCGGCGGCTGGTTGTAGGCGGTGTTCTGCCAGGCGATCGCCACGCGGTACTGGACGTCGTGCATCAGTGTCGCGATGCGCAGGTTCGTCGTGTGCGGTGTGGCATAGACGCGCAGTGCCGAGGAGTCGGTGGTCCGCCAGACGACCTCTTCGCGCCAGTCACCGAACAGGTCCGCCGAGAGCGACGGGGTGGCCTTGGTGCCGTTGTTCGACGCCACGTCCGAGCCGGTCAGCAGCCGCCCGCTCGGGTAGTCGTCGATGTGCGTGCCGTCGAGCAGCTCGCGTTCGCCGTCACCGTCCCACCAGGCCAGGAAGTTCGCCGAGCTCGGCTTGGCGCCGACGGAGCTTCCTGAGGCGTTCCGCAGGTCCGACACGTTCGAGGACCAGAACTCGCCCCCGGGGCTGGCGGACGTGACGTTCGCGGCCACGCCTCGGCCGTTGTCGCCGCTCGGGCTGGTCTGGAACAGGACCGAGCCGTTCGAACCGATGAGGCTGGACGACGGGTCACTGCTGCTCTCGTGCACCATGAACACCTCCTGGCCCGCTCGGCTGGGCACGAAGTCGGAGACGTGGAGCGCGTCACCGTGGCCCATGCGGGAGTTCCACAGCGCGTTGCCGTCCGATCCGATCGCCATCGCCCCGTAGACCACGTCCTGACGGCCGTCTCCGTCCAGGTCGGCGATGGACAGGCTGTGCGCGCCCTGCCCCCGGTACTGCGAACCCTCGACGTCGGAGTCGAAGATCCACCGGGTCGAGAGGTTCTGACCGTCGAAGTCCACGGCCCAGATCACCGAGCGCGTGTAGTAGCCGCGCGCGAAGATCATCGAGGGCGTGGACCCGTCGAGGTACGCCGTGCCCGCCAGGAACCGGTCGACCCGGTTGCCGTAGTCGTCGCCCCAGCTGGCCACGTTGCCGCGCGGGGGCTGGTAGTCGACGGTGTCGACCGCTCCGCCGGTGCGCCCGTCGAAGATGGTCAGGTACTCCGGTCCCGTCAGGATGTAGCCGCCGCTGTTGCGGTGGTCGGCGCCCGCGTTCCCGATGACGACACCCTGGCCGTCGCGCGTGCCGTCGGCGGTCTTCATGGCGATCTCGGCGTCGCCGTCACCGTCGTAGTCGTACACCTGGAACTGGGTGTAGTGGGCCCCGGACCGGATGTTGCGCCCCAGGTCGATCCGCCACAAGCGGGTTCCCTGGAGCGTGTAGGCGTCGATGATGGTGTTGTCGGTGACGCCGGACTGCGAGTTGTCCTTGGCGTTGGCCGGGTACCACTTGACGACGTACTCGTAGTCACCGTCACCGTCCAGGTCGGCGACGGTGGCGTCGTTGGCCTCGTACGCGCTCGAGGGCCGGCTGATCGGGATGTCGAGATAGCCGCCGGAACCGAACCTGGCCTCCGTGCTCGCGCGCGCACCCTCGGTGCCGTTGGTGACGGCCGCGACGGTGTAGCTCCCGCTGCCGTTGGGGTCGAGGTAGTTCGTGGCGCCGGTGATCGGCGACGCGTTGAGCTTCTGGCCGTCGCGGTAGACGTTGAAGGCCACGTTCTGGCTGTCGGTGCCCAGCAGACGCCAGCTGACCAGGTTGCCGCTCCCCGAAGGCACGACGGTCACGCCGCGCGTCAGGGCCTCGACCTCGTAGGCGCCGTCGCCGCCCGGTTGCTCGGAGCCACCGGTCGTGACGTCCAGGTAGTCGACGTTCGCCAGGCCGTCCGCGCCGGTGGCTCGCAGGCGGACGGTGTTGACGCCGGCGTCGAGCTGAGCCGTGACGGTCTGGGTCGCCCAGCTCGTCCAGGCACCGGTGGTGTCGAACTGCGTGGTCCGCACCGAGGTTCCGTTCACGACGACCTCGCCCGGCCTGCCGGCCGTTGCGCCGTTGGCATAGCCGAACGCCAGCGTCGCCGTGCCCGCCGCGGCGGCGTCGACCCTGAACTCGACCGCGGCTCCGACAGCATTGTCGGTGTTGCAGAACCCGCTGCCCGAGTGCCCGGCATGGTTCGACTCGATCAGGCCCCCGCAGACGGCCGGCGCGGCCTCGGCCTCGTGGCGCACCGTGGCCGCGTGTGCGGTGTTCAGCGCGACGACGCTCGACGCGACGACGGCGAGGCCCGAGAGCCCGGCCGCGAGCGCCGTTCTGGTACTTCTTCGCCTTGTCATTGATGTCGCTCCTCTTTGAGCTAGCTCGACTGTGATGCGGCGCGCCGTCCTGGGCACGACCGGTGATCTGGCGAGGTGTGACGAGGGCAGACAACTCCCTCGCCACCGGGCCGTCGGACCCCTGAGCTTGAATCGATCCAATCAGCGCAGCCGACCGTACGGTAAGCGTTTGCCCAGCGTCAACGGATCGCCGATTGTTAAACGATTCGGACGGCCAGGGCGCGGACGGCCCCGAGATCAGGCTGCCGCGTGCGTCGGCGACGACGCCGTCGGGCAACCGCGCCCCGGTGGACCGGACCGGGTGCCTGGCGCCGGCGGCGGTTACCCTACGGCAGTGCCAACGAAAGCGGGGATCGACCCGGACGAGCTCGCCACCACCCTTCGCGTGCTGGGCCAGCTCCATGACCTCGAGCCCGACCACCCCGACGTCCAGACGGTCAAGCGGGCGACCGGCTACATGTGGAAGCTGCTCAAGAAGTCCCGCAAGGCCGCGGTCCGCGAGGAGATCCAGGCGCACGACCGGAGCATCATCGAGCGGACGGCGACCGGCTCGGCGGCGCGGATCGACGACGAGACCGCCGGCATCCCGCTGGTCTCCTCCGTGCCCGGGGCGTTCGCCGGGGAGCTGCGCACCGCCCGCGGCTGCTACATCTGCAAGACGGACTACACCCTGGTCGACTCGTTCTACCACTGGCTGTGCCCGGACTGCGCCGCGAAGAGCCACGCGCGCCGCGACCAGCGCACGGACCTGACCGGTCGCCGCGCCCTGCTCACTGGGGGCCGGGCCAAGATCGGCATGTACATCGCGCTGCGCCTGCTGCGCGACGGCGCCCACCTCACCGTCACCACCCGCTTCCCTAAGGACGCGGTGCGCCGCTTCTCGGCCATGCCCGACGCCGCCGACTGGCTGCACCGGCTCAAGATCGTCGGCATCGACCTGCGTGACCCCACCCAGGTGATCGCGCTGGCCGACGACGTCGCCGCGGCGGGCCCGCTCGACATCCTGGTCAACAACGCCTGCCAGACGGTCCGGCGGTCCCCCGGGGCCTACTCGCAGCTCGTCACGGGCGAGTCGGCACCGGTCGCCCCGCTCCCCTACGGCCTCGAACCGCCGGAGATGGTCACGTTCGACCATGTCTCGGAGGCGCACCCCGCCGCGATCGCGGGCGCGCTGGCCGCCCTGTCGGTCGCCCACCACGAGGGGCAGTCGCAGGACGACGCCGTCGCGACACACACCGCGGCATCCCTGACGGCGCTCGCGCTCCGGGCGGGCTCGGCCTCCCTGGACGCCCATCTGGCTGGCACGGCCGTCGATGCCGGCGGGCTGCTCCCCGACGTGCAGAAGAACAACTCGTGGACCCAGGTCGTGGACGAGGTCGACCCGCTGGAGCTCCTGGAGGTCCAGCTCTGCAACGCGATCGCGCCGTTCCTGCTCATCTCCCGGCTGCGGCCCGCGATGCGGGCCGCGACGGCGACGTCGCGCCGCGGGTACGTCGTCAACGTCTCGGCGATGGAGGGGCAGTTCTCCCGCCGGTACAAGGGCGCGGGGCACCCGCACACCAACATGGCCAAGGCCGCCCTCAACATGCTGACCCGGACCTCCGCCGGGGAGATGTTCGAGAAGGACCGGGTCCTGATGACCGCGGTGGACACCGGGTGGATCACGGACGAGCGCCCGCACGAGGAGAAGCTGCGGCTCGCCGCCGAGGGCTGGCACGCCCCCCTCGACCTGGTCGACGGCGCCGCGCGCATCTACGACCCGATCGTCCAGGGCGAGGCCGGGAGGGACCTGTACGGCTGCTTCCTCAAGGACTACGAGCCGTCGCCCTGGTAGGGCTGGAAGGCTGGTTGCAGGAACCTGCACCACGACAGGGCGGCAGACGCGCACGCTGGGTCTGCACCTTCGGCCCGTCGAACGCACAGGGCCTCCCGCGCACGACGGAACGTCCATCCGGATGACCCGTCGTTCCGTCCCTCGGGAGCCGCATGACCGAGCCCAGCACGCAGCACGACCTGCTCGCACAGCTCCGCCGCCGCGCGGGTCTGACCCAGGAAGAGCTCGCCGAGCGGGCAGGCCTGGCGGTGCGCTCGGTCAGCAACATCGAGCGCAGCGCCGTCGAGAAGCCGCGGGTGAGCACCCTCCGTGCGATCGGGGCCGGTCTCGGCCTCGACGACGCCCGGGTCGGCGAGCTGCTCGACTTCTATCGGCGCCGGTGGGCCGACCGGGCCGCGGACGGCACCCGGAACGGGCCGGCCCGCCCGGTGACGCCGGCTCCGCTCACGTGGGCCGCACCGACGACCCCCGCCACGGGTGTCCCGGGCACGTCCTCCCCCGCCGGTGAGGCGCCCGCACAGCTCCCCGCCCCGCCGTCGACGTTCTCCGGACGAGCGGCGGAGCTCGCGGAGCTGGACGACGTGCTGACCAGCCCCGACGGCGGCCACAGATGCACCGTGCTCGACGGCGCGGCCGGTGTCGGCAAGACCGCCCTCGTGCTGGCCTGGGCCCACGCCCGGCGCGGCGCGTTTCCCGACGGTCAGCTGTACGCCGAACTGCGTGGCTCCGCCCACGGGCAGCCGCCCACGGCCGACGACGTCGCGAGCCGGTTCCTGACCGACCTCGGGATACCCGACGCCGCGGTCCCGTCGTCGGCCGTCGCCCGAACCGCGCTCCTGCGTCACGTCCTCGCCGCGCGGCGCATGCTCGTCGTCCTCGACGACGTCGCGTCCGCCGCGCAGGTCCGGCCCCTGCTGCCAGGCCCAGGCGCCTGCACGACGGTCGTGGCCAGCCGGCACCAGCTCCGCGGGCTCAGCATCCGTGACGGCGCCCGGCACGTCGGCGTCCACCCGTTGCCCGACGACGATGCCGCCCGGCTGGTCCGCACGCTCCTGGGAGACGAGCGCCTGCGCGTGGCGCCGAGGGCCGTCGACGCGATGGTGCACCGCTGTTGCGGGCTTCCGCTCGCGCTACGCATCGCGTGCGACCACCTGACCCGCCGGACCACCGCGCAGGCGCCCGAAGCACTGGCGGCCTGGCTCGCGGAGCCCGCCCCGCTCGATGCGTTCCGGACCGCGGACGACACCGAGTGCGACCTGCGCGCCGCCTTCACGGCGTCGTACCGGCAGGTGCCGGACGAGGCCGCACGGTACTTCCGCCTGCTGGGAGTCCCGCCGCGCACGCCGCTGTCCCGGGACGCCGTCGCGGCGCTCTGGGACCTGCCGCTGCAGACCAGCGACAGGCTCATGGCCGAGCTGGTCGCGGCGCACCTGATCGAGGAACCGGCGCCGGGCAGGTACGAACTGCACGGGCTGCTGTGGGAGTTCGCCCGGGAGACCGGCGTCGACCAGGATCCCGAGCCGATCCGGCGTGCGGCCCTGCGGGGGATCCTCGAACACTGGGCCACTCGCGCGGCTCGCGGCTGATCACACGCCGCGAGCCGCGCGGCCGCGACGGCCGACCGCCGAGGCCGGGCTCGCGGTCACTCCGGCACGACGCACCAGTCCAGTTCCTTCGGGCACTGCTGCACGCTCCTGGTGACGGCCGCCGGCCGACGTCAGCCGCCCATCGACCGTGTCACGCGGCCCATGACCTGGTGGTCGGGGCAGGGCCCCCACCGGCGGGAGTCGACGCCGCGGGGGTTGTCACTGAGCAGGACGATGTGGCCCGCGGGCACGCGCCCCTCTCCCCTGTCCCAGGGGGCCGGGTCGATGCCGTCGGGCCATGGTTCGCCGCCGGTCGCCGCCACACGTTTGATCAGCCAGCGCCTGCCCAGTGGCAGGCCCGACCGCTGCGCGGGCGCCGTCGTCGGCCATCCGTGCTTCACATCGGGCTTGCGCACGACGACGACGTCACCGCGGGCGGGCGCGCGCCCACCGCGCCGCACGAGCACACGGTCACCGGGCTCGTACGTGGGATGCATGCTCGTGCCGTCGACGGCGACGACGACGTAGTGGTGTCGCAGGTGCCGGTACCCGGCCGACCCGGCAAGCACCGCTCCGGCCAGCGCGAGCGCAAGGACCACGGCCGTCCCTGTCATGCGGACACTCCTTCCCCGGCCGGGACCGGGTCCTGGTAGCCGGTCGCCTGCAGCGTGAACAGGCGGGCGTACTCGCCGCCCGCCCGCATGAGTTCGTCGTGCGTGCCCTGCTCGGCGACGACGCCGCCGGCCAGGACCACGATCTGCTGCGCGTCCCGGACCGCACCGAGCCGGTGCGAGACCAGCAGGGTCGCGGTCCCGGTCCGCAGGGTGCCCAGCAGGTCGCGGACCTCGTTCTCGGCCTGCGGGTCGAGGCCCGACGTCGGCTCGTCGAGCACCAGCAGGTCGCGGCCGGACCGCATGAGCGAGCGAGCAAGCGCGAGGCGCTGCCACTGACCGCCGGACAGCGTGGTGCCCACCGACGTCGTGTCGTCCCCGACCTCGTCGTCGTTCCAGAACGCCCGGGACAACATCGTGTCGTACCCGTGCTGCAGCCCGGCCACGATCCGGTCCGCACCCGCTGCACGCGCCGCGGCGTGCACGCGGGCGTCGTCGTCCAGGTGCTCGAGCGCGCCGAGCGCGATGTTCTCGCGTGCGGACAGCTCGTACTGCACGAAGTCCTGGAAGACGGCGCTGACCCGGGAGCGCAGGCCGTCGACGTCGTACCCACGGATGTCGGTATCATCCCACAGGATCGCGCCGCGGGACGGGTCGTACATGCGCATCAGCAGCTTGACCAGCGTGCTCTTGCCCGCGCCGTTCAGGCCGACGACGGCGACGGAACCGCGCACCGGGATCGTCATGCTCACGCCGCGCAGCACCCAGGGGCCGTCGTCGGTGTAGCGGAACCAGACGTCCTCGAGGCGGATCTCGTGCTCAAGCGGGCGGGCGGGGACGGGGGCGGCGGGGGCGATCAGATCCTGCGGGGTGGCGAGGACGTCGTCGTAGTGCGCCACGAGCAGCAGCGTCGAGTGGATGCGAGCGAGGCACATGACCAGGCCGGCGGCCGCACCCTGGACTCCCCCGGTCGCACCGACGAACGCGGTGACGTCGCCGGCGGTGAAGTCGCCGCGCAGCGCGCCGAGCACCACCCAGACGAGACCACCGCCGGAGACGACGGCGCCCGCGACCATGAGCGGGGCGTGCGCGAGGAAGGTCTTGCGGTCGAGGCGCTCCTCGGCGGCGTTGATCGCGCGCAGCTCCCGGTTCATGCGGCCGGTGAGGAAGCGCCCGGCGCCGAAGATCCGCACCTCGGCAGCCGCGACGGGATGCATCATGAGGTCCTGGTAGAAGGCCAGGCGCCGCGAACGCGGGCTGATGCGCCACAGCACGTCGGCACGTTCCCGGTTGAGGACGAGCTGCACGATCAGCCCCGGCATCGCAGCGACCACGACGAGCACGGCGACCACGGGACTGATCATGACCAGCACACCGAGGGTACTCGCGATCGTGATCACGCCGCGGACCGTCCCGAACAACGAGTCGATGACCTCGTCGGGCGCGTCGGAGGCGGACGTCTGGGCCATGCGGAGCCGGTCGCGGAATGCCGGGTCCTCGAAGTGGCGCAACCCGGACAGCCGTGTGACGGTCGTGAACAGGCGAGACGTGACCAGCAGGGTGACGGCCCGGCGGATCCGGCCGTTCACGTACTGGCTGACGTGCGACATCAGCGCGCCCGCGAGGGTCATGACCGCGAGGCCCACCACGATCAGGACGGGACGGTCCCTCAGCGGCTGCGGCACGCCGGGAGCGTCGGAACCGAGCTGGAGGACGTCGAGCAGCCACTTGGTGGCGAGCACGCCGCCGGCGGGAAGCAGCGCGTCGGTCAGCGTGACGAGTACGAGGACCGCGAGCGCACCGGGCGCCGCCTGGGCCCCCAGGGCGGCGACCCGGAAGGCGCGGACGGTGCCGGAGCCGATCGCGGTCAGCGCGCGGTGACCGCGGCGGGGCCGGGTGTCGCCGCCTGATACGGCGTCGCGCCCGGCGCCGTCGTCGTCCGTCATGCCGGCACGAGGACGGTGTCCAGGTCGCTGACCTCGACCCCCGAGCGCGTGACCTGCCCGGACCCGTCCACGAGGACGAACGCCGGGTAGCCGCCGGCGTCGAACGGCAGATCGATCCCGTCGCGCCGGTGTACCACGACGGTCACCGTGTCGCCGAGCGTGGCCAGGTACTCCTCGCGTTTCTCCGCCTTGCCGTGCTCGTCGTCGTGCACGACGAACGCGATGACCTGGTGCGGGGTGAAACCCTCGCGGCGGGTCATGTCGACGAGCGGCTGTAGTTCCTTGGCGCAGGTGCTGCAGCTGGTGTCGAAGAAGGCGTAGACGGCGGTGTCGCCGTATCGGTCCTCGTAGGAGACCTCCTCGCCGGTGGTGGTCGTGGCGGAGAAGGGGCGGATGGCGGCGCCGGCCTTGACCTCGTCCAGGTCGGGGAATGTGGGCTTGCCGTGCGCGTGCCCGGCGTCGGCTGCCGGTGCGGTACGGACGCGGCGCGCGATCGCCGCGGTCAGCACGAGGTTGAACACGGTCAGGACGCCGAGCAGGACGACGGCGGCGGTGAGGACTGCCATGGGAGGCTCCGTTCTCCGGTGGATCAGGGTGGTTCAGCGGGTAGGAACGCGCGTGCCGGAACGGCGCGGGTCCGGAGGGGCGAACACGTCGACGACGTCGTCGAAGAAGTAGGTGAGTGCGGTGACCGCGGCAGCGCCGACGACGGCCAGTGCGGCGGAGCCGAGGTCCGGAAGCGGGTCGGCGACGGCGTCGGATGCGGCCACCAGGCCACCGACCGCCAGCACCGTGAGCGCGACGTTGCGGACGACGTGCGGCCAGCCGAGCGACGTCGTGCTCCTGCCGAAGCACGAGCACGTGACCGCGGCGCCGGTCGCGGAGTAGAGAGCTATGCCCGTGAAGCCGGTGAACAGCAGCGCCGCGGCGGCCAGCGCGGGAGCGGCGACAGGTGCGAGGGGCGGGGCGATCGCCACGAGGAGCGCAACGGCCAGCAGGATCTCGACGCCGATGTGGAGCGAGGACACCACGTCCACGGGCAGACGGCCGAGCAGACCGGGCGCCCGGTCCAACAGCGCCTTCCAGGTCTCCCGATTGGCATCGCCGCGCACCTTTGCGACGCCGGACGCGAGCAGAACGCCGGCAACGGCCAGCTGCAGGAACAGTGCGAGGGTGACGAGCAAGGGTGAACTCCGCGGAGGTAGTGATCACATCGAGTCGGGGGACTGCCGCCATGCGCCGTCGCCTGGCGGCAGCGGGGTCAGCAGCCGCAGGAGTAGCACGCCCAGCTGGTACAGGGCGAGCTGCAGCCCACCGGGCAGTCCGTGAACAGCCGTGGCCTCACCAAGACACCGGAGGGGCCACGGCTGCTCTGCACATCGGCCGTGGGTACGACCGATCGACCTCAGCAGACGGCGCTGCAGGTGATGTTCCTCCAGGCGGTGCACGTGCCGGCCTTCTCGCAGGCGGAGCCGCTGTAACACGTGCGGGCCTGGCGGAGGATCCCGGAGGTCCCGCTCGACGTGGAGCACCGTGTATAGCATCGATACTGAGTCGAGGAGGTGCAGAGGGCCTCGGCCACCTCCTGAGGCGCGACCTTCTGCAGCATCGCCTCACCAACCCGTGCGAACAAGTTGCTCATGGTTTCCCCTCTCTCCGTGAATGCTGATGACGCCATTAATCCAGCCTGTCGCCCGGACCACCAGGAACGGCAACCGGCAAATTCACCGGCAGAACGGCCGCGGCTCACAGCAAGACCGATGGAGCAACGATCCACGGGTCAGTCGTCACCTGTCGGTCGGCACGACAGAAAGATTCTCAGGCGCAGCAACCGACGGTGACCCAGGAGGTACATGCGGTGTGGCAGTTCGTCGTCTGGTGGTAGCAGTAGCGCTTCTGCCACATGTTCGAGCCTGTCCCGCATCGGGTCGTGTTACAGCGGTACTGGTAGTAACCGGAACAGGCGGCCTCGGCCGTCTCGTTCCGTGCCGCCTTCCGGAGGATTGCGTCACTGAACTGCACGAACAGGTTGCTCATGATGCTCCTACTCTCCGCGATTGCTGACGAATTCATTAGGCCAGCCCGCCGCCCGCGCCGCCAGGAACCGTCAGCGGCAAATTCACCGGCATGTCCGCACGCCCCGCCTCGCCGTCGTCGTCCAGGCTGATCTCCCAGGCGAACTCCCGCAGCAGGCGATGCATCTCGTACCGGCCGGGGCGCGGTTCCTCCAGCAGGTGCAGTCCCGATACATCTGCGTGTAATTGGAGAACTTGCCGTTGATCCCGCAGGCACCGGAAACGCACCGGTACTGGCGTGTCGTGACGCAGACGGCCTCGGCCGTCTGCTCCGGGGCGATCTTCTGGAGGACCGCGTCGCCGAACTGCCTGACGAGGTTGCTCATCCCGCTCCTTCTCTCTGCGGAGTTGCGGACACCGCCGTTCGATCCCGCCCATGGCCGTGGCGACCAGGACGTTCGACCGGCAACGTCACCGGCAACTTCACGGCAACTTCACCGGGAATGGCACCGGCCGGCGCGAAACCGAGTTCGGCATCGTCCAGCGGCTGACGTCGGTGAGCGGCTCGATGTCCTCGTCGAAGCCAGCCTTCTGGACGAACTCCCGCACCACGCCGTGCATCGTGTACTGGTCCGGTAGCGGCTCTTCGAGCAGGTGCGCCGAGGTCAGCTCAGCAAGCACACGACGGGCGGCCCGGGGCGTCAGGCTCCAGGACGCGGTCAAGGCGGCTCTGGCCATCCGTCCCTCCGGAAGCGCGCTCGCGAGGTGGAGGCAACGCGCAGCCTGCGGGGTGAGCCGCCGGTACGGCTCGGCGAAGACGGTGCGCAGGTCGCATCCGGCGTCGTCGGCGGTGTGGAAGGGGTCGAGCGGCACCGGCTCGGCCAGCCAGGCATCGAGCGCGGCCTGCGCCTGCGCGGCGGGACGGTGTGTCAGGTGGTCGCTCGCGATGCGCAGCGCGAGCGGCAGGCCGGCGCTGCGCTCCACGATCGCGTCGACGGCCGCGGGTGCGCCGCGCAGGTGTGCGGCTGCATGAGGCCTGCTCCGCGGCGAAGCCGCGCGAGCGGACCGTGGTCCCCTCCAGACCGCACGGCACTCCTTCCGGGAGCGTCAGGTGCGCATCAGGGTGCTCGGCCTGGTCGCTGACTTGCACCATGCGGACGGGCGCCGTAGGGCCGACCCTGACCTTGATTCAGCAGGCGACAGGTAGCCCGTTATCGGACGATTCATGGCTCCGCCAAGCCTGCTGAACGCGAATCAGCCAACGGTCCCGTGAACCTCCTGGCCCAAAGGAGGAGGGCCCCGCGGACTCGACGTCCACGGGGCCCTCCAACGACCTAGCTCACCACCCGCGCTCGGCCAGCCGGTGCGGCTCCGGGATCTCGTCGACGTTGATGCCGACCATGGCCTCGCCCAGACCGCGCGAGACCTTGGCGATCACGTCGGCGTCGTCGAAGAAGGTCGTCGCCTTGACGATGGCCTCGGCGCGCTGCGCCGGGTTGCCCGACTTGAAGATGCCCGAGCCGACGAAGACGCCCTCGGCGCCGAGCTGCATCATCATCGCGGCGTCCGCCGGGGTGGCGATGCCGCCCGCGGTGAACAGGACGACCGGCAGCTTGCCGGTGGCCGCGATCTCCTTGACCAGCTCGTACGGCGCCTGCAGCTCCTTGGCGGCCACGTACAGCTCGTCCTCGGGCAGCGTGGTCAGGCGGCGGATCTCCTGGCGGATCTTGCGCATGTGCGTGGTCGCGTTCGAGACGTCGCCGGTGCCGGCCTCGCCCTTGGAACGGATCATCGCGGCGCCCTCGGTGATGCGGCGCAGCGCCTCGCCCAGGTTGGTCGCACCGCACACGAACGGCACGGTGAAGTTCCACTTCTCGATGTGGTTGGTGTAGTCCGCGGGGGTCAGCACCTCGGACTCGTCGATGTAGTCGACGCCGAGCGACTGCAGCACCTGTGCCTCGACGAAGTGGCCGATGCGGGCCTTCGCCATCACGGGGATCGAGACGGCCTCGATGATGCCGTCGATCATGTCGGGGTCGCTCATACGCGACACGCCGCCCTGGGCACGGATGTCCGCGGGCACCCGCTCGAGCGCCATGACGGCCACCGCGCCCGCGTCCTCGGCGATCTTCGCCTGGTCGGGCGTGACGACGTCCATGATGACGCCGCCCTTGAGCATCTCGGCCATGCCACGCTTCACGCGCGCGGTGCCGACCGTACCCACGGTGTTCTCGCCGGTCACGGATTCAGTCACGGTTACCTCGCATAGTTCTCGCCGGTGGGATCGACGCCGGTCGTTCCGGGCGCGGTCGGCGCCCTGACCCGATCTTATCGCCCGGCCTGCCGCGTCCCCGCCGCCGACCGCAGAACGGTCACCATCCGGACAACCCGGTCACCCGCCGGCCGGCTCCAGTCCGTGCGGCAGCGCGTCGTCGAGCTCGACGGTGCGCGGCATGGGCGCCCGCCCGGCCAGGTGGAACAGGCGCACGTACCAGAGCCGGCGCACGCGCCGGGTCTGGGCCACGGCCTCGTTGTGGAACCGGCGGGCCAGCGTCACCCGGTACCAGGCGGCCGCGAGTCCCTCCAGCACCTCGCCGGACGGTCCCGCCCGCAGGTCGTGCACCGCCTCGGGTGAGCCGAACGCCTCGCGCAGCGTCGCCGTGAGCCCGGACTCGGCACGCTCGCGCGCGGAGTCCAGCCCGTCCATCTTCAGCGCGGCGGCGGGCGAGGTCACGGCTCCGGCGTCGGACGCCGCATAGGCGGCGTCGGCCACCAGCACCGCGCTCGCCGGGTCCAGCGCTCCCGAGGTCGCGAGCTCCACCGCGGCCGAGGCGCGCCGCACGAGCTGGGCGTCCAGAGCGATCCGCGAGGCCGCGACCTTGCGGTGCAGCCGGTCGATCCGCGAGGCGCCCTGCCAGGCGAACAGGAGGCCGACGACGACGGCGCCCAGTGCGACCAGCGCGATCTCCGACCAGCTCACGTGTCACCCCCGACCCGGCGCGGGAACAGTCCCATGAACCGGCCCATCACGTCGCCGGCGATCGCGTGGTCGGCGTCGAGCGTCATCTCGTAGACGGCCAGGACCTGCTCCGTCACGCCCGACCAGTCGAACCGCTGCACCCACTGCGCGGCGTGCGCGCGGTAGGCGTCCCGGCGCGTCGGGTCGGCGAGCAGGTCCAGCACGGTGGTGGCGAGGTGGCCGGGGTCGCCGGTGCGGAACAGGGCGCCCGCGGCGCCGTCGTCCAGCACGCGCTGGAAGGCGCCCAGGTCGCTGGCCACGACCACGGACCCGGCGCTCATCGCCTCCACGAGCACGATGCCGAAGCTCTCCCCGCCGGTCTGCGGTGCGACGTACAGGTCGGCGGACGCCAGCAGCGCCGCCTTCTCGGCGTCGGACACCGCGCCCAGGAACTCGACGGAGGCGGCCAGCTCCCCCAGGGTCTCCCTGGTCTCGGCGACGATGTCGTTGCCGCGCCCCGCCACCAGGAACCGGGCGCCAGGCACCCGGTCCAGGATCGTGGGGATGGCCTGCACGAGCACGCCCAGCCCCTTGCGCGGCTCGTCGAGCCGGCCGAGGAAGGCGATGGTCGGCGCGTCGGGCGTGCCGGCCCATTCGGGGCGGCGGGGGCTGGTCGCGAACACCTGCGTGTACACGCCGTTGGGGATCACGACGGCGTCGCCGCCGAGGTGGTCGACGAGCGTGCGGCGCGCGTCCTCGGACACCGCGATGCGGGCCGCGATCTTCTCCAGCGACTGTCGCACCAGCGGGTAGGCGACCTGCAGTGCCCGCGAGCGCACCTGCGAGGTGTGGAAGGTGGCGACGACGGGCTCGGTGGCCTGCCACAGCGCGATCATCGACAGGGACGGGACCATCGGCTCGTGCAGGTGGACGATGTCGAACGGGCTGCCGTCGATGCCGCCCTCCAGCCAGCGCCGCACGCGGGTGGCGGTCAGCGGCCCGAAGGTGAGCCGCGCGACCGACCCGTTGTACGGCACGGGCACCGCGCGGCCGGCGGCGGTGACGACGGCGGGCAGCTCGGTGTCGTCGCTCGACGGGGCGAGCACCGAGACCTCGTGCCCGGCGGCCTGGAGGGCCTCGGCGAGGTCGCGCACGTGGAACTGCACGCCGCCGGGGGCGTCGAACGAGTAGGGGCAGACGATGCCGACGCGCAGCGGGCGGTGGCCGCGCCGCCGCACGGCCCTCATCCGTGCTCCTGGGCCCCGCGCCGCTGGGTCTCGCGCTCCTCGGCGGCGCGCCGCTGCGCCTGCCGCTGCCGCGCCGGGCCGAGGTCCGCGACGAACACGCGCTGCAGCATGTGCCAGTCGTGGGTGTGCTCGGTGATCGTCTCCGCGAGCTGGTCCACCCAGCCCTGGGTGAGCACGCGTGCCTGCTCGGCGCGCGGCAGCCCGGGGTCGGGCTCGGGCAGGGGCGGGTGGAACCGGATGACGATGCCCCAGGGCGTGCCGGCCGACCGGCGGCGGGGGCCGCTGAGCCGTTCGTAGGTGATGCCGACGGCGTGCACGGGGACGCCGGCCGCGAGCCCGAGCAGGGCCGGTCCGGCGGCGACGCGGGCGCGGTGCCCGGCGAGGTCGACCTCGATACCGGTCGAGGTGAGGTCGCGGTCGCTGAGCAGCGGGATCAGCCGTCCGCCCTCCTTGGCGCCGCGGACCAGCGCGCCGAGCACGTCGCCCTCGCCGAGGGCCAGCACGTCGATGCCAAGAGAGCCGCGGAACCGTACGAACTGCTCGAAGAGCTCGTCCGGCTTGAGACGCTCGGCCACGGTGAGCACGCCCGCGAGGTTCTGGGAGGCGTACGCCCCGGCCAGGTCCCAGTTGCCGAGGTGACCGAGGGCGAGCGAGACGGCGCCGCCGTCGTCGATCACGGGCCGCACGTGCTCGTCGTAGCCCTCCAGGCGCACCCGTGCGCGAAGCTGCTCGGCGGTGACGCCCTGCAAGGTGAACGCCTCGCGGAAGTAGCGCATGTAGCTGCGCATGCCGGCCCGGGACAGCCGGCGCACGGCCGCGGCGTCCAGGTCGGGCCGGACCCGCGCGTAGTTGCCCTCCATACGGCGCACGCCCTTGCCGCGCCGCAGCCAGGTGACGTCGGCCACCACGGTGAACAGACCCCGGAGCACGGGTTCGGGGATCTTCACGGCGTTGCGCCACGCGAACGTGTAGGCCTTGGCGACGTCCATCAGGCGCCCTGCCCGGCCAGCGGACCCTCGTGCGGATCGGTGCCGGTCTCGACGACCTGGCGGGTGAGCTGCGCGCGCACGGTGGCGATGCGCTGGAACACGGTCACCAGGCTCGCGAGCGCCAGCAGCGTGAGCACCACCTCGAGCACGACGACGGGCAGGCCCACCTGCATGAAGGTGAACGGGACCAGCGCGAGCAGGAGGCGGTCGGCACGCTCGGCGATGCCGACCTGCGCGGTGGCGCCCACGCTCTCGGCCCGGGCCCGGGCGTACGGCACGACGCTGCCGAGCACCAGGCAGGCGAGCGCGGCGGCCGTGCCCCACAGACCGTGGTGCTCGTCGGGGTGCAGCACGAACCAGAGCGTGATGCCGGCGAAGACGGCGCCGTCGGACAGCCGGTCCAGCGTGGAGTCGAGGAACGCGCCCCACGGGCCGGACCGCCCGGCCTGGCGCGCCATGACGCCGTCGAGCGAGTCGAACAGGACGAAGAAGCCGATGAGGAGACCGCCCACGAGCGTGTGCCCGGTGGGGAACAGCGTCAGGGCGACCGCGGTGACCACGACGGTGCCGGCGATCGTCACCGCGTCCGGCGAGACCCGCAGCGCCAGCAGCAACCGCGCCAACGGGGTGAACAGCGTGGTCATGAAGGAGCGCAGGCCCCGTAACATCAGTTCTCCTCTCAGCCCCCCGCGGTCTCCCAGGCCTCCGCGAGCCGACGGCGGGTGTCCGCCAACAGCTCGGGCAGCGACTTCGTCTGCGCCACCACGGGCAGAAAGTTCGCGTCGCCCAACCAGCGTGGCACCACGTGCTGATGCAGGTGTGCCGCGATCCCCGCACCGGCGACCTCGCCCTGGTTGATACCAAGATTGAAGCCTGCCGGCGCGTAAACGGCACGCGACACGCGCATGGCCTGCTGAGTCATCGCCGCCAGCTCGGCCGTCTCGGCCTCCTCGAGGTCCGTGTAGTCCGAGACGTGCCGATACGGGAGCACCATCAGGTGCCCCGTGTTGTACGGGTAGAGGTTCAGGATGACGTAGCACCGGCCCCCGCGGGCGACGACGAGGCCCTGCTCGTCGTCGCCCGCGGGGATGCGGCAGAAGGGACAGTTCTCGACGCTTCCGTCGGCCGGCTTCGCCTCACCACCGATGTAGACGAGCCGGTGCGGCGTCCAGAGCCGCTGGAGCCCGTCCTCCGGCGGCCCGAAGTCCGCGGCGTCCTGGATGGTGGGCTCCATCAGGCCTGCTGCGACCGCTCGGCCACCGCTGTGACGATCCGCTCGATCGCCTCGGCGACCGGCACGCCGTTCTCCTGCGTGCCGTCCCGGAACCGGAACGAGACCGCGCCGGCCTCGGCGTCCTCACCGCCCGCGATGAGCGTGAACGGCACCTTCTCCTTGGACGCGTTGCGGATCTTCTTGGCGAATCGGTCGTCCGACAGGTCGATCTCGACGCGGATGCCGCGGGCGGTGAGCTGTGCGGCGACGTCCTTCACGTAGTCGTCGAACGCCTCCGCGACGGGGACCATCTTGACCTGCACGGGCGCGAGCCAGGCCGGGAAGGCGCCCGCGTAGTGCTCGATGAGCACGCCCATGAACCGCTCGATCGAGCCGAACTTGGCCGAGTGGATCATCACCGGCTGCTGGCGTGTGCCGTCCGCGGCGGTGTACTCCAGCCCGAAGCCCTTGGGCTGGTTGAAGTCGTACTGCACGGTGCCCATCTGCCAGGTGCGGCCGATGGCGTCCTTGGCCTGCACGGAGATCTTGGGGCCGTAGAACGCGGCGCCGCCCGGGTCAGCCACGAGGTCCAGGCCGGTCTCGCGGCCCACCTCCTCGAGGATCTTCGTGGCGGAAGCCCAGTCCTCCTCGGAGCCGACGAACTTGTCCGGCTTGGAGTCGTCCCGCGTGGACAGCTCGAGGTAGAAGTCGTCCAGGCCGAAGTCGCGCAGCACGCTCAGCATGAAGTTCAGCAGGTGCTTGACCTCCCCCGGCGCCTGCTCCGGCGTCACGTAGGAGTGCGAGTCGTCCTGCGTCAGACCGCGCACACGGGTCAGGCCCTGCACCACGCCCGACTTCTCGTAGCGGTACACCGAGCCGAACTCGAACAGGCGCAGCGGCAGCTCACGGTACGAGCGGCCGCGCGAGGCGAAGATCAGGTTGTGCATCGGGCAGTTCATGGCCTTGAGCCGGTACTTGGACCCCTCGAGGTCCATCTCCGGGAACATGGTGTCCGCGTAGTACGGCAGGTGCCCCGAGGTGTGGAACAGCCCGTCCTTGGTGATGTGCGGCGTGCCGACGTAGGAGAAGCCCTCCTCGATGTGCCGCTGGCGGACGTAGTCCTCCATGACCCGCTTGATCACGCCGCCGCGGGGGTGGAACAGCGGCAGGCCGGAGCCGACCTCGTCGGAGAAGCTGAACAGGTCCATCTCGGCGCCGATGCGCCGGTGGTCGCGGCGCTCGGCCTCCGCGAGCCGCTCCAGGTACGCCTTGAGCTCGTCCTTGGTGGGCCAGGCAGTACCGTAGACGCGCTGCAGCATCGGGTTCTTCTCGCTGCCGCGCCAGTAGGCGGCGGCGTTGCGCATGAGCTGCACGCCGTTGCCGATCAGGCGGGTGTTCGGCAGGTGCGGGCCGCGGCACAGGTCCTTCCAGACCACGGTCTCGCTCTCGCGGCCGGCGCCCCGGACGTTGTCGTAGATGGTCAGCTCGGCGCCGCCCACCTCGACGTTCTCGCCGTTCTCGTCGTCCGAGCCGCCCTTGAGGCCGATCAGCTCCAGCTTGTACGGCTCGTTCGCCAGCTCGGCGCGCGCCTCGTCCTCGGTGACGACACGGCGCCGGAAGGTCTGGCCCTCCTTGATGATGCGGCTCATCGTCTTGTCGAGGGCCTTGAGGTCCTCGGGCGTGAACGGCGTCTCGACGTCGAAGTCGTAGTAGAAGCCGTCGGTGACGGGCGGGCCGATACCCAGCTTCGCGTCCGGGTTGACCTGCTGCACGGCCTGCGCCAGGACGTGGGCGGCGCTGTGCCGCAGCACGGCCAGGCCGTCGGGCTCGCTGATCGTCACCGGCTCGACCTTGTGGCCGGCCGGGATCTCGCGGTCGAGGTCCCACAGCTCGCCGTCCACGCGCACGACGACGACGTCGCGGCGGTCGCCGTACAGCTCGACGCCGGAGGTCGTCGCCGTGGTCGTCGTCGCCTCCGTGGGGCTCTCGACCGGGGTGAGGTCGGCAGGGACGGGCGGCGATACGACGTCGGACACGGCTGTGCTCCTAGCGGAAGGTCATGAGAACTGATCGAGGGGCGCCGTCGTCACCGACAACGCCCCTCGATCGTACCGACCGTAGGTCGCGACCGCCGCCAGCGTGGCGGCAGACGGGTGCTAGCGCCCGTCGCGCTCCCGCTCCTCGGGACCGCCCCACTCCTTCGCCTTCTCACCCAGCGAGTCGATGGCGCCGTCGGCCTGGTCGGGCGCAAAGCCCTTCAGCTTGTCGGTAGCGGCGTCCACGTTCTCGTCGGTGAGCTGCTCCTTCGCCTTCGCCACGTTGTCCGGGTCCGTCACGAACTCCTTGGCCTTGTCAAAAAGCCCCATGTCCGACTCCTTCTCGACACAGGCACACGACGTGCGCCCCCTGCGCGGCGACGGGGTTCCGCCGCCACCCCGAACCTATGCGCAGACATCGATCCGCGCTCGACGACACCGTGCGACCTGGTTTCTCGCGCGGCGGAAAGAATCGGCGGACGCCGCCCGCGTCTCGTAACGTCAGCCTGTGGAGTACCTGATCGTCGCGGTCGTCGCCGCCATCCTCATCATCGCCGTCACCGCGCTGGCGCCCCGGGCCGGCGTCGCCGCGCCGCTGGTCCTGGTGGTGCTGGGGGCGGGCGTGAGCCTGCTGCCGTGGGTGCCGGCGGTGGAGATACCCCCGGAGGTGATCCTCGGCGGCGTGCTGCCGCCGCTGCTCTACTCGGCGGCCGTCGGCCTGCCGTCGATGGACTTCCGGCGCGACTTCACGGCCATCGGCGGTCTCTCGGTGACGCTCGTGGTGATCAGCTCGGTGCTGCTCGGCCTGCTCTTCCGGTGGCTCATCCCCGGGATCGACCTGGCCACGGCCATCGCCCTGGGCGCGATCGTGAGCCCCACCGACGCCGTGGCGACCTCGATCGTGAAACGACTCGGGGCCTCGCCGCGCACCGTCACGATGCTCGAGGGCGAGTCCCTGCTCAACGACGCCTCCGCGCTGGTGCTGCTGCGGTCCGCGATCGCGGCCACCGCCGCCTCGGTCAGCCTCTGGGGCGTCGTGGGTGACTTCGCGTACGCGGCCCTGGTCGCCGTCGCGATCGGCGTGCCCGTCGGGTGGGTGGGCCTGCGGGTGCGCCGTCGGCTGGGCCACGCTGCGCTGAGCACCGCCATGTCGTTCGTGGTCCCGTTCGTGGCGTACCTCCCGGCCGAGGAGCTCGGCGCGTCCGGCCTGGTGGCGGTGGTCGCCGCAGGCCTTGTGACCGGCAACGGGTCGCCGCGCTACCTGCGCCCGCAGGACCGCATCGCCGAGCGCTCCAACTGGCACACCGTGGAGCTGCTGCTCGAGGGCGCGGTGTTCCTCATCATGGGCATCGAGCTGTTCGGCCTGATCGAGGACGCCGAGGCCGGGACGGGTTCCCTGGGGCAGGCCGTCGTGGTCGCGGCCGTCGCGAGCCTCGCGATCCTCCTGGTGCGCACCGCGTTCGTGACGCCCCTCATCGCGATCCAGGCCCGCCGGGCGCGGCGCGGCGAAGCCGTGCGCGAGACCCTGACCGCGTTCCAGGACCGCATCGACCAGCGGGCCGCCGCCACCCCGCCACCGGCCGAGCCCGCCGAGGGCGGCCGCGGGCGCAAGGGTCGCCGCTCCACCGCGGAGCGCCTGGAACGCATCCAGGGCACGCTGCGGCGCCGGACCGCCGACATCGACTACGACCTCTCGCGGCCGCTCGGCTGGCGCGAGGGCACGCTGCTGGTGTGGGCGGGCATGCGCGGCGTCGTCACGCTGGCCGCCGCGCAGACCCTGCCGGCCGACACCCCGGGCCGGTCGTTCCTGATCCTGGTCGCCTTCGGTGTCGCGTTCGGCACGCTGCTGGTCCAGGGCAGCACGCTGCCGTGGGTGGCGCGGCGCCTCGGGCTGGTCGGGCAGGACACGGCCGGGGACCTGCCCGCCCTCCGGCGCGAGCAGGAGCGCGCGGCGCGCGCCTTCCTGGCCGAGCCGCACCGCCCGGACGGCACGCCGTACGACGCCGGCGTGGTCGCCCGCGTGCGCAAGGACACCCTCCGGGAGCACGAGTCCCAGGACGAGGACGCGGTGCTCACCAAGGAGCGCTTCATCCAGTACCGCGAGCTGCGCCTGGCGACGATCGCCGCCCAGCGCGAGGAGCTGCTCGCCGCGCGCTCGGCGGGCACCTTCGACTCGGCCCAGCTCGGCACCGCCCTGGACCTGCTGGACGCCGAGCAGATCGCCGTCGAGATGCGCAAGGGCAAGTTTTCGCTGCGCGAGGAGGACCCGGAGCGCTAGCCTCCCCGGCGTGACGGACTACACACCGCTCCACCTCGACTGGCCGGGCTGCCTCAACGCACGCGACCTGGGCGGGCTGCCGCTCACGGGCGGTGGCACCGTCCGGGAGCGCGCCCTGGTGCGGTCGGAGTCCCCCAGCTACCTGACCGACGACGGCGTCACCGCCGCCGGAGCCTACGGGCTGTCGCGGATCATCGACCTGCGCCGCCCGGAGGAGCTCGCGGAGTGGCCCAGCCGCCTCGCGGACCTGCCCGGGTACCTGCACCTGCCCGTCCAGGGGGCGGACGAGCCCGAGGAGGGCCCCTGGGTGCACCTGTACCAGGGCCTGCTGGACCGCCACCCGGAGCTGTTCGCCCGCGCCGTCGCGGCCGTCGCGGACGCCCCCGAGGGACCCGTCCTGGTCCACTGCGCCGCAGGGAAGGACCGCACCGGGCTGGTCGTGGCGCTCGCGCTCAGCCTGGTCGGGGCCGACGTCGACGCGATCGCCGACGACTACGAGGTCACCAACGAGCGGCTCGCTCCCCGGTACGTCGAGCGGGCGACCGTGCCCGGCTACGCGGCGCCCGCCGAACGCCGGGTACCGCCCACGCGGCAGGTGATCCTGGGGGCGCTGGAGCACCTTGGCGCCCGGCACGGCGGGGTCGCGGCGTACCTCACCGCCGGCGGGGTCACCCCGGGGCACGTGCGAACGCTGCAGGACCGGCTGGTCGGCTGAGCCGGAGGTGCAGCGCAGGGTGGGGCCGAGGAACGAGGCACCCCGCCCGAAGCGGAACCGCAGGCTCAGCCGAAACAGGTGGAGCCTGAGCCGGAGGTGCAGCGCAGGGTGGGGGCCGAGGGACGAGGCACCCGCCCGGAGCGGAACCGCAGGCTCAGGCGAAACAAGTGGAGCCTGAGCCGGCGCCGTCGTCGGGCACGAGAAAGGCCCCGGACCTCAGTCCGGGGCCTTGCTGGTGGGCGATACTGGGATCGAACCAGTGACCTCTTCCGTGTCAGGGAAGCGCGCTACCGCTGCGCCAATCGCCCGAGGTGGGTACGGGATTCGAACCCGTGTGTACGGCTTTGCAGGCCGCTGCCTCGCCTCTCGGCCAACCCACCGTGCTCCCCACCAAAGCGGGTATCGAGCGGATGACGGGACTTGAACCCGCGACCCTCACCTTGGCAAGGTGATGCTCTACCACTGAGCTACATCCGCGCTATGACCATCCAGGACCCTGCGGGCCTGGCGTGGTGACGCTCCGGAAGAGTAGTTCACAAACGGCGTGCCGGTCCAATCGAAATGAGCGCGCCACCTGCGGGCGCGCGTTCTGGCCTCCGCGGGACGCGGGCGGCGCCGCCGGGATCGCCCGGCGACGCCGCCCGTGCAGGTCAGGAACGGGTGCGCGTCAGTAGATCGAGACGCCGTACGCGCTGAGCGCCTCCGTCACCGGCTGGAAGAACGTGGTGCCGCCCGAGGAGCAGTTGCCGCTGCCGCCGGACGTGATGCCGAGGGCCGTCGACCCGCTGTAGAGCGCACCGCCGGAGTCACCGGGCTCGGCACAGACGTTCGTCTGGATCATGCCGCGCACGGTGCCGCTGCCCTGGTAGTTGACGCTCACGTTGAGCGCGGTGACGGTGCCGGAGTGCACCCCGGTCGTGGAGCCGTCGCGCGTGACGCGCTGGCCCACGTAGGCGTTGCCCGCGGTGTAGCCGCCGGGGTGGCTCAGCGACGTGTTGTCGTACCGGACGATCGCGTAGTCGTTACCGGGGAAGCTGGAGCCCACGGTGGCGCCGACCAGGGTGGTCTGCGCCGAGTTCGTGTACCAGGTGGGCACCGAGTTGCCGCAGTGCCCGGCGGTCAGCAGGTAGTACTGGCTGCCGCTGCGGACGTTGAACCCGACCGAGCAGCGGTAGCCGGAGCCGTAGATGGCGTCGCCCGAGGCCAGCAGGGGCTTGAAGACGCCGGCGGCGCGCTTCACGGTCAGCGCGTCCTTGTCGGCGCCGGCGGCCGCGCGGACCTGGGCGAGCTCGGCCGCGGAGACGGTCGAGTCGGCCGTGACGACCACCTTGCCGGTGGCCGTGTCGGTGTACCAGGCGACGCCGTCGACGTCGGCCTTGCCGACCGCGGCGTGCACGGTGGCGAGCTCGGCCACCGTGGGCCGGTCGGGCGCGGCGACGGCCGCCGGCCCTGCGAGCGTGGACGTGGCGAGCCCGAGCCCTGCCGCGAGCGCGATGAGACGGGCCTTGCTGGCCGAACCGGGGCGGATCGTGGTGCGAGTGAACCTCATGGCACATCCTCCTGGGTTGTGGGCACGCTGGCTGCGTGCCCTGCTCGGCAGGAACGGGGCGCCGTCGCCTGCCGTCTCGCTGGCCGAGAGTATTGCCTCCGGATAATTCACCCCACAAGGCCTCGAACCAGTTGTAACCGGCTGGTAACGAAATCGGGGCCGACGAAGTCCTTTCACCCTGCGTATTCATGGATCGACAGGGCTAAATCGAGCGTCTGGGCTGTTTTTCACCTCATAACCCCGCGCAGGGGCAGGAGGGGTTATGTTCGGCGGCATGAGTGCTTCCGACGTCATCCCCGCCCACCTCGTCCACCTGCTCGAGAAGCCGAACTACGCGTTCCTCGGCACCATCCGTCCCGACGAGACCGTCCAGGTGAACCCGATGTGGTTCGACTTCGACGGCGAGTACCTGCGGTTCACGCACACCACGTACCGCGCCAAGTACCGCAACCTGCAGCACAACCCGTCGATGAGCCTCGCGATCCTCAACGACGAGAACGCGTTCAACTATCTCGAGGTGCGCGGCAAGCTCGTCGAGGTGGTCCCGGACCCGACGGGCGACTTCTACGTGCACCTGGGCAAGCGGTACGGCAACGCCGAGCAGCAGCCGCCGGCCGACAGCGCGGACCGCGTGATCCTGGTGATGAGCGTCGAGCACTGCACGACGCAGTAGCCGCGCCCCGGACGGCGGGCCGCGCCCCGGCCCGCCGTCCACCGATGAGTTTCCGCCGCACGGCCGGTCACCACGGACACACACCACACCGAGGAGAGACCGATGCAGAAGCTCATGGTGGACTTCATCATCTCGCTGGACGGCTACGCGGCCGCCGAGGGCTGGCCCGGGTTCTGGGGCCTGGAGGGCCCGGAGTACCTGGCCTTCCTCGGGGAGGACGGCGAGAACCAGCACACCACCCTGATGGGCGCGAACACGTACCGCGTGATGACCACGCTGATGGCCGACGTCCCCGAGGACCCGCTCGCCGACATGCCCAAGGTGGTGTTCTCCTCGACCCTGCGGGCGCCGTTGTCCTGGGCCAACACCGAGCTGGTCACCGGGGACGCCGTCGAGGCGGTGCGCAAGCTCAAGGAGACCTCCGACCGCCCCCTGCGCACGCTCGGCAGCCTCAGCCTGTGCCGGTCACTGCTGGTGGCCGGCCTGGTGGACCGCTACCGGGTGGTCGTGTTCCCGGTCGTCACGGGTGCCAGCGGGAAGGAGCGGATCTTCGACGGGTACCCGGACGTGGCGATGGAGCTGGTCGAGCACCGCACGTTCGACGGCCGCCTGCAGCTGCTGGACTACGTGCCGACCGTGATGGACGGCCCGCCCGGGGCAGGCAGCTGAGCCATGCTGACGCAGGTGGCGGATGACGTCCTGGTCCACCGGAGCGAGCTGCTCCGGAACAACACCGTCGTCGTGCGGGGACAGGACGGTGTGCTCGTGGTCGACGCCGGGATCACGGGGGCCGAGCTGGCCTGCCTCGTGGACGACCTGGGCGAGCTCGGCCTGCCCGTCGTCGCGGGCTTCTCGACGCACCCCGACTGGGATCACGTTCTCTGGCACGCCGACCTGGGCGAGGTCCCGCGCTACGGCACCGCCCGCTGCGCCGCCGACATGCGGGACCTGCGGTCTACCGCGGACTGGCGGCCCCGGGTCACCGAGGGGCTGCCACCCGAGATCGCCGACGACGTCCCGCTGGACCTCTTCGGCCTGGTCACCGGGCTGCCCGCCGGGACCGCCCGGATCCCCTGGGACGGCCCGGACGTGCGGGTCGTCGAGCACCCGGCGCACTCCCCCGGCCACGCCGCGCTGCTGGTCGAGGGCAGCGGAGTCCTGGCCGCCGGCGACATGCTGTCCGACGTCTTCGTGCCGATGCTCGGCGACTTCACCGACGAGAGCGACCCGGTCGAGGAGTACCTCACGGGGCTACGGGCCCTGGAGGCCGTCGCGGGCGATGTCGGTGTGCTCGTGCCGGGGCACGGGTCCGCCGTCGCCGGGACGGACCGGGTGCGCGCCCGGATCGACCTGGATCGCGCGTACTTGCACGCCCTGCGGGACGGCCGGACTCCCGCCGACCCGCGCATCGACTCGGCCGAGCCGGGCTGGGAGTGGGTGAGCGCCATCCACGAGGGGCAGGCCGCTGGACTGGCACGGTGGAACGAACGTCAGCGGTAGAGCTGCACCCCGTACGCCGCGAGCACCGGCTTGATGGGCTGGTACAGCGAGAGCCCCCGGGCGGGGCACGAGCCGGCGGCGCCGGACGTAATACCCAGGGCGTGCCTGCCGCTGGACAACGGACCCCCGGAGTCGCCGGGCTCGGCACAGATGTCGGTCTGGATCAGGTTGCGCACCAGGGCGCCGCCCCCGTACCTGACTGACACGCCGACGGCGGTGACGACTCCCGAGTGCTGGCCGGTCGTGGATCCGACGCGGGTCACCTTCCGGCCCACATAGGCGGTCCCCGGGACGAAGCCTCTGCGCTGGCTCAGCGACGGGTTGTCGTACCGGACGAGCGCGAAGTCGCCGCCTGGGAACCGGGACCTGACGGTAGGTCCGATCCTGTGGGGGTATCTCAGGGTGACCCCCCAGGAGGCCGCCTCGTTGCCGCAGTGCCCGGCGGTGATGAGGTAGAACTTGCTGCCCTTGCGGACGTTGAAGCCGAGGGAGCACCGGATACCCGAGCCGTGGATGGCCGTTCCCGGGCCCGCCGACCGACGGACCGGTTTGAACTCCCCCTCCGTCCGCTGGAGCTCCAGCTCGCCGATCTGGTCGCCGGCCGCCCTGCGCACGGCGTTGCGCTCGGCGCCGTCGACCGTGGAGTCGGCCATCACGACCACCTCACCGGCGGTCTCGTCGGTGTACCAGGCGATGCCCTCCACCTCGGACTCTCCGATCGCCTCGTGCAGCTCCGCCAGCTCGGCCTCGGTCGGCTCGTCGGAGTCCACGGCCTGCGCGGGGGCGGCCGTGGCCGGAGCCATGAGCCCGAGGACCATGGCGAGAACGGTTATACGTATCCGCCGCGCGCGAAGGGGGCGAGATCCGGTGGGACGTGTGTACATGGCGGCCTCTCAGAGCTGAGGCCGGCCGGCGGCTTGTTCCGCGAGGTGCGCGACCACGCGCCCTCGGCGTCGTCCGTCCGGTCGGCACGGTCCTGCTCAACCTGACGTGGTTCGACTACAGCACTTCCTCACCGAATTTAACCCGCTCCTCAGAGCGGCGCATGGTGGGGCCGGGCATGCGAAAGCCCCCGGTCGGCGTCTCCGCCGGCCCGGGGGCCTTTGCTACGTGTGGGCGATACTGGTATCGAAACTGTTCCAGTACCGGCTCTCACCTGCAACGACGTGGGGCTCTGAGCCGAGCGTGGGACCCCAGTGGGACCAGGGTCTTCGCGGGACGGCGGGCTGTGCAGAAGGTGCTGACACAGGCCGGGACGACGACGCGGTTGCGACTGCGTCGGGGGATGATCCTACGCGGGCCTCGGGTCGGTGACACGCCAAGTGCGTCAATCTGCCTCTGGCGGAAGCAGATGTCGTCGGAACGAGTTCGACGGCATGTGTGTGGATCACGAATCTCATTGCGCCCGGGTTCGAGCGCGCCATCTCATGCCCTGATCGCTGCATGATGGAGGACTCTGCGACGCTCCATGCGTGCTAACCGGCCTCCGGTCTCGGCGCCGCTGGTGGCTCTTCGACAGGCAACAGCCCGGGGGCAAGCGCGTTCATCGTTTCGACCGTGGGCGCAGGATACGGTTCGAACCGCATCGCCAACGCAGACTCGACCAACGCAGTATCGCCCACCTTCCACGACTCCTTCGTGGTCGCGAGCACCACTCGATCTGCACGGACAGTCCGGGCGGCGTCGGCGATCTTGGCCGCCGTCTGCTTCGCCTTCCTGCCAGCCTTTTGCTCGCTAAGATCTCCCGTTGCTTTTGCCTCGACTGCAACGACCTGTCCGTCAATGTGAGCGACCAAATCGATCTCAGCGAGGGGGCTGCCATCCCGATGAAACTCCACCTCGCCGATGTCCGCGTAGCGCCGAGCACCAGCCCTGAGACGCGCGGCTGCGAGCAGCGGAACGTCGCCGTGTTCGCTCAAGAGCTGCCGGAACGCCGCGTGCAGGTCGAAGTGCCAGATCGGCTCGGAACCTGTACGCCAGCTCAAGGAGGTCAGCATGATCGGCGCGCCACACCTGGGGCATTCGGAGCGCCGACCGATCCGGTCAACTGACACAAACGAGCGGCGCCCACAATCGTCGCAAAGCAAGATAAGCCCTCGCTGCACTAGATCCGCCTCGACAAGCTGGTCGACGAACTCCACGATCGCGGTCTCGTCGGACGCCCTCGCGGCGTGTCGCATCGATGCGACCGTCGCATACGCAACGTCACCGATCCAGACCGGCTGAAGTGCTCGCTCACCAGGGTCCATCGCCGCGAACCGCTCCTTGCGCTTCTTCCCTGACTCGTCGGTCGCAGCGAACAAGGTGAGTGCAGGATGCATTGGCCCGCTCACAAGATCGATCAACGCCGCTCGCGAACCTAGTCGGCGAGCGACGATCTCTGCGTTGTTCCCAGCGGACGACCGCCGTAAGTTAAGTCCACGTTCCAATGCCATGGCCCCGACCCACGACCGCATACCGGTGCTGATGAGCCGAGGCCGGGCCTGCCGGTTCACCTTCGTCACACCCGCTTGCACGAATCCGAATGAGCCCGCGAGGACAGCCAGGCCGTCACGCCCACTCCGGACGATAGAATCCTGAAAACCGGTGGTCGGTACAACAAGCGCGTCCGGCCCAATCGATCTGCCGGTCGGGACAGCCGACTCGTCGAACGAGACGTCGACGACCCACTGTGGAAGAACTTCGCCGAAGTAACCTTCGCCACTCGGCGACGGCAGGACGAACGGCGTGGTCATGGTCGAGTTGCCGCCGCCGTCGCGCTCCACCGCCACGGCAGACGGCACGCCCACTTCCTCCGGGTAAGCACGCAGGTGATACGAGTAGGCGAGGTCTGCTGGGGCCGTTCGCCCCACACGGTTCCGTGGAGGGGGATCTATGAACGGCCCGGTGACCAGCTCATCGAGCCGAGCCAGGTAAGCATCCAAGACCCCATCCTCCAGGGAGGCCGACACAAAACGCGGCAGCCTTCTCCGATCGCGATACGGCGAGAAGACATCCATGACCATCGGCGCGATCGCTCCGCGGAGTACCTCATCGTCTTCGAGTAGGCCGGTCGGCAACCACAGGCCGAAACCGAGAAGCGTTCTGCAAGCCTGGGCGTACGCAAAGTCCTCGACGGAGTCCCCGATGACGACGGCGCCATGGTGCGCTGGCCGTCCACTGCTGAACGATGCGACATCTGAATCCAGGATGTCAAACCTCGCCGCCGCTACCGGGCCCGGACCGATTGCCCACAAATCATCGACGACCTGTCTCTGCATAGAACTTCTGAGAGCATCACGCAGCATTGTCCGAACCGGCGGCTCTGCTCGCGCATCATCGGACTCGACGACACCCCACAGCCCACCCAGGACTAGTGCAGTATCTGACTCCCAGTGCCGCGGCACAGCAACATGCGGGGGCATCGTGTCCGGGAAGATCTGCGCCGCTTTCACAAGCCCCGATGTCCCGCTCGTCTCAATCGTCGACTGGTGTTGGAGTCGGGGTCCGTCCTCGCGCTCACCCAACCCGGGCTCAAAGAAGGGGGAGCACCACCCCTCGAGCAGTTTGCGGGCCCGCTCGCCTATCGGGTCCTCGCGCGTCTGTGTGCCGGCGTAGCCCGCAAGCATCTTCGCGACGTCGTCGGCTGGGGGCGGCCGACCGCTCGGGTCGGTGAAACGGAAGGTCCCGGGTGCCAGCCACTCCCACTCTCGTAGCGTCGGCGTCAGTTGCAGAATGTGGTCAGGGTCGAAATGACGGGCGGCCTCAAGCATTCGTTCACTCACGTCGCCTGTCGCGTCGTACGGCACCAGTAAGTGACCGCCACCAGCCCAGGTATTGCTCGCCGCGAGGAGCGCAAGCCGCGCCCACCGACGCCAGTTCTCGTCGCCGCGGAACAGAATGACCGCACGTGGTGGCCGAACCGTAGTCCGAACCGAGACATGGGCGAGCTCTCCCATCAAATCTCCCTATCGGTTGGCAGCACAATCTGCGTGTTGTACCTAACAAAGATCCCCAATGGCGGGGAAGGAAAAATCAACAGCACTCCATGGCTAGCCTCGACCGACTACCGGTCGCATGAGCGAACAGTCCAGGACACGAACGGCGACGTCATGCCCCATGGCCCGTTGTGCCGCTGCCTCGCCCTCCTGGCGGGCACGGATTTCGGCTGCGCCGCCATGCGTCGCGGCCCTGCTACGTCGGCTGTCCTCCACCGCCCATGCCACCTGGTCGAACCAAGCAACGATGTACACGCCATGATTGGTCTGGAAGTCGGCCATATATCGCTGAACAAGCTGGGCTTCGAGGGATTGGATGACTCCCGCATTCCAGATTCCCTTGACCTCGCCGGGAATACGCAGTGTTCCCGAGACGCCCGTGGCGTCGTGGTGCCGCACCGCTTCAACCCTAAGGTCGGTCCGCTCCGGCAGACCGGCGGGCTTGCTACGGCGCACTTGCACCTCGCGGTTAATTACCACACCCCGGGCATTCAGTCGTTGCTCTAGTTCGATTGCCAGGTAGTCGGAGATCTCCTCCTCCGATTTCGGCCTCTTCGCGTGGGTGTCCCACAGTAGAAAGGCGGACGGCGTGTCAGCCTGCAGGCGCGCCTGAATATCGTCAAGCGCTGCCAAGGTTGCAGCGAGCAGGTCGGCGTCAGACCGCACGACGCGCGTGCGTCGGCTCTGAGCAAGCTGATCGACTTCTTTCGGGGAAAGCGGCTCCCAGCTCCGTTCACGCAGCGCACGCTCGGCGTCAATGAGGAGTCGTGCCATCCATGGCTCATCGGGTCGAGCCTGTACGATCCGTTCTATCGCTGCCACGGCGTCGCGCGTACCGGTTTTCGAAAGCGCAATGAGCAATGCGTTCCGCCAAGTACCGAGTGATTCGCGTGAACCGACCATGTGTGCGTCATCGAATATAGGGTCCTCGGCCGGAGGGAAGTGCTCGCATAGCCACAGGTACAAGTCGGCAAGACCCTGTGGAGGAAGTTCCGGGATTCGTCGCTGGAAGGCATGAGCCGCCGCCAGCATTGCTTCCTCCATGAATGGGACGTCGTCATCCATCAGAGCGCCCAGTAGCGCCCACGAGCTTTTGACGTCGTGCCAGAGAAGTCGGCTTGCAGCGTCGAGTGCCCGACTACGAAACTCCTTGCGCGCGGCGTCGGCGAGCCACGTTCGCAGTACGGGTGCGATCAGGCCAAGGTGCTGCTCGACCAGGAAGTCCAGGATGGCGCCGCGCGTTTCAGCGGCCGTAGCATCGGCAAGCCGATCGACGAGTTCGGTGGCGAGCACATCGGAGGACAGGACCTCGAACTCGGTCCGCAGAAAGACATGCTTCTGGTCGTCGATCGCCTTGTCGACCAATGTGAGGATCCCGGCGCGCAACTCCGCCTCAGCGTGCGGACGAGCCAGGGAGAGCAATCGCCTCTTATCCTTCTCGCTTGCCCCATTGATCGTCGCGGCCCAGTCGATCAGGATCGGAGCCCACTGACGCCAAGCATGGGGCGACACCACCTCCAGCGCATCGGGGGCGAGTCTCAGCAACAGGATGAGCGCCCGATATCCAGCTTGAGCTGGGTAATAGACCTTGTTTTTAGCGAACCACTCATCAGGCCGGCACTCGCCGTTTTCCACGTAGACGCGTGCAGCAGTCACAAAGTCCGCCCTTACGGCCTCAGTGAGGTCATTCCAACGCGGGTGAAGTGTCAGATCCGGCTGGAACTCGTCCATGAATCTCTGCGTGCCGGGCCTGACGGTGACCAAACGAGCCGCGTACCAAAACGCTGAAGCGTCTCCAGTAGCCGCCTTGGCAAGGTCGGCGGCGATACGTGGATTGACCCAATCGTCGTCACGCTCGCTTTGCCGGTGTAACCGCCGACGTCGCCGCTCGGCTCGTTCGCGCCATTGGTCCCGAGCCTTATTGGCTTCGGCGGAGTCAAGTTCTATCGCGGAATGCCAGTAGGCGAACAGCTCCCGGGCCGGGTGACCGTCGGGAAGGCCAAGGACAACACTACTGTGGGCGACCAGGGCCGGGTTGACCAATTGCTGCGCGGCGCGGCCTGCGTTGCTTCGAAGTAATCCGTCGCTTGTCGCGTATACCTCAATGAGCCACTCAAGATCATCGTCGAGGAGAAGCGCGCCTCCCAAACCGGGCGACTGGTCCACAATCCACCAGACCTGCTCCTCCGTCACCCGATCAAGGAGGAGCTGAGTGACCATGCGCCGGGTCCCCGCGCCCATGGCGACCTGGTCGCCGAGAAATTCTGGATCTCCAAAGAGCGGCTGGAAATCCTCGAGCCGTCTAATCGCTACCGCCGCGATGACTTCACGTGCCGATTCACGTCCGAGGTTGGCAAGGCATAATTTGAGAATCGCGCCGACGAGCCGTGCTAACCGACTGTCGTCAACGCGAGATGGGTCAGCCAGAATCCACGCGCAGGCGGGATCCAGATCGGATTCCTGGAGACCCTTCGCGAATCGATCCACGAAGATCGAGTACAGGCCGAAAAAGTTGCGCGGGTACGACGGTGAAAGCACAGCGAACACCCTCCCGGTCGACACTGCGTGCGGCCAAGACGCGATAAGCGCGGCCGCCTCCAGTTCCTGAGTGTCCACGTCGGTGCGTCCCGCCGAGGTCCCGATGAGCGTCACAAGGTCGTGGCTTGGCGCTGAGGCAGATAGGTCGTGGAGGGTCATAGCCGCCGACGTCCGCAGGGGCAGGTCCACATCATCGTTGAGTGCAAGCAACGTCAGGTCGGCTATGGAACCGACGACCGAGGATTGTCTTGCGATGCGAATCGCCACGTGGCACGCCTCGCCTTGTGCGGATGCCAGCACTGGCTGCAACTGCTCTGCTAGTCCGGAGTGCCGGAGGCCCGAGTAGTCCACGCCATAGTCGTCGAACACGTTTCCAGCCTGGGCGTCCTGAAGCAGGGCACTTACAACCTCAGAGCGGAGTTGCTCGTCGGGCAGGTCGACGCTCGCCAAGAACGCTTGCGGGTCGGCTTGGACGAATCCTCGGAATCGCGCAGGGGCAAGCGCCACAAGCCAAGCCGCCGTCTGACGAGTCCGCGCGTGGATCCGTCCGTCGTTCGCGACGAGCAACGACGCTACCTGCTCGTCGTCGAGCTCCTTGGTCAGAATCCACCTTGCGCAGAGGAAGTCTGCGAATGTTGCGTGCGACCAGGTTAGGCGACCTTCTCCGGCACCAGTGAAGATCCCTGAACGCAACGTAGCGGCCACCTCGTCCGAGGAGATGCCAGAGCCCTCGCGGCCATGCGCCTCGACGCACTCGTCCACAGACAAGTCGTCAGGGACCGCCTCGGCGACCGGCCCCGTCCATACTGTCGGCCGACCTCCAAATAGAGATAACGCGGCGATGCGCTCTGCAGCCTGCATCCGTCGCGATACACCACCCGGCACCTGGATGGCTCCCCGGCGGTGCGGATTCGTCTCGTCGAGCAGCGCCCTTAGACCTCGGTCGTACAGCGCTTGCGCACTATGCGGCAACGACCCGTCCGGAGCAATTGACGACTCGATGAGTTTGAGCGTGATCGGCCGCGCAGCAAGTGGAACGATCCGTGCCTGCTCGACGGCGGCGAGAACGCCTTCGGCGTCGAGTCCCGATGCACCCAGCAGGAGCCCTGCATCGGAGCGCCTCAAGGGAAGCAGTTCATGGACGTTCGCATCGCCGAATCTATCCTCCAGAGTGTGCCGCAACGACTGAGGCCAATCAGCAGTCCGACAGACTACGCGGATGAAAAGTCGTTTAGTGTCCCAACCTTTTAGGTACTCACTGAGTAGCGAATCAAGTGTCTCCACTCGGTTTAGGGCCTGGTCGAATCCGTCGAGCGTCAGACATAAAGAACCAGAACCTGCCTGCCAACCATCGATCTGGTCGCTCTCGAAAACGGCGCGAACTAGCCTATCCTCGCTGGCGAAGCCCTCAAGATCGAAATGCAGTCCCTCTAGATTCTCCACCGGTGGGCATGTGGCCTTACCTGCGGCAAGCGTACTTGTCTTACCCATGCCGGGCTCGCCAAGCAGGACTAGGCAACGCCGATCGGCCAATTCGCGCGTACTAATCAAACCATCGTTTGCCCGGAAGAGCCCATCAGATACGGGTTCATTCAGCCAACCAGCGGAAGTTATAGAGTACGACCTTTCCGCTGGTAGCCAGAAGCGTTCAAGGTCTACAATCGGTTTATTGACCATCATGCACCCACATTGGGATACAGGGCGCCAATCCAACAACTCATTGTTTTTTTGGTACTGGTATTTGGATATTTATGGAACAGCTTCATTGCGCTCCTCGCGTACGTGTCCGCAGGGCTTCGCATCGAAGCGTAGATCCGTTGACCATCCCAGCGACGTGGCCACGCGGAACTTCGTACGTAGTTCACCCCCTGCACAAGCGCCGCAGTGGAGGTTGGCGGCATCGGTACGCACCCACAATCAGCTTGATCGATGAGATCAGGCATCAGGCAGACCAAGATCAACGCTCGCGGGCACGCCTTACGAAGAGTTGGCTCCCAGGAGGGCAGCTGCACGGCCGTTCGTCTGCGAACCATGACCTCACGGGCCAGGAGTGCCGCCGAGTCAACAACCGACTCCCACTTCGGGTCATGCATGCCACCTCTACCACCAACTTGGTCAGGTGAGCCAATACCTTGCGTACCGCCACGGGCGAAGCCCGCACCCGCCTGACGCATTCATCGAGCCCGTGCTCCGTAGGGACGGTCTCCACTACCTCCACGGCGATCGCCCCCGCCGCTGCAACGCGGCGTTCCTCGTACGCAGCGCGCCGACCCCTCTGTGAGCACCGTTGCCCCGATCTCTAACCGTGATCGGGCTCCCACACCGGGGTCACCGGCCCGGGGTTCCCTCGTGATACCTGGCCGGCGACCGCTCTGCGGGCGTGTGAAAGCCCGTGTCCCCCACCCCAGCAGGGGTCATCCTCGACACTCGTCCACCCATCCTCCGTTTCGTACGGACGGAACCGCTCACAGCTTGTGCAAGAGGTGTGTGGCCCTTACCGAAGCGGTCCGCGGGACCCGCTATCCATCCGCTCGACTGCCCTCGCCGGGCGGCCTCGTACGTGTCGTCACGCATTCGCGCGTCGCAGCCATAGTTCGCCAGCCGTGTCCCTGCCGCCAGTCGCGCGAAGACCGCAGCGCTAGGTCTCCCGGGGCGTCAACCGCCCAGGACGGCCTGCGAAGTGGCCCCCATCACCGGTGCGGAGATGACGACCTCATGGCGCTGATGCTTGGCAGCCGATGCAGGCTTGACCGAGAGCATCTACTGGGCCGATGGTGCTGGGTTCTCACCTGACCTACGACGGCTCCTCGTTGCCGTTGAGTCGGTACCGGGTCCACTCGCACGCGCCGCGCAGGGCCGCCTCACGGTGTGGGCTCGGGAACTCGACGGCCAGGCGGCGCCATTGCCCATAGGTGGTTGCGGCGAAGGCCGTGACTGCGTCTGGTGTCGCGCTGGGGTGCTGCATGCCCCAGGTACCGGACACCAGACGCTCGGCGTCGGCTGGTTCGTGCCCCTCGCCGATCAACCGGGGAACGAGTAGCGCGGCGTCGACCCAAGGCGGGCCGGTTCGGGACCAGGCCCAGTCGATCAGTCGAACCTGGTCGCCGGTGACGAGCAGGTTGAGTTGGTGGATGTCGCCGTGGACCAGGGAATCCCCGAGCAGGCGGCTCGGCACCTCGGCGTCGGACTGGACCAGTAGGTCGAGGTGTTGTTCCTCCCAGGCGTCGAGTTGGTCCGGGTGATGCTCCGCGAGCCACTGCCAACCTGCTAGGCGCGCGTACCGCTTGCGCAGTGGCGCCACGCCAGCGGCAGGGCTCGGACTGAGTTGCCGTGCGAGCTGGGAGAGGGCATCGACCACGGCTGGGACGTCGGGTGAGCCGGGGGTGAGGTCGGCGTGCTCGCCGGGCACGGTCTCGTACCCGGCGAGCAGCCATCCCTCGGCACGCACGACCCACAACAGACGGGGTGCCTCACGCACCGCGTCGCACAGTCGGGCATTGACCTGGATCTCGTGCTCATGCACCGTCACCAGTCGCTCATAGGTGGGAACACCCTTGACGAACACCGATCCGTCCGCGGTGTGCAGGAACGCGGCGAACGTCGAGTTGCGTCCCGCCGACGGAGCCTCAGCACGGACCACGGGCCCGATCTCCGCTTCGACGGCGCGGCACAGCACGGTGGGTAGTTCCTCCCATGAGCGGCGGTGCATCGTGTCTCCTCGTGGTTGGTCAGGGCGTGGTGGAGCTGGTGCAGCCCTGGTGGCACTGCGAGCAGGCGACCGCGTGCGCAGTGGGCCACAGGTCAGTGTCGACGTAGAACCCGGCCTCGGCGATGGCGTCCACGGTGTACTGGATCGCTTCGTGAGCGGACTCGCCCCGGGTGGCCGGGTCCTGGGGGTCGGTGGGGACGTGGTGGAGGAACCGTCCCGCGATCTGCTCGCAGAACGCGGTGTAGTCAACCGTGTGCAGGATGAACTCGTGCCACCCCGGGTCCACGATGTCGGACGGGGAGAGCGGTCGGCCCTGGTGGGTGACGGTGGTGCCCAGGAACGCCAGCGCCTGGTCGACGATCCGGGCCGCCATGCTCAGGTCGTGGTCGTGCTCCTCAGCGACTCGCTGAACGAGCCGGTGGAACAACTCCGGCTCGACGAGCGACCGGCCCTCTCGCAGGTCTCGTGCGGTGGTGGTGGTCATGTTGGTTCCTCCTCGTGGTGCGCGGTGGTGCTGGACATGCCCGCTAGAAGCGGGCTTGCGGCTGGGCAGTGATGCAGGGGCCTGGGGCGCCACCCAGCCGCAAGATCAATCGGCGACCGGGCTAAAGGCCGCTCAGGGGTAGTTCGAACCCAGCCGGTCCGTCGCCGGTCACGCTGCGCCACTGCGCGCGACGGCGGCCTTCGTCGCCGCGGGGGTAGGGCATGCCGGCGTCCAGGGCGGCGGTTTCGATAGCCCGCATCGTGACCCCGACGCCGGAGGGGATCAGGGCGTGCCTGATCCAGTGGCCGTCCTGGAGGGTCCAGGCTTCGCAGCGGGCCAGGTCGGGTCCGCTGCCGTGCCAGACCCGCAGCACCACGGGTCCTGGTGCGGTCCGCTCGGCGGTAGCGATCTGCGCGGCCAGGCGCGACAGCGTGTGGTCTACGGCCGGGATCAGGGAAGTGAGCACGGGGAGCAGACCGGCTTGGTCGATGCTGTCCGTGGTCTCGTTCGCGGCGCTGCGCACGATCGCCGGTGCCTGGCCCATCGCGACAGAGCGTCCGGCCCAGGCCAGCATGTCCAGGTCGTTGACGCCGTCCCCGACCGCCACAGTGCGCTCAGCCAGGATGCGCAGGTGGCCGCGGACGACGTCGAGCGCGACGGCCTTGTTCACCCCGGGTGCGGTGACGTCGAGCCAGTCCGGACCCTGCGGAGCGACCGTGACCCCGCAGGCACGCAGGGCGTCGGTGTACCGGCGGATACCCGGTGCGGCGAGTGCGACCCGGGTCGCCGGTTCAGCCATCAGGTCGGCCAGCAGAACGGACTTCTGTTCCCCGTTGAGATCTCCGGACTCGAATGTGCCGCTGGTGCGCCAGCCCCACCCCACCTCTTCCACCGCGACCCGCACGGCCGGGCCAAGGTCCAGCGCGCGACGGATGACAGGTGCGGGGTCGAACGTGCGCGCTTCGACCACGACATACCCGGACGGCGCAGCCCGGTCGAGGCGCAGGGTCAGGGCGCCGTTGGAGCACACCGCCCAGCCGTGCGTCAGGCCCAGCCTTGTCGCGATCGGCAGCAGCCCGGCCAGCGACCTACCAGTGGCGAGAACAACCTCGTGCCCCGCCGCTCGGACCAGGTCGAGGGCCTCGACAGTGCCTGCAGGTACCCGCGCTTCGCTGTCGACCAGGGTCCCATCGATGTCGAGCGCTACCAGCTCCCGCGTGCTGGTCGTCGCTGCCGGGCTCATCGGGTTACCACCTGACGCAGCACCGACCGGACCTGCACTTCCAGACCGTCCACGACACCCGTCCAGAGCGTGTGCCCCGGAGTAAACATGCGGTCGTCGAGTGGCATATCGCAGCCCAGGGCGCGTGCGATCCGTTCCCCCTGGCGCAGATCGGTCGGCTGGAGGCAGATCCGGTCACGCGTGAACGTGACGATCTCGATGTTGTCGGAGCCCACGGTCCGCACGGCCTCGGTCGCAACACGCATTGCGAACGCGAGCCGGTCAGCATCTTCTTCGTTGCAATATCGGTTGTGACTTGCCGTGGCTTCGTTCGTGGCCACGCCTGCTCTGACGTGGCCGATATCTGTCGGGCGGCTCGTAGTCATCACGGCGATTCCTTGGGGTCGGTGGTGAGAGTTCGACCACCGTCGCACCGGGCTGGTATCGCACACACCTGTTCAGCAGGCCGAGGACGAACGGATCCGTGGGTGTGTTGACCTGTAGCAATGGCATCGGGGCCGGAGATTGCCCATTGCGATGGGCAATTGGGCGCAGGATGGCTAGGGTTTCCCGGGTGGAAGGGTCATCCGTCGCGGAAACACCGTCTGGGCCACGCCCTCGCGCGAGACAACAACAGAGGATCACGCCGCAGGCTCGCGGGCGTGAGCTCGCCGCTCAGGGGAAGCAGTTGTGGACCGAGTTGAGGTCCGTGAGAGCCGCTGCGGTTGAGTTGATGGCCAGGTTCCCGGATGTGGCTAGTTTGCAGGCGTACCGGTATGCCGCCGGCTTATCGCAGGATCAGGCGGCCAGCCGCTACAACGACGTCACAGGGCATCAAACCAGCCTGGGTGGCACGACCATCAACGCCTGGGAGACCTGGGCGCGAGGTCGAGGGCAAGGCTCGCCGCCTTCGATGTCGAGCCTGCTCATTCTGTGCACGGCTTACGGTCGAGGACCGTTGGGAGTTGCCGAAGAGAAGATCAGCCCCACGGCGCTGATCGCTGAGGCTTACGAACGATTGACGCCCGAGGATCAGTTAGCGCTCAAGCAATTCGACGTGGACACGCAAGCGGCCGCGGTCGGGGCGTCAACGACAGTGACGACGGCCCCACAAGACGGCGATCAGCAACCGAGCGAACGACGCGGCCAGATCGGTCAGGAGTTCATGCTGACCGTTCCGACAGTCGAGTACGGAAATCCTGAGATTCGGGTGTTTAGTCTCCCGAACCCGCAGCCAGGACGATTGCTCGACCTGACTTGGGAGACGTTCGGCCTCGGTGTTGCGAGCCTGTCGCAGCAGATCAAGAACCTCGGCAAGCGCCTGGACGCGGACATCTGCTTCGGGATCAACGAGGCCGGACTCGTGATGGCGACCTTCCTCGCCTCGGACCGGTTTGGCCGGTGCCCCATCGGGTACCTGCGGTGCAACAAGGTGAGCGACGGCGTGGTGCTCGACGATGCGTCGTTCTTCCCCGACGTCCGCGACGCTCCCACCATCATGATCTGCGACTTCGAGGTCAAGCACGCTGACGTGATCGGGTACATCGCACGGCAGGTGCGCGCGAGGTATCCCGGGGCCGAGCTGTATTTCGCCGTGTTCGGGGCGATGACCAAGGACCGAGAGCTGACCGTCGACAGCTTCGATGACCTGACGGGTGCCAAGATCATGCGAGCAGCGGACTTCGAGGCCGTGTTCATTGCTGCGACCATGAGCCCGCCGGGCATCGAGCCCCCACTTGAGTTGCGCTAGCGGACTGGAGACGCCCTGCATGAGCAGCGAGACACCCACACCGGAGCTGGCCGAGACCATCGCCGAACTCGTGAAGACCACGATGAGCGACATACGCCCCCGACTCGTTCAGGCCGCCCTCACAGGCCACCGTGCCGAGAACGAGAATCTGCGCCACGAGGACAACTTCCTGTCCGACTACGACCTGTGGATGCACCAGCGATACAAGGAACTGCTGTCCGAAGTGCTGCCGTCATTCATCTACGCATCGGAGGAAGACGACCCGCAGGTCATCGGCAGCGATCCCGACCCCGACCTGTGCGTACTTGTCGACCCGCTGGACACCAGCGAGCTAGCGGTGCGCGCCCTGCACGGGTACACGCACCTGATGGTCTACTCACGGTCTTTGAGGCGACCGGTCGTCGCGATCGTCGGCGACATTTTCCACCACGTGCAGCTCTACCTCGCGTTCCACGACCACGACGGCTCAGACCGAGCATTCCTGATCACCGCCGACGGAGACCGGCACCCGCTCGACTCGCCGTCGAACGCTCACCTCCCGCAGGCGCTGGTGACCAACTACCTCATGCGGCCCACCGCACGCTTCCGCGTTCTGGCGCAGCAGGAACAGTTCCTCGACGCGCTCAGCGCACCGGACGAGAACGGGAAGGCACGAGGACGGATCGGCGTCGACTTCGGCTCGATCAGCCTGTGCCACGTCGCGGCCGGCTTCACAGACGCCACCATGGAGATCGCCAAGGGCTTCGCCGTGTGGGACCTCTCCCCCGGGCACTACATCCTGCACGCCGCGGGTGGCGTCACCATCGATCTCGACGGCAACCCGATGGCGCTCGACTACGGGCTCAACACCCTGTCCGAGATCAACACGACCATGGGTAGCCGACGCAAGTTCATCGCTGCGGGCAACCAGGCACTCGCCGGGGAGATCCGAGCCACCATCCAGATCCAATCCTTGGCGGTGTGAGCCCTCTCTCGATGGCGCCGTGTCGAATTGGTGCGCGCACCTGACCTGCACGGATACGTCTGCACACCCTGGTGTGCGCGGACCTTGGTGTGCGCAGAGCGCGCGCTCGCTCGTCACCATCGAGGCATGGATGTGTACCCGCACGCAGGCCGCACGGTGGAGGCCGGTGGGTGGCACTCACTCGCCCGGCCGAGGAGCTATCCCAGGGCTCAGGCACGGGTCGACTTCCGCATTTCCAATGTGAGCGACGCCGACGACTTGGGGGACACGTGTTCGGCGTCGTCACCCCCATGTCCCCCACCAGGAACGTGCCTCGAAAAGCAGGGTGGGGGACGTCAACGAGTACATCGACAGGTACAGGTAACGTGCACAATCGCGAACATGGGACAGGCAGACATCGACAGATGTGGGCTAACTCGAACATGCGCGGTGGTGGCAAATTGCCACCACCGCGCCACCTGCGGCCTTGCTCCGGCATGCCGCGCGCTCAGAGCCAGGCTGTCGCCATCCTCACGGCTAATCCGGACAGCCGCGGTGGTGCCAATTTGGCACCACCGCGTGAGCTGGGCTTCTGTCCGAACGGTCGAGGCACTGCAGCCCGGACCGACCGCGGAGAACAAAACGGATAATTATGGTTCTGCCAATTTGGCAGGACCATATGGCCTGCGAAAACGCTCGGGGTACGGATACACAAGGACGAGCGCGATGGGTAGGACGCCTCAACGCTGCGCCCATGTCGACGGAGGCGGAGCGGCCAGCGGCCACCAACTTGTGCCACTCTCGGTGGCCGCGGAGGCCTTCTGCATCTCCGCTAAGACGGTCCGGCGCCGGATAGCCGACGGCACGGTTACCGGGTATCGGATCGGGCGGCTGATCCGGGTCGACCTCGACGAGTTACGCGAGACGCTGGCCGTTCCGGTGTTAGTCCGTCGCCGCGATACTGAATGATCCGGAACCTCCCCCGGCATGAGACCGGGCGGCGGCCCGCTGCGGGGCTACCGCCAGATCTATCAGGCGATGCAGCAGTTCATGCTGTATCACTGCACCCGACGTCAGGCAGGTCCACCAGCATCTACGAACTTCGAAAGCCAGGCATCGTCAACCTCGGCTGCCCGGGCAACGTTGAGCGTGACGTCTGCCTGAAGGCGCGACCCAACGACAGTGGCGCGAGCGACGGGAACCTTGTCGCGAGCTTCGATGTACTTCACGAGGGAGAGTAACTGGTTGCTCATCTGCGCTGAAAGGACACCGATGCGCTGCCCGTTGTAGCGGACCTCTACGAGTTCTGTAGTCGACCTGGCCCTCTGCTCTTCGACTGCATGGAGCGTAGCAACAATTCCGGACCCAGTGCCGTGAGCGACAACTTCGCCGAGCACAGTCATGTGCTGGTCTTCTTTGGTGACTTGGACTGCTCGACCCGTCGGCAGAACGACGTGGGGCCCTTCAGGCAGGTTGTTCACCGGGCGAATCGCGATGGGATCGGCCGGTGGAAAGACGGTGATGCGGGCGCCGAGTCCGCTGCCGTAGTAGTCATCGTCCTGGCGTTCGCGAGCCCATGCCCGGGCCTCCACGCGCAGGACTCGGCCTTGGGCGGCAAGTTCACGGACGATGGGTGAGTACTTCTCGGCGTCGTCAGCACTCAGATAGCCGACGTGTTCGCCGTTGAACCACACTGCGACAGCGTTTCCGTCGTACGGATTCGCTGAGTCATCTGAGAGAAGCGCTTGTCCCATGATTTCGGCACCGGCGTCGCTTTCGTATCGGGTGCCGGCGAACACACGCCGGATCTCGTCCTGCCGATAGGTCTCGCCAGCGACCTCGGCATAGACCGTCTTGGTAGTCCATGGATCGATCGGCTCGCCGGTCGGTCGCGGTGGTGCGTGCTCCCCATTCCGCGCAATGCGTGTCGCCGAGCGTTGGGGAGCGGCTGACGTGGTCACGGTGACGTTGAGGTGGCCCGCGCCCTTGGTTGGGCTGGATTGGTCAGCGCGCATTGCCTTGTAGGCACCAAGCAGGAGCACCGCTGTTAGAAGCGTGAGGAAGAGGCCGGCGCCCACCTCTCCGCTCACCAGCAGACCGAAAGAGATCAATACAAGTGGCACGGCGATCACCATCAGTGCGATCCCGAGCACGCGGGTGGCCGTCGATGGACCAAAGTTGGAAGCCACAGTGATTCCTCTGTCTGGAGCGGGGGGCGCAAGATGAGGAGACGCTATTGCTGGCGGGCGAGGCTCGGTAGGCACCCAGTCCAGAATCACCCGGGCGAATCGCAAAAGTCCCCCGCCTGACGGCCCGGGCGACGGCCCGCTGTGGGGCCACCGCCCGGACCTATCAAGCGTTACCGCAGGTCATGCCGCAACTTCGCGTGACTTCGGTGGGACCGCGCTCTCGTCAGTGAGACCAGAACTGGTGCTGCTCGGCGTGGCAGGCAGCACTACGAGCCTGTCCAGCGCCCCGGCGATGCGCGCGTCGGCTCCCAGTACCGCCGTCTGATACCGCATCGCCGCGTTCGGCGTGGTGTGACCCAGCCGGGCCATGAGCTCAGCGATGGTCGCACCTGTGCCGGCCGCGAGCGTGGCCGCCGTTGTGCGCAGGTCGTGCAGCCGCAGATCCGGTCGACCGATTGCCCGGCGCGCCTTGTCCCAAGCTTCCCAGAATGTCGACTGCGAGATCGGCGTCCCCACCGTCGAAGGGAACACGAGCCCGTCTTGGCCGGGCTGTGCGGCGCTGGCGAGCTGTTCCTTGAGAACGGACGCCACAGCAGGCGGCAGGGCCACCACACGGCGCGCAGCGGCCGTCTTGACGTCCCGCACGACCTTGCCCTGCCCACGAAGGTTCTGGACCTGGCTGTGCACGCTCACGGTCCTGCCTGCCGCGCCGACGTCCCGACGCCGGAGGTTACGAAGTTCGCCCGACCGCAGGCCGCTCCAGGCCGCAAGGAGCACCATCACCCGATACCGCTCGGGCAGGTGCCCCAGCAAGGCAGCGACCTCCGCTGGCGTCGCGACGGCCTTGGCCGAGGCTCGCGGCGCGCTGGAGGCGCCGCGGACGGTGCACGGGCTCCGGTCCACCAACCCGTCACGGAGGGCAGCGTTGAAGATCGAGGAGAGGAACCCGTAGACGCGGGCAGCCATCGTCGGGCCCGTGGAGGCCCGTACGTCGGTCAGCCACGCCGTGACGTCCAGCGAGGTCACCGACCGGAGCCCGGCACGCCCGATCGGCTTGTCCGTGATGAACCGCTCCCGGTAGCGGTCGTACTCCTCGCGGCTGCGCGGCGACAGGTGTCGCAGTGCGAGGTTCCGCTCCGCGTACTGGTCCACCGTGATCGACACAGCAGCGGCTCGCCATCCCGGCGGCGTCCACTCCCCACGAGCGATCAGGCCTTCTTCCCGAGACAGCCATGCCTCGGCATCGACCTTCGCAGTGAAGGTCAGCGAGTGCTTTGCCGTGTCCGGCCCGACGTACCGGGCACGGAAACCCGTCGTCCTACCCGTGCGAGCGTTCTTGCGACGCTCGACCATCCCGAAACCGCGCTTCTCTGTCATGGCACTACCTCCCACAGTCAGGTGTTCTGCGAACACCGGCCTGTGGGACCGCTGTGGGACCCCGGGAGTCCCAAAGGGGCTCCTGCTGTCCACACCAGTCCATCAGCACCAGGCATGCAAAAGGCCCTCTGACCTGCGTCTCCGCTGGCCAGAGGGCCTTGCCTTGCTGGTGGGCGATACTGGGATCGAACCAGTGACCTCTTCCGTGTCAGGGAAGCGCGCTACCGCTGCGCCAATCGCCCGGCGTGCTGCGAGGTGGGTACGGGATTCGAACCCGTGTGTACGGCTTTGCAGGCCGCTGCCTCGCCTCTCGGCCAACCCACCGCCCGGTCAGACCTCGACCGACGGGTGCTCTCTTCAGCCGAAGAATCACGAGAGCGACTTTCCGAGCGGATGACGGGACTTGAACCCGCGACCCTCACCTTGGCAAGGTGATGCTCTACCACTGAGCTACATCCGCGAAGCCGGGCATCCTGGGGTTTCCCCCGGTGTTCCGGCGTTCTGAACATTAATCGAACGGAGGGCGAACCGTCCAATCGCACGCGCCGCCCGTACGGTTGTCCCGTGTCACCCAGCCCGGCCCATCTGCCCGCAAACCGCACGATCTTCCCGGTTCCGTCCCGCGACGACGTCCCGGCGACCGCCCCTGAAGTGACGGGCACCACCGGCTGGGCGAGCTTTGCCGGACGCGTCGCGACCGGCGCGGTCGAGTGCGTCGACGTGCGCGAACAGCCCGAACGGCTGGAGAGCGGCACGTGGTTCGTCGTCGCCGACTTCGAGGGCCCGGCGCGCGCCTGGCGCTTCGCCCGCGTGCACGACGCGGACGCGGGCGCGGCGGGAAGCTGGCACGGCCCGGCGTCCGACACGTGGACATCCTCGATGGACCAGGCCACCTACGAGGCCGCCGTGCGGCAGGTCCGCGCGCACGTGCGCGAGGGCGACGTCTACCAGGCCAACATCTGCCGGGTGCTGTCGGCACCCCTCTCTCCCGACGGTGCCGAGCCCGACGCCCGGGCCCTGGCCGCACGCCTGGCCGCCGGCAACCCCGCGCCGCACGCGGCCGCCGTGCACGTGCCGGCCACGACCGGGCTGGACCCCGTGTGGGTGGTCAGCGCCTCGCCCGAGCTGTACCTGTCCGTGACGGACGGGCCCGACGGGCTCGTCGTGGAGTCCGGCCCGATCAAGGGCACGGCGCGCACGCCCGACGGCCTGACCGAGAAGGACCGGGCCGAGAACGTGATGATCACCGACCTGGTGCGCAACGACCTGCAGACCGTCTGCCGCCCGGGCACGGTCGAGGTCACCTCGCTGCTGGCCGTGGAGGAGCACCCCGGGCTGGTGCACCTGGTCTCGCGTGTACGCGGCACGCTGGCCGACGACGTCGTGCGTCCCGGCGAGCTGTGGCACCGGCTGCTGGCCGGGACCTTCCCGCCCGGATCGGTCTCGGGCGCGCCGAAGTCCAGCGCACTGCGCATCATCGGCGAGCTCGAGCCCGCCCCGCGCGGGCCCTACTGCGGGGCCGTGGGCTGGGTCGACGACGGCCGGGCGTCCCTGGCCGTCGGCATCCGCACCTTCTGGTGGGCCGACGGCGTGCTGCGCTTCGGCACGGGCGCCGGCATCACGTGGGGCTCCGACCCGACGGCGGAGTGGCACGAGACCGAGCTGAAGGCGGAGCGACTGGTGGCGCTGGCGTCGTCCTGACGGGCCGGGCGGGCGTCCAGGAGCGGGTGTGAGGGGCCCGGTGTCGGAGGCCCGGGCTACCGTGGATCCGTGGCTCGCGTCCCTGCCCCCGGGGTCCCGGAGGTCCTCGCTCCCTATGTCACCGCCGTCGTACCGTACGACCTCGACATGGGAGCCCCGGGCGTGCACCGGGGCATGCCCGGCACCGGGCTGACGTTCGAGCTGCCGCTCGGCGAACCCCTCGACGTCTCGTGGGCCGGGTCGGCCGGTTCCCGGCGCCGGACCTGGTCGTGCGTGTCCGGCCTGCACACCCGGCCCGCCGCCATCCACCACCGCGGGTACCAGCGCGGCATCAGCGTGACCCTCACGCTGCGCGGCGCCCGGGCGCTGCTGGGTGTGCCCGCGGGCGAGCTCGCCGGTGAGCTGACGAGCCTGCCGGAGGTCGCGCCGCACCTCGCGGACCTCCCCGAGATGCTCGCCGACTCCCCGGACGGCGCGACGGTCACGCGGGTCCTCGTCGACCGGCTCGCCCGGGCCGGCGAGCCTGGCCCGCGGGCCGACGTCGGGCGGGCGCTGTCCCGCATCGCGGGCGGCGGCCAGGTCCACCGCGTCGCCGACGAGCAGGGCTGGAGCCGTCGCCACCTGCAGGACCTGGTCCGCGCCGAGTGCGGGCTCACGCCGCGGGACCTGCGGCGGGTCGCCCGGCTCGCACGCTCGCGCCGCGCCCTCGTCGTCGCCGCCCGATCCGGGCGCGCCCGCCTGGCCGACGTCGCCGCGGCCGCCGGGTACGCCGACCACGCCCACATGACCCGCGAGTGGGTGGCCCTGGGCGGGTGCACGCCGTCCACCTGGCTGCGCGAGGAGCTCCCGTTCGTTCAAGACGTCGCCGACCCGGCCGGGGCATCGTGGGAGGCACCCGACCGAGGAGGACGATCATGAGCACCGGGCTGTGGGTGACCCTCACCTACCGCGACGCGGACGCCGCCCTGACCTGGCTGAAGGCCGTCGGCTTCACCGAGCGCGCCGTGTACCGGGACGACACCGACCCCGCCGTCGTCCAGCACGCCGAGCTGACCTGGCCGGACGGCGGCGGCGTCATGCTCGGCACGCACCGGCCGCGGCCCCGGTGGCCCGACCAGGTCGGGACGGGCTCGGCCTACGCCGTGACGGACGACGTCGACAGCACCTACGCGGCCGCGCTCGCCGCCGGGGGCTCCGGCCTCCAGGAGCCGGCCGACCAGGACTACGGCGGCCGCTCCTGCGTGGTCCGCGACCCGGAGGGCAACCTGTGGAGCTTCGGGAGCTACCGGGGCGAGGCGTGATCCGCGGCACCGATGATTCCTGACGGCGTCCGCCGTCCACCACGCATGGGAATCGTGAAAGCAGACCTGGCAGTCTCGCTCGACGGCTACTCCGCCGGGCACGACCAGAGCCTGGAGCACCCGTTCGGCCCGCTCGCGGGCGAGCGCCTCCACACCTGGATGTTCGAGCACGGCGACGCGCACCGGGCCGAGGTGGACGCCATCGTCGGCGCGGGCGCGTACATCATGGGGCGCAACATGTTCACGCCCGGCCGCGGCGCGTGGGACCTCGACTGGACGGGCTGGTGGGGCGACAACCCGCCGTACCACGGGCCGGTCTTCGTGCTCACGCACCACCCACGGGAGTCCGTCCCGATGGAGGGCGGCACCACGTTCCACTTCGTGACCGACGGCATCGAGAGCGCGCTCGCCCAGGCCCGGGCGGCCGCCGGCGACGGCGACATCTCCATCGCGGGCGGCGCGACCACGCTCAACGAGTACCTCGCCGCCGGGCACGTGGACGAGCTGCGCCTGCACGTGGTGCCGTTCACGCTCGGCTCGGGCACGCGCGTGTTCGACGGCGTGCCGCCCATCGAGTTCTCGTCCACCACCGTGCGGCACACCCCGGAGGTGACCCACGTGACGCTGCGCCGGTGACACACTGGGCGGCATGACGGTCATCTGGACAGAGGGGCGCATGGTCGCGCCCGGCGAGGCCGCGCTCAGCGCGGTGGACCACGGCATCACGGTCGGCGACGGCGTCTTCGAGACCTGCGCCGTCCTGAACGGGCACGCGTTCGCCCTGACGCGCCACCTCGCGCGCCTGGAGCGGTCGGCGGCCGGCATGGGCATGGCGACCCTGGACCTGCGCAAGGTCCGGGACGGCGTCGACGCCGTGCTGGCCGCCTCGCCCGACGCCGGACGCCTGCGCATCACCGTGACCGACGGCGTCGGCCCCCTGGGCTCCGGCCGCTCGGACGGGCCGCAGACGGTGGTCGTGGCGGCGACCGAGGCCGTCGTCGTACCCACCGGGCGGGCCGCACGGTCCCCCTGGACCCGCAACGAGAACAGTGCGGTCGCGGGCCTGAAGACGACGTCCTACGCCGAGAACGTCGTCGCCCTGGCGGACGCGATCGGCAAGGGCGCCGACGAGTCGGTCTTCGCGAACACCGCGGGCGACCTGTGCGAGGGCACCGGCTCGAACGTGTTCCTGGAGCTCGACGGCGAGCTGGTCACGCCCCCGCTCAGCGTGGGCTGCCTGGCCGGCATCACGCGCGAGCTGCTGCTCGAGTGGGGCGCCGAGGCCGGCCTGCCCGTGCGCGAGGCCAAGGAGGGCGAGCTGCCGTTCTCGGTGCTCGACCAGGTCTCCTCCGGCGAGGCGCGGATGCTGCTGACCGGGTCCGTGCGCAACGTCCAGCCCACGGTCTGGCTCGACGGGGTGGACCTGCAGATCGGCGAGCTGTCGGCCGCCGCGCGCGACCTCTTCGAGCGCAACATGCGGGAGCGCACCGACCCCTGACACCCTCCGGCGATTCGGATTTCGCATCCGCGCTCGAACCAGGCTAATATCGTCCACGCACGCCCCGACGGGGCAGGCAGCACGGGCGATTGGCGCAGGGGTAGCGCGCTTCGTTCACACCGAAGAGGTCACTGGTTCGATCCCAGTATCGCCCACCGTGCGGAAAGGCCCTCCAGCCAGCGGAAACGCTGAGCGGGAGGGCCTTTCGCGTTGCCCGGGTGCGCCGCCGCTGACTCGTTCGCCAGGCCAGAAACGACCGGATCGCGCCGGGATGCGGCCCTCCGGCGCTTGCTGAACTTCCATCAGCCCGAGACTTCACCCGCTGACACCCCTCGCTACGGCCCCCGTCGGGCCACGACCATGTGCGACATGACTGATGCGACCGATGGCGTCCAGAACTCCCCGACCGTGGCCAACAAGTCGGCCGGCCCGATCACCCTGGGGCTCGGTGGCCTGATCCTCGGGATGCTGCTGCTCACCCTCGGCCCCGGCATCGCCGCCGGTACCGCCGTCGTCCTGGGGATCATGGCCATCCTGGTCGGCCTCGTGTTCCTCCTCGACGGCGTGCACAAGCTCGTCCAGAACATCGACAACGCCACGCAGGCGATCCTCGACCAGCGGCGGTAATCACCCACCCGGGTGAAAAACAGTGTCCAACTCGTGACATTGGCAGGGTTCCTCACTAATATCCGATTCCCTGACAGTCCAGTAAGTACAACGGCGTGCTACCCGGATACACGAGGAGATCTCCCCATGTCACGAACCCTGTCCCGTGCACGAAGGCCCAGACTCCACAACAACAGGCTCCGCACCGTGCTCGCCACGTTCGGCGCGCTCGCGGTCGCGGCGGCAACGCTCGTCGTCGCGCAGCCCACCCCCGCGGCGGCCGTCCCCGCCACCATCCCCCTGACCATCACCAACGACTCCGGCCGTGGCGACCAGGTCTTCGTCTACGTCCTGGGCGACCCTGGCACCGGCCAGCTCGGCTGGGCCGACGCGGCGGGCACGTTCCACGCCTGGCCCACCGTGGGCGGCACACCCGTGGACGCCCCGGACGCCTCGATCGCCGGGCCTGCTGACGGACAGTCCAAGACCATCCAGCTGCCCAAGATGTCGGGCCGTGTGTACTTCTCGTACGGCAGCAAGCTCAGCTTCAAGGTCGTCAACGACGGCCGGCTGGTGCAGCCCGCCGTGCAGAACCCGAGCGACCCGAACCGCAACAAGCTGTTCAGCTGGACCGAGTTCACGCTGAACAACGACGGCCTGTGGATCAACAGCACCCAGGTCGACTTCCTCTCGGCCCCGTACCAGACGGGCCTGCGCAAGGCCGACGGCACGGTCATCAGCACCGGCATGCTCAAGCCGAACGGCTACCAGAACGTCGTCAACGCCCTGGCCGCCACCCCCGGCTGGGGCAACCTCGCCCAGCGCGCCCCGGACGGGTCGCTGCTGCGCATCCTCGCGCCCGGGCACGCGATCGGGACGGGGCAGATCGACGCCAACATCCTGTCCTCCTACGTGGACCAGGTGTGGGCCAAGTACACGAACGAGAACCTCACCGTCGCGCCCTACTCCTACGATCCCGCCGCGGTGTTCACCGGCCGGGTGCAGAACGGCGTCATGCGGTTCACCAACGCCTCGGGCGCGTACGTGACCGAGTTCCGCAAGCCGTCGAGCGACTCGATCTTCGGCTGCTACAACGACCTGGCCGCGCCGAACAACGACATCGGTGCCATCGCCCGCACCCTGTGCGCCGGCTTCCACCGCTCCACGCTGCTGACCCGCACCACCCAGCCGGGCACCAGCACGTCGGGCTTCTACGCGGCGTCGGTCACCGACTACTACTCCAAGTTCATCCACCAGCAGATGGCCAACGGCAAGGCGTACGGCTTCGCGTTCGACGACGTCCTGGCCCAGGAGTCGCTGGTCCACGACGGCAACCCGTCCGCGGCCTACATCCAGCTCGACCCGTTCTCGGGCACCGCGACGCCCATCGCCGGGTCCGACGGCGGCGGGGGCGATGGTGGCACCGGCACCCTCCCCGCGGGCACGGGCCCGGTGCACGCGTCCAACGGCATGTGCGTGGACGTCCCCTGGGCCGACTCGGTCAACGGCAACCCGCTGCAGATCGTCAACTGCTCCGGCAACACGGCGCAGACCTGGACCAGGTCCGGCTCCACGCTCGCGGCGCTCGGCCGCTGCATGGACGTCGCGTCCGGCGGCACCGCCGACGGCGCCGTCGTGCAGCTGTGGGAGTGCAACGGCACCGGGGCGCAGAGCTGGACCTACCGGTCGGGCGACCAGGCGATCGTCAACCCGCAGTCGGGCAAGTGCCTGACCGCGGTCGGGGGCGCTCCCCTGCACGACGGCCAGCGCCTGGAGATCCGCACCTGCTCCGGTACGGCCGCGCAGCGCTGGACCTTCTGACGGGCCCCTTGCCCACCGTCTGAGTGACTTCGGTCGGTTGCGTCGAGACCGGTCGGTTGACCGACCGGTCTCGACGCAACCGACCGAAGTCATTTCAGCGGCGCACCCGGTAGCGCAGGTGCAGGGCGCGCTTGCCCTGGACCACCTCCGGGTCCTCCAGGAGCAGGTGCCGGCCGAGGTCGGCGAAGTACGGGATGCCCGCGCCGAGCAGCACCGGGGCCAGGCTGACGCAGACGTCGTCCACCAGGCCGAGATCGAGCGCCTGCTGGGCCACGTTCGCGCTCGCGATCGTGACGTCCTTGTCGCCGGCGATCTCGCGCGCACGGGCGACCGCCTCTCCGACGTCGCCCACGAACGTGGTCCGCGGCCAGCGGTCCGCGTTCTCGGGAACGTGGTGCGTGACGACGACGACCGGGGCGCCCACAGGATGGCTGTCACCCCAGCCGTCGGTGATGTCGAACAGGCGCCTGCCGGACACGAGCGCGCCGGTGCCGTCGGTGAGGTCGCGCAGCATCTCGGCGCTGGCCTCGTCGACCAGCAGCGAGACGCCCTCGTTGGCGCTGGGCACCTCGACCGGTCCGACGGCGTACCAGTCGAAGATGTCATCGATGCGGTCGTCCGGGTCCGCGATGAACCCGTCCAGGGACATCGTCATGTGCGTGATCACCTTGCTCATCTCAGGCTCCTTCTCCGGTTTCCCTCACCATCCGACTGCGGCAGACCCCATTACTCATCGCCGTCCGGCTGCCTAGGCTGAAGCGATGGATCACTGGAACCTGGCCGACGGCGGCGTCGTCGAGCTCCCTGACGGACGGCGCGTCCGGGGGACGGGGCTGCGCCGTCCGCGTGGCGATGTGCCGCCGCCCGACTTCGCGGTCTACCTGCGCGGCCGGGACCCGGCCGTGCCCGGCCGGGAGTACCGGTGGGTCCGCTGGCGCGACTTCCGGCTGCCCGACTCGACCGAGCAGGCCCTGGCCGCGCTGCGGGAGGCGCACACGAGGGCGGAGGTCGAGCGGGTCGAGATCGCCTGCGGCGGCGGGGCGGGCCGCACGGGCACGGCGCTCTCGGTGCTCGCGATCATGAGCGGCGTGGCGCCCGACGACGCCGTGGCGTGGGTCCGCGCGCACTACCACCGGCGCGCGGTGGAGACGCGGGCGCAGCGCCGGTGGATCGCGGAGGTGGCGGCGTCGCTGGACGGCGGGGACGTTCGGTAACTCGAGCAGTCGGTAGAACGTCAGGTGGTGGGGCGCGCGGGCGGCCGCCCCCCACACGTTTGAACCAACACCCCCGGTAGGGGGCCGGCCCGCGCCCG